>QNDR01000001.1 GCA_003646025.1 Candidatus Fermentibacterota bacterium
CACTTATGGTATTACCGGAGCACGTACTGTAATCTGTCTGGAACACCGCCACACAAGTTTGCGGAGACCTGCACACACCAGTGTATCATTACAGACAAGTTCCCGGAAAACAGTATGAGGCACAATATGTCAGAACATCTTTCTGGTCAAGTATTGTGAAACCACAAAATACGGACCGGTTTTCAGCCGTGGTAGGTGCTGCTGGTATGTAACTGAAAAGGCACCAGCTGATCAGCCGGTGCCTTGAGATCCTCCATGCCGTATCAGTCGAGAAGAAACTTCTCCTCATCAGTGTAAAGTATCTTTCTTGTTCCAGTAAGGGAGATGATCGAAAATACCACAGTGATAAGAATGCCCTTGATCTGATTTGACCTGCTGATACCGTCAACGGCAATCCGCCGAACAAACCGGGCAGACCGTGCAGGTTCAAAACACCGCATGTGTCGATCTTTTTGATAAACTTCTGCAAACGCTCCTGAATAGCGGCAAATCCTATTGTTGAAAGAAGTCCGGCAAGTATCCCGATCACGAATGCGTAGGCAGGGGGAACTCTGTCACACGTGGAGCCTATGGCAACACCACCGGCAAGAGCGGCATTTGCAATGTCGGCAGCGGATATTTTTCCACGAAGTTTTACGGTAACGAAGTAAGTAGCGATGGTAGACCCTGACAGAGCCAGTATAACATTAACAACTGTCATAGGAATGTTTTCAACAGCAACAAGCGCTGTGCAGAAAGATGGCCAGAACACCCACAGGGCCATACTTCCCAGAAGAGAGAAACGGTCGCTTACCGCGTCTGCCTCAAGTGGTGCGGAAATTTTTTTGTTGTCAGAGAAAAAGCTGCCACCAGACCGAAAAGTGCACCAAAAGCATGAATTACTATTGAACCGCCTGTGTCAACAAAACTGCCAGGTGTTACAAAACCAAGACCGTCTGAGAGAAGCAGCCACTCGTTGAAGGCGTAGAATGGAACGAACAGAAGGCCGAGCAGTATGTACTGCCACATCTTCAGCCTTCCCAGAACAGCTCCTGTAGTTATAAGAAGGCTGGCCGCAGCAAACTCTGCGAGAATAAGACTGTCCATGGGAGAGGCTGCACCGCCAAGTATTCCGTAGCTGTCTTTCAGAAGGTACAGAGGTATTGAAACGCTTACCAGAAGAAAGGTGGCAGTAAGTGCGGATCGGCCGTACTTCTTGACGAAAACCATGAGAAAACCGAAACCGAGAAGAAGCATTGCCATGATGTGGATCGCCCGGAAATACTTCATTACTTCCAGGAGCGGCAGCAATTCATTGTTCATATTTTCGCCCAAAGAGTTTTGTTTTGTCTGAACCTTCAGCTGGAATACAAAAAGAGAACGCGCCACGATATCCCGGAAACAAGCTGCGGTCAGGTAGTATAACCTGGTATGGAACAGTTTTACAGAAGCTGCACTCTGCTGTTCCGGGAAGGGATCAGGGGCTGTCTGGAACGCGGTCCAGTTCCATTCGAAGCAGTTCAGTGTGAAGAGTGACCCTGTCCTCTAGATTTAAGGCCTGAGAGATACGAAGGGCCTCCATCCTCGCATATATGGCAGTAGTACTTCCAGGAAGTGAAGTTTCGATAGACTCCTCGAAAAGAGTAAGTGCTAGCAAATAATTACGCATGTTGTACGCTTTTGCTGCCCTGTTGTACAGATACTGACCCTGCGGGATTTCTGGAACCTGCCAGAGCCGGCCAGGTATCATGAGTACGATGGCAATCAGGATTGAAGCAATAGCCCTTTTTCGATCAGCAGTTTTCAAATTGTAAAACAGAAGCTGTATTCCGTAGGAAGAAATTGCCAGAGTGACAGGTACAGAAGGAAGTTGGTATCGTTCCGAGTGCACAAACCCAAGAGATGCCGCCAGAGCGATTATTACCGGCAGTGCCAGGAATCTGTTCTTTTTATCAAACATCAAAAAAGATATCAGTCCTGCCGAAATAAACGCTATAAGAATGTACCTTGGAACAAACAGCAGTTTCAACGATCGATCGTTTTCTATATCTCTGTCGAGATCGAAATACGTATCGTAGGGCTTGTAACCAAAGAATGCTCCGAGTTTTATTCCCAGCATTTCAAGTTCGCTTTCGGGATTACTCAGTATCCAGTTTACTGCTTTTTCCATCCAGAAAGAATTTATCTCAGATGGAGTGTTTGCTCCATTTTCAGCAGCAATCCTTGCCGCAACCTGGTGAATGTCTTCCGACGGGTTCTCAATAAGACCGTATTCTGCAATCGGTGGTCCATAACCGGAAGCCCCTTCAGCGTGACCCAGCACAAGGTTCAAACCTGCTGAGGATGCAAATGGGGTGAAGCCTCCTCCCTGATAAGAATGGTAGAAGCATAGAATAAGCAGCGGTAGAAGTAACCCCAGCAGCTTAAACAAAGAGGAAGCAAATGACTTTTGTCCAGCTGATCTAACAATGGAGAAGACACCCAAGATAACAAATGGAGGACGAAGGCCAGCTATCAAACCTGAGACAACACCCTGCATGAAAGACATTGTATTTGTCTTGTCATTGTTCAATTCCTGAAGACCCCAGACAGATACCAGAAGTGATAAGATGGCAACTGGCAGCAGTGTCATTTCATAGAAAGCAGCCGGAGCATAAAAAAGCCATAGAATTGCGCCTGAAAACGCAACTGCCTTTGACGCTTTTAGCTGACGTGCGGTAATGAATACAAGAATTGCTGAAACAATGCCTGTGATACTTTGCAGCAGAAATACAACTGTATTGGTAATGCCGACAGCGTAAAGTGGTACGAGAAACAGTATATAGAGCGGGCTGGCATATGAAAATGCGTCACCACTTTGCGTTCCGTCTATAAGAGCTACTGCGCATTGCTCGAATCTGGCGGATGCCAGCGTTGGGAAGTAGGTCAATGCTGTTTCCGTGGAGAGAGACAAAAACGACAGAAGATGAGGAACTCTTGAAACCAGGCCTGCAATAAGAATGAAAATAAGCCATGTAAGATTGCTTTTAACGAAGACCGCCCATGATCGTTGTATCCGGACTTTAGCAAACAATCTATCTCCAAACAGATAAACAACACCGTATCAAGTGATCCAATGTGTCAGGAACTATTCACCCTGTGTCTGTCTGCCTGTTTCAGAACGATTCTGTTCTGAAACAGCAGGTCTGGCAGAGTTTGAAACACTGGAACCATATCAATTACCGGGAAATCATGCCATCCCGGTGTAAATCACAGTCAGAAAGTTACCTGTTGTTTCTCTGCTCCCACTTAGTGGGAAAGGCAGTAAAAAATGCGCACAGGCCGTGCTGCCAGCCTACTCCCAGCAGATATCAGAGTCTGTTACAACTGACTTCCATGGTCCGTCTGGAACGCTGTCCGGTTCTACGAACCGCCAGTTTACTTGATCCAGTCCTGAAAGACCGAGATAATCCCGTACTGCCGGAGACACATCAAGACCGGCACCGTCATTTATGGAATTCGCGGGATCAGTATTTCCAAAAACATAGGGGAAGTCGTCTTCTCCAAAAGGTCCGGCATCTTCCCACTGTGCGTAAGCAGTTTTTCCATTCCATACAACCATTATCCACCTGTTTTTGCACATGGACTCAAGCGGTTCCCAAACGGAATCTCCTGCCCAGTACACAACATCGTAAGCGGTGTTCTTTCTGTTGCCGTCGTCATCAAAATCACTGTAGGGCAGTGCAAAGTAAAAAGGGTTTTCGAGGGGGGTGAACTCGGCAGGGAAGAAACCGTTTCTGTTTTCAGGGTCGTCGATACCGCCATAGTGTTCGATCCAGTTGTCGTCCCATGTGCTCTGCAGATTGGGAATGTATCCGTTCTCTTCATTTCCCTCTTCGCCAATCCAGAAGACCGTTACAGATATGTCTTCATGGACGGTGAAACCGTTACCACCGGAAGGTCCCGTGGCTCCGCTGCTTCCGCATGCAGATAATACCAGCATCGTAACCATCAGAATTATACGCAGTTTGATCAGAACACCTCCATTCCAGCTGATAGTATAACCTGCTACACTTCAGTTTTACAGGTTAAGGCTTCATTTCTCCGTGTTGTTCCTGTCATCTTCAGAAAGGTACTTACGAAGTGTTTTGGGATCGCACTTCAGTGCTTTTGCCGCTTTTGACCTGCTTCCTCCAAATGATTCAACGGTGTGTCTGATGTGTCTTTTGATAGCTTCGTGAAGAGTAAGGGTTTCGGAATCGTCTGGATGTATATCGCCCAGCACGATATTACTTCTCCTGACAGTGTCTCCCCGAGCTGCTATTGACGCTCTTTTCATAACATTGGAAAGTTCCCGGATGTTTCCAGGCCATCTGTAAGATGAAAGCAGCTGAAGAGCTCCACCGCTTATTTTTTTTGAAGTAAACAGGGGGATTAGAAGCGGGATGTCTTCCAGTCTGTCCCGGAGTGGCGGTAGAGAAATACGGATTACCGAAATGCGGTAGTAGAGATCTGTTCTGAAAGAACCTTTTGCCAGTTGTTCTGCAATGTTGGCATTCGTAGCTGTAACAAGTCTGAAATCAGTTTTTCTCTCTATGGTTTCTCCGAGTCGTCTGAATACACCGCTGTCAAGGACTCTAAGCAGTTTTGCCTGCATAAGAAGAGGCAGATTTCCTATCTCATCGAGAAACAGAGTCCCCCCGTCGGCTTCTTCCAGAAGGCCTTTTCTCGAGTAGTTAACCCCGGTGTAAGCACCTCTGGCCGCTCCGAAGAATTCAGATTCCATAAGTGCTTCCGGTATGGCTCCGCAGTCAACAGGCACAAAACTGCCGTGCTTTCTTCCGCTTCTGGAATGGATTGCTCTTGCACAAAGCTCTTTTCCTGTTCCTGTTTCTCCGGTGATGAAAACTGCGGCATCTTCAGGTGCTGCTCTTTTTATCTCCGTTCTGATGCTTTTTATTCTGTCGGATTCGCCTGCTATTTCCAGAGAAAGTCTGTCTTTCTCTGGAGCCGGTTTCCCGGAAAACGGCACTGCGGTAATTACTGCAGCTACAGGTTCCAGAAAAGGAGCAATATCAGCGGCGAGACTACCGGAACAGTACAGAGGTACAGCGCCTGGAACCTTTGAGGCAGCCGGTCCGGGTACGGAACTGATTTCCTCAAGGTTCAGTGCTGTTGTGAGATCGGGGAGGTCTGATTCTCCTTCAAGATAGTTCTGTATCCATCTGGAAACTGTTCTCAGAGTTTCTTCGGTAAAATTCTGAGGCTTGAATGATTCATGTAAAGCAGAGGGCCACACTGATGAAAATAGATTGCTGTAATCCTGTTTTTCTTCTGGTGTAAGCTGACTTAGAATGTCTTCTCTGTATTTCAGCAGGCTTTTTCTATACACCGGGCTGTCGGGTTGTCCGCATTTGTCTGCCAGTCTGCATGCCAGCAGTGGAGAAGGCATGCCCAGAAGTACTTCGAATCCTTTTTCCCTCTCTTTACCTGAAATTATCTGCAGAACCGCCAGCTCTTCCGGGAGCCCAACGGTAATTTCACTGATCCTGCTCTCCGACAGGTCCGGGCAGTTCTGCTGCAGGAGTAATTCAATCTCCGCCAGACACACCAGGTGTCTGTCTCCAAGGACATGTCCTCTGGATCTTGCTTCGTTCAGGAGATCTGTTCCCCTTGAAATATCACCTGACTGGATATAGAGCTGACCTGCATACAGGGTACTTAGCCCGTAGTAGAGTTCCAGCCCGTAAAGGTGAGCTTCCGAGGCTGCTTTCAACGCACTGGGGAGTGACTTTTCTCCGCTTCCAAGTAGAACCCCGCGGTATGCTTCCAGCATATTCAGCATCTGGCTGGAAAGTTTTCCCCCTGTTTTCAGCAGTTTTGCAAGCCTGGTATGTGTTTCTCCGGCTTCCCGTATTCGTCCCATTTTAAGCTGCATTACATACAGGTCTATGTGGGGTGGTCTCGAAAAGGAGAGCATATTCTCGTCGTAAAACCGAACAGCTGTTTTGTAGTCTTCCAGAGCCTCCTGCCAGTAACCTGTGTTCTGGAGTGTTCTCCCTCTTTCCTGAAGGCTCTTTACCAGCAGGGAAATACTTGTGAGTCCCCTTGCGAGAAGAACAGCCGCCTCAGCGTGTTCAAGCGCGTCCTCGTACAGTCCAAGACGCATTTCAAGATTTCTCAGGGCGCAGTAAATATTTACCCTTTCTGCCCCGGTGGCATCCTTCAGTTTCTGCTTCAGAGGAAGAAAAGCAGATGCCGGTGAACCGGTGAGGTCAAGCAGTTTTGCCAGCATAGGCAGTATTTCCGGGTCGGAACTGTTTTGCAGAACTTCCAGTGCCCTGTGTACGTCGCCCTTACCAAGGCAGGCTTCAGCCATGAGAGATGGTTTATCTTCACCTTCAAGCAGACGGGCAGCTTCTTCAAATCTGCCCAGTGCAATCAGGATTTTCCCCTTGAGAGTATGGTTTGAGCTGGACACACACTTGAGAGACTCGGAATATCGGCCAAGCATAAACAGGCTTTCCGCTTTGCTGTCATTTTCTTTAATACCTGGCAGTGCCGCCGTGTGCCGCCAGGCTCCTTCCGCAAACAGAGTTTTTTCCGAAAAGAAAGGCCTGTTCATATCTGCGGACTGCTCTGCCGTAACTCGGCCTCTCGGTCCGTACCACGAGGGACCTGTTCCGCTTACGGTAATTCCGGCGGGTATATCAGCCAGAGGAACATCCACAGCTGAATCTGTATCTCCGGGAAGCAAAAGCTTTTCTGCCTGGAACACATCAGGAACGGATGCGCCGCAGATAACCATACGAAGGCCGGAAGGGATCAACCGGGCCATCTGCTTGAGAATGGCAACAAAGTCCGCCTGGTCTGCAGTGAGATCCTGCACTATCAGGAGTTTTTCTATCCCTTTCTTTCCGGCAAAAGTGTTCTCAAGAAGATCTCCTGGAGAGCCGGTAAAAGTTCCAGCCGGAACATCGGGCAGCGGCCTGTTCCGTTCTCCTGCGGCGCAGCGTATTACCCTGCACAGCCAGCCCTTCCTCTCCGCAATACCTGTGAGTTGATTAACATAGATATCCCGGCTCTGCCAGCTTCCACCCTGTACTGTGCTTACTCCAGGGGCAGGCTCTATAGCTTCTGGAAGTTTTGGTGTGCTGAATTTGTATCCGTATTTCACCGCCGTCTTCAATCTGGTCTGGAGATTGTTGCTGAACAGAGCGTTTGCGTCTCTCGCATCGTCAGGTTCTCTGATCCAGTTCATCTTCAGAGCTACAGACGCCAGCATAAACAGATCTGAAAACACTCCTGGAACACCTCCGGCTTTAACTTCGCTGGGTGCATCCCGATGAACAGACAGGAGTCCATCTCCCCAGAATATCAGTGAAACCGTAGTATTGTCAGCGACAAAACAGTGTTCATCAATAGAGAGATGGTTCATTCCGGTATCGTGAAGAGCCTTGAGCGGTTTGATAAGCTTTGAAAGAGTCAGTGTTTCTTTCGGAGGTGAAAATCCGGTGCTTCTAACAGAAAGACACCAGCTGCCGTCTTTCAATTCTGTTATCCCGTCAGGGATGATAATGCCCTTTGTACCACGGATTCTATCATAGACAGCGTCCAGATAGCGTACTTGTGTGTTTTCTGGAAGAATGTATCCAAGTCTGCTGTTACCATGCCCGTCAACAAACTCTATGTGAGATCTTCCATAGGAATCGTGTGTTCTAAGGGAAATATTTACTATTTTAACTGCATTCATATTACCCCCCCCCAGGCAGGCGCAACATACTGCAATGCAAGATGTACAACAATAGTATCATTTTTGTATTGGTAAAAAATCCCTTTTACGGGGAAAATATCCTGAACAAATGCATCAATTCTACATAAGCATTGTATCATGCTTTACAGCAACAATATAGATTCTGATGCGATGATTGTTTTTAGCGAAGTACAGGGAGGTTAGAAGGACTACGGGAAAGATGTCGCGTTTAAACCGGCATCGACAAAAGTGCATTGCGTATCTAAACAATTCACTATCTGTATTCCGACAGCTGGATCTACAGAGTTACACTGAAACAATCGATGGTTGAGCAGGCATTTCCGCTGAGAAACCCCCACAAAAAATCTCCGTCCCTGGAAGGATACAGGAATACACCCCAGCCAATCAAGCTGGGCACTCCCCCGACCGTGCCCATAAATTCCCCGTTTTGCATGTCATAAATGTCCAGTGAGTAATCTTCTGCAACATCTGTTCGATGATACAGATAGACCAGATATTCTCTTCCAGGCAGAACGGCGGCGCCCCTGGTGTTTGCTGGAAAAGCATAATTGCCCTGAAAACTGAGGTCTTCCGCATTATACCATTCAACCCCGGTTTCGCTAAAGCAGTAAAGGTTCCCGTCCAGACCAGCCTGAATATTTGTGTATGAGCCATTGATAGTCCCCAGATATTCAAGGCTGGAGCTTGTGAGAGCTTTTACTCCCGAACCCGTCAAAACAAACGACCTGTTAAGGTTATCGAATGAGACCGCGGAGGTAAATTCATAAGGTATGGAATCGATTACCTCAAAGGAAGAGGGATCGAGCACCAGTGCCTTGTTTTCTGACGAGCAGAGAATTCCGGCAGGAGTTTCGAACACACAACTCAAAGCCCGGTCAAAGTCAGCTGTCTGGAGTACACAGGAAATATCTTCTGAAATATTACACATATGGTAACTCTGGTCGCTGTTCATATAAGTAACAAGTACAGAGCCATCTGGTCTTTCAGCCAGACAGAAAATACGATGGTAGTTCATGGACCCGAAGTAATTGCCGGAAACGGCGTCAATGCCTCTTACGGTGCCGGAATTATAGTAATCATTCCAGTAGTGAAAATACACTCTGCGGGAATCCCTGGATACCAGTCCAAAATCAGTGTAGTCGATGACATTAGCTTCATATATTCCAAAATTCCTGTCCAGGAACCACGGAATATCAGCTCCTGGAGTAAAACAGACTTCGTTGCTGTAGGAGACGATATCTTCTCCGGCGCTCACTGCCAGCACATAGTACCTTGGAAATCTGTCTGTGATGGTGGAATCAGAGAACTGGCCCGCACTGTGATCTGTTGTAATCAGCAGTGTATCCCTTGGATAGTTGGAGTGCTCAATATCTTCCTGCCAGGATCTCAGCAGACAGGCTGACTGGAATGTGCTGTCGGAACAGGCCTCCCACGAAAGAAGGCAGTTCTTAAAAAGAAACTTCTGGTAAGAGAGTTCTCCAGGAGCAGGAAAAGGAGAAGCGGGAGTCTGAACAACAACCTCATTGCTCCATTTGTCACCGCCCCGGGAAGGTATCGCCTTAACGACGTAGTAGTAATCAGTGTTCCATTCGAGTTCATCTGAGTCAACCCACAAAGTACTCAGAAGTACAGTGAGTTCCTCCGCACTTTCAGGGTTATTCTCAATCCCCGGTTCCAGACTTCTGTACACCCTGTACTCAAATCTGGTATCGGGCAGGGGCGCGTTCCATTCAATTGTAAATGCGCAATAGGGAACAGATGCTGCACCCCTGGACAGAGAATCGAGTCCTGTGGAGTCTCCCGTAAATTCAATTGATGTGATAAAGAAATCAGGAGATGAAGGACCTGCATTGTAGCATGCAGCGAAACACAACACAGACAGAATAATAAAAAGAGCTGGAAATCTCATTGCACCTCCTGTACAGACTGTATCTACCTTTACCCGGGGGCCTGGTTCATTGTTCCTTCGACTGAATCCTGTTTCCATCTGTGCTCCGGGAAACTTGACATTTTTCGTTTTGCCGTAATAATGCCACCATGAATTTACTGCTTCTTTTTGTGGCATTGTGTGGTGTTTCTGTAGAAAAAACTGAGCACGCTCCGGTGATCGATGGAGTGCTGAACGACCAGTGCTGGCAGGAGTCAGCCTTCTTCGGGGGAGAGTTTACCGCTTTTCAGCCAAGAACAGATGTTCCTCTCTCTCAGCTGACGGACATTAAACTAGCCTACGATGAACACAATCTGTACGTCTGTGCTTTTATGCATGACAACGATCCATCCAGAATAATACACCAGGTCGGTGCAAGGGATGATGACCAGCCGGTGGACAAATTCTATATCTACCTCGACACCTTTGATGACAATGCCAACTGTTTTGTGTTTGTGGTTACAGTGGACGGTGTTCAGCTGGATTACAGAGTAACCGAAGTCGCAGGTTACGACATGAACTGGGATGCCGTGTGGAGTTCCGCCGCTACGGTGTGTGATTCCGGGTGGACGGCTGAGGTGGCTATCCCATTTTCGGTTCTCAGGTATTCGTCTGCGGAGGAGCAGATCTGGGGTGTTAACTTCGGAAGAAGGGTTTCCTATTCCAACGAAACAGGGTACCTTTTCAGGATGAAAGAACGAGGAGACGTAGATATTTCCTGTTTTGCCGATCTTACCGGTCTGTGTAATCTTCCTGAAAAGCATCGGGTGGAAATACGCCCGTTTGTTGCAGGGAGGCTGCAGTTTACCGGTGATGAAAGCCTGTTCAGCAACCCGTGGGGAAGTGCCGGAGTGGATATTAAGGTGCCCCTTTCCATGCAGTCAGTGCTCGACCTTACAGTTCTGCCGGATTTTGGTCAGGTAGAGTCTGATGCGGATCAGGGAAATATCTCGCACTGGGCACCGTGGCTGAGAGAAAAGAGACCGTTTTTTATGGAGGGCACGGAGATATTTGAGATGCCTTTCAATATGTTTTACTCCAGAAACATTGGATCGGTAGCCATGAATGGAGAGTTGATCCCCATCCTTGGTGGGGCGAAGGTTACAGGTACTTCCGGTAAGCTTCGTTACGGTTTTCTTGAGGTGATTACCGACAGGGTCTGGGAAGCTGATACAATGCTTGTGGAATCTTCAACTTCATACGGAATTGGTTCTCTGCTTGAGGAATTCAGTCCGGGCAACTGGATGAAAATTTCTGCTACCAGTGTGGATGTTCCCGGTCAGGGCGGAGGCGAGTACGTGTTTGGAAGATCCGCCTCTTTCAGTGGAATGGCTACCGTGAAGGAATATTTTGAGTTTGAGGGAGAACTCGGTCTTACCTGGAACAGATTTCAGGAAGAATCAGAGAATGCTGCTTTCCGTGTTGAAGCCGGATACAATCGGGAATATTTCGATATGAGTATTTCAGCAAGCAAGTCCGGTGACAATTTTAACCCTTCGTTCATGGGTTACATGCAGGGTAACGGGGTAACCTCGTATTCGTTTGATACAGATATCTCCCGCGATTTTGATTCAGGTTTCATGAGCGGTGTGTGGCTGGGGCTGGGTTCCAGTTACAGTCTGGATTCTTCAGACCGGAATACCGGAAGCGGAGTTAACATGTGGCTTGGGGGATCAACGGTAAGCAGGTATCACATGAACTGCTGGGCCAACTACATTGACCGTTCGTTCGACAGATACGAGGGGCCCGAAGGAAGATGGTACAATGGCGGATTCTCTGGAGGAGTTTCCGTGTCTACCGACTTCAGAAAGCCAGTTGCCGGCTGGGCAAGTGCCAGTCGCAGTGTCTATCTCGATTCATGGACAAGAAGGTTTTCAACAGGGATCATGATAAAACCAACGCCGGTTCTGTCTTTTGATATAGAGCCATCAATGCGTATACAGAAACCGGCTACAAGCTACAACTGGTCGGAAGAGAGCTGGGAGAACACCTCTTCTGACTGGAAGTCTCTCAGTATTACCGCTTCGTACATGGTAACACCACTGATGAGAATCAGATTCAACGGACAGATGTCCAGGTTTGAAAGAGTATGGGACACTGAATCCTCTTCGAGCACAAATGACAACATCTGGGTTAATCTTCTGTACAGCTGGGAGTATCTTCCCGGCAGCTGGTTCCACTTCCTTGTTGGAGAGGTCAGCGAAGGTGAAGAAGACCCGGAGTTCACAGTTTACGCAAAGGTTTCCAGGTTTTTCTAAAACTGATTCAGCAGATCAGCATTACACCCTTTCCCGTTCTTCCATCCACCATAACCTTTAAGGGTTTATCCGAAGACACATGCCTGGTGTAGTGTGTATCAGAAACTGTTTTCATGGAATTCAACAGGTTCCAGTTAACGAAAGACCCTTTTCTGTTGTATGGCACAGTGAAGTAGACCACACCAAGGGAAGTCATATTCTGGAAAAAGTGAGAGCCCTGAGAGGGATCAATGTTCATGTTTTTCTGGCTTGCTTCAACAATTACTTTTGCATCGCTTATCTGACTCCACGTGACAGGGATACCCAGCCAGGAGTCAGATGACCCCCATCTTCCAGGTCCGATGAGAACAAAAGGCCTGCCAGAATCACGCAGTGTATTGTTAAGTGTCTCAACCTCTTTTACTATTTCTTTTGTCTTTGACGCTGTGAAACTGTCCGGCTTGATGTAAACCACATCGGTAATGTTTCGGATGGTACCGTTACCAAGAGCGGTATCTGTTGCGCACAGCAGGTTGTCACTGTCAAGAGTCTCCAGATCAATACTGACAAGGTCGTTGTTTACAACCATTGGTCTTATCTGTAGAAGACTGAAATGGGCCGGCAGCGCACGATTCCTGCCGAGAGTTACGGCAAATTCTATCTCAACAGAACAGCCCATGGCCTTTTCACCCATCTTCAGAAGAAAGTTGCTTATATCGGCAAGGGGGAAAACTTTGTTTTTCAGTATGTGTGCAAAGCTCACAACTCTTGGTCCCGGTGTTGTGATCCCGTCCATCACGCGGTCGTTGGGAGCATCATAAGTTGAGCCCAGAAACTCGAGGGTTCCATCTTTTTCAGCCGTTGCAAGATTGCGGGAAGTTACATACTGATCTTCTTCCAGATTTGAACCCCATGAATTACTGTCCAGCTGAACGGCAAAAAACTGTTTCTGAGAATTATTCATCATGTCTTTTATTGTACCAAACTGTGGGAATACCCTTGGAAAATCAGGGGTAAACCTTAGAGATACTCCTCCGTCTACGATGGTTTTTCCCAGGCCAAGCGCAACATTCACAACACCATCTTCAGGTTTTGCCGAACCTACAGGATAGAAATTATAGGATCGCCCAACGCCGGAAAAATGCGGGTAGAACAGGTTTCCGTGTTGTCTGCCTGCCACTCTTTGAAGAAGCACTGCCATTTTTTCTTCTTCAACCCGGTGGCCGGTTGCCTTGATGTAAGATTTAGCGGATTGCATGAATGTTGAAGCGTAAACAAATTTTATCGCACTGGAAAGCTGCTTGAACCTCAATGCCAGACTTCTGGAGTTGTTTGGAAGCATCTTTGTGGCGTAAATACCTGCGAAGGGCTGGTATATAGCATCCTCCAACAGGCTTGATGAACGAACCGCCAGCGGTGTGGTAACAGTTTTAACATAATCTCTCAAGTCTCCCAGAATAGTGGGGGGAAGTGAGGCTTTCTGGAATGTTCTCTGGATCCGGCTGTCATTTTCACACTCGATTGCAAACTGATGCAGTTTGTTCATCTTCATGAATTCGTCAAAGAACTCGGTGGTTATTATCAAAGTACTGGGAATTGAAACGGTTACCTTCTTAAACGCGTTTTCTCCCAGGTTGGCTGCCAGAACTCTGTCA
This sequence comes from Candidatus Fermentibacterota bacterium, assembly GCA_003646025.1. Lineage (GTDB taxonomy): Bacteria > Fermentibacterota > Fermentibacteria > Fermentibacterales > JCC-6 > Sabulitectum. The sequence continues at coordinate 13,552 of QNDR01000001.1, forward strand.
ACAAATGCAAGTCCTCTGCCTTTGCCTCCCATTGAACCGCTGCCCAGACGGCTGAAGACAAGATCTTCTTCGTGAAAGGATCTGCTGTAGGGAACCACATAGCCTCTCCGCTGGTTTGAATTCCATGATCTCACAGCGGCAACAAGAGACTGTTTGATCTCTTCATCTGTGTAATCCTCTTTGACGCATTCTGCCATGGTTTCTACAAGTTCCAGTTCTGTCTGAATCTTTATCCATCTGGATAGCTGGCCTGACCGCCAGATTTTTGCGATCGACTCATCTGGAAGTTTGTCCAGGACCATGCTTAACTCTCTGATACCTGATATTCTCCTCAGAGTTTTACCATTTTTGCCTTTAATACGAAGGTCACCAAAGTCCAGGAAATCCACCAGAGCTTTGCTGAAGTCAGCCATAAGAGTTGGTGATTGTTTGTTGAGGAAGCCTACTCCAAGCTCTTTCGCAATAATCTCTCCTTCTGATTCACTGGTTTGCAGAACAATTGGAACAAGGGGATTCTTTGCCCGTATCTTTTCTATCAGATGTAACCCGGCGTTTTTTTCATGAATGCTCTTCTGATTAAATCTCATATCGGTAATTACCCCGACAAGCGAGTTGCTGAAGTGGTTCAGAATTTCTTCAGCCTGTTCCATATTTACAGCAAGAAGAACTTTTGTTCTTGCTCTGCTCTTCAGTTTACGCATGGTCTGTGATTCCATCTGTTCCAGAATCCGGCGGGATTTCATGTGTATTTCCCGCATTCCCTGGTGCAGGTATTTGGAGTAGAAAAGAACATCATCTTCCACAAGCAATACGCATGGCACACCTGTTTCGCCGCAGTCGTGGTCGGCGTTTTCAGTGTCTTCAGCCAGCTGGATAATTCCAGGAATAATTTCGCCAGAACCCATCCAGTTGAAAAGTCTGTAGGGCTTTTCCCCGGGATGATTGCCGCTGATTCTTCCAAGTTCTTCTGTGTTGTGTGTGAGTACCGATACAGCAAGGTCTGGTCGTATTTCATGTACCCTGTCTGCAAATTCACTGAATGTGATATTCTCACCTGTGGACATGCATATAACAAGCTCAAAATGTGTTCCGGATTTGTTTCCCAGCATCGTCAGTGCTTCAGTTGCATTTGAAACCTGAATGATAACAGGTGCTTTCCCCGAAAAACCTGCCAGACAGGATGCATCCAGAATATCCTCCAGCATCCCGTCTTCTTCAACAGTATAAAAATCGTAGAGGCTGCACAGCAGCATTACATTCTGTATCCGGAATCTCCCCAGATCTTTAAGGAGAAACTCTGTACGGCGCAATTGAAGCTGTCCATCCAACTTGTCTGGAGAGAACATAATTGTTGCTACCTCCGGCTGTTTCTGCGTTTCCTGCGGAAACTGACTGGTGTGAAAGTTGAGAGACTATGAATGCTATATATGCCCCGGGTCAAGTATATACAGCCACCTGTATACCCTATTGACAGAAGCAAGGTTCTGGCAGTAGTCTACCCTAATCCGTGTGAGAAATCATACGGGATTCGGTTTTCCATTGTTCACCAAAGCTCTTGAGAAGGAGAGTGAGAATGCTTGAGGAACTTTACCAGAGTGTAAAAGAGAAGAACCCTGCTCAGCCGGAATTTCACCAGGCTGTTGAAGAGGTTCTTGAATCTCTCGAACCGGTAATTGAGAAACATCCTGAGTACAGAAGCGCAAAGATACTTGAAAGACTTGTTGAGCCAGAGCGTCTTATCATGTTCCGTGTTCCATGGCTTGATGACAAGGGTGAAATTCAGGTAAACCGCGGGTACCGCATTGAAATGAACAGTGCGATAGGACCCTACAAGGGCGGTCTTCGTTTCCATCCCTCTGTAAATCTTGGTATCCTTAAGTTTCTCGCTTTCGAGCAGGTGTTCAAGAATGCCCTCACCACTATCCCCATGGGTGGCGGCAAGGGTGGATCCGATTTCGATCCCAAAGGAAAGTCCGACATGGAAGTAATGAAATTCTGTCAGTCTTTCATGAGTGAACTTTTCCGTCACATCGGTCCTAACACAGATGTACCTGCAGGAGATATCGGTGTTGGTGGAAGAGAGATCGGTTTCATGTTCGGTCAGTACAAAAAGCTTCGCAACGAATGGACCGGTGTTCTCACAGGAAAAGCACTTCAGTACGGTGGAAGCCTTATCAGACCTGAAGCTACAGGTTACGGTTCCGTGTATTTTGGTGAAGAAATGCTTAAGACCAGAGGTGACAGCTATGCCGGCAAGATCTGTCTTGTTTCAGGATCCGGTAACGTTGCCCAGTACACCACAGAGAAAATCAACCTTCTCGGCGGAAAAGTTGTTACTCTTTCCGATTCAAGCGGCTACATCTACGATGAAGCCGGTATTGATGCCGACAAGCTTGCTTATGTTATGGAGCTTAAGAATGTTCGCAGAGGCCGCATAAGCGAATATGCCGAGAAGTATCCCAGTGCTGTTTACACACCAAGAGACAACTCTCTTGATTACAATCCACTGTGGGCACACAAGGCAGACTGTGCCTTCCCAAGTGCCACGCAGAATGAAATCAGTGCAAAAGACGCTCAGACAATGGTTAACAATGGTATAATTCTCGTTTCTGAAGGTGCGAATATGCCCACAGTTCCCGAGGGTGTTAACATTTTCATTGAGAATAAGGTCCTCTACGGGCCAGGCAAAGCCGCCAACGCAGGTGGTGTATCTACTTCTGGTCTTGAAATGGCACAGAATGCAGTCTTCTCAAGCTGGTCCCGCGAGGAAGTGGATAACAGGCTTCACAACATAATGATCAGTATTCACAAGCAGGCTTACGATGCTGCAGAGTTCTATGGCCAGCCTGGTAACTATGTTCTTGGTGCCAACGCAGCCGGTTTCCGCAAGGTTGCCGACGCAATGATGGCCCAGGGCGTGGTGTAGTCTTAAAAACAGGTTAATACAGAAGAATCCCCTGCCGAATAGCGGGGGATTCTTTTAGATGGTTCATCAGTTCATATAGGCGACTGCCTGATCTGTTTCTCCATTCAGTATCACAGACAAAGATGTATCCGCCGCTATATCGGAAACTCTTATCACCTTGATTATCCTCGCGAATTCTTCTGTCCCGTGAACAAAGCTTGTGAGAAGGTTTTTTTGCTTTGTTAACAGGTCTTCTCTGAAAATAACATCTTTATCATCCGGGTACAGAGGCAGGTACTTGATGTCTGCCTCCACAAGATCCTGGAAGAAGTGTGTGCCGAAGGAAAGATCAGGAAGCTGGCCCTTTTTCATTTTTGCAACCTCAATAAGCATGGCAGTGTTGTTGATATCGCTGTATCCCACATGCACACCCAGCTTGATGTCTCCCTTGCTGCCCCATCTTCCCGGACCGATAAGGATGAATTTCTTCTGGGGAAGGGTGTTGTTGAGTTTACCCACAATTTGTCCTACCTCCAGAAGCTTTTCTCTGCTTTCGATTGTGTCATACTCGGTACCGCTGACATACACCATGTACTCAATATTGTGACATGCCCCGGACATGATGTACTTGTTTGCCGTAAACACGATCCTGTCTGTGTCTATACCCGACGGGATCGTAATGTCAGCTCTGTCTCTTCCCACGCTCTGGGGCCTGCACTGAAGCAGATACGGAGTATGTATGTCCCGTCCGTAGGCGAATTCAATGTCTACAGGCAGCCCCATTTCGTCTTCCAGAATACTCAGAACCGTTTTGAAGAAAAGAGGAACCGGGCTTCTTTCCAGAAGGTTGTGGAATGTCAGGATAGTATCTTTCTGCTGAATGTTAAGCATTGAACCTGGCGAGAGCTGTATGTGTCCTTCATCGTACAGTGAAACCATGTAGGGAAGGCATGGAATGCCTGCACCGTATTCCCTGATAATCTTTTCAGTGCTTACAGTTTCAAGACACCCTTTCTCCAGGTTGACAACATCCATCTCTTTTTGTGAATAGCGTATAAGTTCTTCTGTTGTCACATTGATGCGCAGCTTGGGCTGTCCGGGACTCATAAGAACCGGGAAATCCTGCCCTGTTCTGTCTACTGCCCTGGTGCCCAGCCCGGCGACGATCCGCACAATACCGTCTTCCGCTTTTATTCTTGGCGACCACCGGTAGTCATTTCTGCTGAAGGCCACCCCCGCAAACGGTGGAAAATAGTATTTACCTATTTTGCTTCCAACAACCTCCTGAATAAGAATGCCCATCTCTTCATTGAAATCGAGGAGTCCCCTCTCCCGTCGGTATTCTATGGGATCCGGGCCGAAGATACTTGCGTATATCTCCAGAACAGCGTCTACAAGTGCATCCAGCCGCTGCTGTCTTGTCCCCTGGTTGGCAACGAAAAGGCTCTTGTATTTGCCGGCAAAAGCAGCCCCTGTACTGTCTTCAAGAAGGCTGGAAGAACGGACGATGATTGGAGTTGTTTCAAAGTAATCAAGTGCATGTTCAAGGCCAGCCAGAACACTGTAGGGCATAATAGAGTGTTTGAACACCTGTTCAAGAAGGTGGTACTCCTGTCTTATCTCATCCTGTCTTGCATACTTTATTGCCATCATCTCTTCAAGGGCATTGTGACTGATAAATTCAAGGACGGCATCAGACGCGATGAACCATGTTTTGGGAACTTTGAGATTTCTGAGAACAGTGTGCGATTTCTTGTAGGTGTTGAGTATCATCTCAGCTCTGAACAGACCTGCAGCTTTTCCTCCGACCTTTCCGTTCCCGTTGTAGGGTCCGATTGTGTGGTTGATAATATTGGCGAAGTCACTGATACTTACATGCTTCCGGATGGTGTTTATGTAGTTCAGGTCATCGGTCAACACTCTTCTGGTTAAACCAACAGTTATGTTCTCCCTGTCTCTGGCCTCCATCTTCTTGCTCTGTTTTGGAAGCATTTCGTACTTATCCAGTGCTTCTCTGAGCTGGCCGAGAGGTACATCCCTTCGGCCTGCAGTGGTAGACAGAAACCGTATTTTTTCATGGCGAATCCATCTGTGGAGAGCAAGAGTTATCTCTTCAGGAGAAAGAACTTCCTCTGCTACCCTGAATACCTGTGTTGTTATTTCCTCAAGTATTTTGTAGTCCATCCTCGGGGCGGGCTGGTTCTCACCGTAATTGCTATTGGGACCAGAGGCATCCACCTGTTTCGGGAGCAGTTTTTCCATTATTTCAGAAATCTTTACAACTTTCTTCCTGAACAGGTAGTTCAGCATTTTTCTGCTGAGACGGCTCAACAGTTCCGGATCAGTTTCATTGAGAAGTCTCAGAATTATCTTCCACTCCGGTTTGTTTTCCGGAACCGTATTGTCGCTGTTGTGTGGTGTCATTCAGTTCACCTTTCTCAATTCAGGGATGCTTGTCTGGCTTAATCCTAATTACCGGAAAGATATAAAAAAAGGACCGGGGTTTTCACCCCGATCCTTGTTGTGGTTCCGGAACTACACCAGACCGCGGAGTCTCGCTGCATTTGCCACCCGGTCGATGGCAATCATGTAGGCCGCGTCACGCATGTAGAGGGACTGGCTTTCCGCAAGATCGGCAACGGCATGGAATGCAGTTGTCATCTTTGTATCGAGTTTTGAAAGAACTTCCTCTTTTTCCCAGTAGTAGTTCATGTTGTTCTGTACCTGCTCGAAATAAGAGCATGTTACTCCGCCGGCATTGCACAGGAAGTCGGGAATGTTGAAGATTCCTCTTTCTTTCAGCACAACATCAGCCTCAGGTGTTGTAGGGCCGTTGGCACCTTCGGCAACAACCTTTACCCGTGGATGAATTTTGCCCACGGTATCGGCGTTGATCTGGTTTTCAAGAGCACCCGGGAGAAGGACATCAGCTTCAGTCTCAATCCATGCATCACCTGGAAGCTGCTCGTAACCTGCTTCAATGGCTTTTCCTGCATCAAGTGTACCGAAACGATCCGTTATGCTCATTACAAAATCAAGGTCAATTCCATCCATTTTGCGGTATGTGTAAGCCTTCATGTCCTTCTGATCCCAGCAGGAAACACAAAGAACCTTTCCGCCGTACTGAATGAAAAGATCTGCAGCATACTGCGTTACATTGCCAAAGCCCTGGCAGGCCATTGTGGCACCTTTGATATCTATACCAAGACGCTTAAGTGCTTCTCTGACAGCGTAGATTGCGCCATAACCGGTAGCTTCTGTTCTTCCGAGTGAACCTCCGCTGCCGACAGGTTTACCAGTGATAACACCAGGGTACTTGCCGCCTTTGAGAGTTTCGTATTCATCCATCATCCACAGCATATGCTGAGGTGTGGTCAGAACCACCGGGGCAGGAATGTCATGTACCGGGCCTATGTTTCTCCAGACATTAGGAATCCATCCGCGGCATATCTGTTCCTGCTCGCGCATTGAAAGCTCGTGAGGATTGCATATAACAACGCCTCGGCCACCACCGAGAGGAATGTCTACAACAGCGCACTTCCATGTCATCCATGTGGCAAGGGCTTTAACTGTGCTGATGGTTTCATCGGGGTGAAAGCGAATGCCGCCTTTGCACGGGCCGCGAACATCGCTGTGCTGTACTCTGAAGCCGCGGAAAACCTGAACTGATCCGTCATCCATGTGTACGGGAATGGTGAAGTGGTACTCTCTCATTGGTTCACGGAGAAAGGCTCTTACACCAGCTTCAAGATCAAGTGTTTCAGCAATCTGATCAAACTGATCCTGAGCCATTTTGAAAGCATCGAAACCTTTGGACATCTCTGACCTCCTACCGGCGGGATGCCGGTAAAAAAAAAGAAGACCTGCTTCTTTTGGTGTTAAAATGGTCGGTACAGTACAGCCGACTCGGCGGTAATATATGGTACTTGCGTCTGTGAGAACAAATGCCTGTTCCGCACCGGCTTATTTTGTATCAGCCGTTCAGAAGGTGCTGCTCTAAAAGATGTAGCAGCAATATGATCCGTGTTAAACCCAGTTTTGTGTTGAAAATGCTGTCAGTTTGGTATTACGGAGAAAATTGTTCCCTGAATACCCTTGACTGTATCTGTGTATTGTTGTACACTTGTGATAGTACAAACTATCACAATATTATGAATGGAGATTACAGTGATTGCCGTTAAAGTTTCGGAAAAATCCATACGGAGGCTGAGCCACTATGCCCGATGTCTGCGCCTTGCAAAAAAGAGAGGAGAGTCGGTAATAACCTCCCGGCAGATGGCCGCGAACTGTGGAATTTCGTCTGCCGCCGTTCGCAGAGACCTGTCAATTTACGGAGAGTTCGGCAAACAGGGTTCCGGTTACAATGTAGACGACCTGCTGATAAACATAGAGAATATTCTGGGAACAACTGATCCGCCATCTGTGATTATCGTCGGTGCCGGCAGTATCGGTTGTGCTCTGATGACATCCGGTCTTGCCGGCACAGGTGGTTACAACTACAGCGCTATTTTCGACAACGATTCTGCAAAAATAGGAAAAGAATGCAATGGCAGGGTTATCAGACCTGTTGAAAAAATTCATGAGATTCTGCAGAAGGAGAAGGAAGTTATTGCGGTTATTGCTGTAACCGGTGGATCTGGACAGGCAGCTCTTGACATGCTGGTTGCGGCAGGTTGTAAGGCAATTCTAAGTTTTACTCTTGAGCCACTCAAGGCTCCAGAAGATGTTGAAATAAAATACGTTGAAGTGTCTACTGAACTCGATGTTCTGACCCATTCCATGAGAAAGAAGGAGCGTGTTTACTGATGAAAAGAGCACCAGCCGTTGTTTCCACTTCGGTGATCCTGATGGGTATCTGGCTGAGTCTGACACTCAGCACCGATATCCAGGAGATTGTGCTGGGTGTGGTGGTTAGTGTTATTGCAGCCATAGCCACAAACGGAGCACTTACCGGAAACCTCTTCCGCCTTCTCAAGCCCCGAAAGTTCATAGCGGCAATTAGCTACATATTTTATTTTCTTGGCCAGATGATAAAAGCTAATATTGACGTACTGTTCAGAGTGTTCAGGCCCGTTATTCCTCTTAATCCCGGCATAGTAAAGGTAAACCTGAACTTGAAGAGCGAAAGGGCCAAGGTGATTGTCGCGAACTCAATTACCCTGACACCGGGAACCATAACCATAGACATCGCTGGTGACCACATCTTTGTTCACTGGATCTTCCTTCCGGATGGAGATGTTCACGCGGAAACACAGTCGATGGTAGACGGTTTTGCAGGAAGATTGGAGAAGATCTTTGAGTAACACATTCATGGTTATTCTTTTTGTGCTTATCGGTGGAGGGCTGTTCCTGGCTTTTCTTCGCCTGATTCTTGGCACAAAGGCAACAGACAGAGCTGTCGCTCTTGATACAACAACACTGATTACAACAGGATTTCTTGTGCTTGTCGCCTTTCTTCAGGGAAGGTCTATGCTTCTTGATGTTGCCCTGGTTTATTCCGTCCTTTCTTTTCTTGGTGTTCTGGCCGTCGCCAGGTATCTCGACGGGGGGCTGAGATGAGTTTCACATTTATACTGGCTCATGTGCTCACCGGACTGGGGGCATTGTTCCTTTTCGCCAGTGGTGTCGGGGTATTCAGAATGCCGGATGTTTTCAACAAGATGCATGCCGGTACGAAGGCTACTACTCTGGGCTCTATTCTGTTTCTTTCCGGACTGGGTCTTTTTGAGCCGTCATGGCTGCCGAAACTTCTTCTGGTTGCTGTTTTTATCGTTCTTACAAATCCGGTGTCCAGCCATGCTCTTGCAAGGGCCGCCCACAACGATGCATCTGAAAAGCCGGACAATCTGGTTATTGATGACCTTGAAGAGAGCAAGGGGGAAGAACAGTGAATATGTCTTTGTTTGCTGCAGCTTCCATCGGTACAGGTGTAATGATGATAGTTGCTGCGGTTGCCGCTCTGATAGTGAAAAAACTGATTTCAGCCATTATCATCGTGGGCTTTGTAAGCCTTTCTGCATCGCTGCTTTTTCTTCTGATGGATGCGCCTGATGTGGCTATTACTGAAGCCAGCATCGGCGCTGCCATATCCACGGTTATTTTCCTCTGGGGAAGAGGAAAGATAGGAGGGGAACAATGATACGCACCATCGTCGGGCTCGCAATTGTTCTTATCCTGATGGCTATTCTGATAACGGTTGTTGATGATTACACAGTTCCGTCCGCACTTTCAGGAGTGGGAGAATCGTACACAGAAACCGGAGTGGAGGATACTGGGTCTGTGAACCTTGTCACCGCTGTTGTGGTGGCTTACAGAGGGCTTGATACCCTGGGTGAAGTAGTGGTGCTTTTCAGCGCGTCCACCGCCGTTGTTCTTATCCTCACACTTATACCCATTGGTTCCGGGCCAACCCCTCCAAGCTCTATTGTTTCGTTCACTGCCGGTATTCTGCCGTCGGCGATCATTCTGTTCGGCATTTACATCATAACCCACGGGCATCTCAGTCCAGGTGGAGGATTTCCCGGCGGTGCGGTGGTCGCTTCGGCATTTCTGCTTGTAATGCTGGGCAGCAACACTGTTCCCGGGAAATCAAAATTTCTTTCCTCTATTGAGTCTCTTGCAGGTCTTACCTTCGGTCTGCTCGGGTTCTGGGGCATGTTTGCTGCAGGGCAGTTTCTGAACAACCTTGTTCTTCCTGCAGGCTCTCCGGGGAGAATAATATCAGCAGGTATTATTCCCCTTATTTCACTGGCCATAGGGGCTAAAGTCGCAAGCGAGTTGTCTGGGATATTTTCTTCCTACAGAAAAGCGGGAGGTGAGAAATGAGTGCAGAGTATCTGTTTTACTGGTCCATGGCTGCCACAGGTCTGGGATTGATTCTGATAGGCTTGTGGGGTGTTCTCACAAGAAAACACATACTGAGGATCGCTCTCGCATTTACACTCGCGGACACAGGGGTAAACCTGATCCTGGTTTGGAGTGGTTTTCTTCCCGGCCGTTCTGCTCCCATAGTTGATTCATCTGTGACCCAGATGGTTGATCCCCTTCCGCAGGCACTTGTTCTTACTTCCATAGTCATAGGTGTGGCTGTTGCTGCCCTGTTCGTTGTGGTTGGTGTGCTGGCCTCGCGTAAATCCGGCTCTGCCGATATTCGACACATGAAGGAGCTGAAATGGTAAAAGCACTGGCTGTATTTCTGCCTCTTCTGGGAGCCTTTGTTAACGCCTGGCTTCCTGGAAAACACCCGAAAGCGTCCCGGTTCGTAAGTTACATAATCCTCACAGCCGGTCTGGGCTTTGTTGTAATGCTCTCTTTGCAGCTTGGAGCCTGGAACCTTGAAGACCTGTCAGATTCCGTGATATTTCATTCCGGTGTCGGGGTTCCTCCTCTCAGTATCAATCTGGAGATTACTGCCGGTGGAACGCTGGTTGCTATTGCAATGTACCTGGCGGTTATTTTCTCCATTCATCGTTTCGCTCTGCATACCCCGAAGAGTCAGCCGTTGATTCTCGCCATGCTCACTGCTTCGCTGGGATTGCTGTTTGCCACCGACATCTTTAATTCGTTTGTGTTCCTTGAAATAGGATCAATTGCCACCATCGGTCTTACTGCTGCCTCAAAATGCGGCAGCCGCTGGGAAGCAGCAATAAAAGTTGCACTGGTCTCAGGTCTGGTTACAATTCTGTACCTGCTGGCAGTGGCTGTTCTTTACCGATCCACAGGTATGCTTACGCTGCAGGCTCTGGGTACGCTTACAGGCGGATCGGCGGTTCTTGTATCAATACTGCTGCTGACCGTGATAGTTACAGAGCTCAAGGCCTTTCCGCTTACAGGGTGGGGGCTTGATTTCTATCAGGGAGCAAGCTCTAATGTTGCCGGGCTGTACAGTGCAACATGGAGTCTTGCCGTTCTTATGTGGGCAGCCAGAGTTCTACCTCTTCTTCCAATTGGAAACCCGATTATCTATGCCTGGATTGGGGCTGGAGGACTTGTTTTAAGCCAGCTTGCAGGCCTCCGGGCAGGCAGTGCCGGCAGAATACTGGGTTATTCCACTTCCGCCTATGCATCGCTTCTTCTTGTTGCAGCCGGTACACTCACCGGCGCCTTTTACACGCAGACTGTACTGATCCTCATGGTTTTTTCTTCACTGGCGAAGTTCAGTCTGTTCATGCTTGGAAACCCATGGAAAAATCGGAGATGGAGCGGCTACGGAACTATCCTTATGCTTGCACCGGTACTGCTTCTGGCAGGGATTCCGCCGCTTCCGGTTTTCTGGGCGAAATTTGCCTTCCTTGGATACCTTGCATCCAACTTTACTGTGATTTTTTATGCTGTGCTGGCAGGGTTGTTCCTGGAAGCTGTATACCTGTTCCGATTCTGGGCAGACAGATCAGAAAAAATCCAACTGAAACCCTTTTCAAAGCCGTCGGCCACAGCAGGAGTTTTTGTGATACTGATCGCGGCGGTCTGGATAACACGGCTGCTGTGGACTCAGCTTGATTTCTCTGGATCAATTGTAACTTCATCGACCCTGCGTGTTATTTTCCACGTTCTGTTCGGTGCTGGAACTCTGCTGTGTCTTCCCGGTGTATTCAACCGAATCGGCAGCGAGAGAAACTACTGGTTCTGGCTGCTTATATCCGGTGCTTCGCTTACGCTGCTTCCTGCTGCTGGTAACGGAATTACGTTCTACATCCTGTGGGAGATCTCCGCTTTTGCAGCGGTTGTTGGTGTGAGTCGAGGTTCTGGAGCCAGGAACGGTGCTTTCTGGTACGCCGTTTTCGCTTCATTCTCCGGATATCTGCTTCTTGCCGGAATTCTTCTTTCAAGGGGAAGTTTTGTAATGGCAGGGTTGCCTGCACTGCTGATGACACTGGCAGCGCTGGTTAAACTCGGACAGTTTGGAACACACCTCTGGAATGTAAGAACATATCCAGCGGCTCCAGGAACCATGCCTGCCTACCTTTCCGGAACTGCATCCAAAGCAGCAGTTCTTCTTTTAGTGGCAGTAGCTCTAAACGCCACAGGCGGCGCTCTTCCGTGGGGAAGGGTTATGGCCTGGGCAGGTGCTCTTACGGCACTGGCCGGCGCTGTACTTGCCGCACTTGCTCCCGATTACAAGAAGCTGCTTGCCTATGCCAGTGTTTCCCAGATCGGATACATCCTGGTCGGGCTTGGGCTTGCAAGCATTTTGGGCTGGACTGCAGCTATTTATCACACAATACACCACATGATATTCAAGATGGCTCTCTTTCTGGGGGCTGCCAGCGTACTTTACAGAACAGGCACAACCAGGTTTAACAATCTGGGAGGTCTTGTGAAAAAGATGCCCTTGACATTCGCATTTACGCTTATTGCCGTGATTTCCTTTGCCGGAGTACCACCTCTTGCCGGTTTTGGTGGCAAGTGGCTTCTTTACAACGGACTGATCGAAGCAGGCTGGCTGCCGATTCTGATAGTGGCAATGTTTGCTTCAGTTGTAGCATTCCTCTACTCATACCGGTTGCTTCACGGGGTATTTCTCGGTCAGCTTTCACCTAAAAATGCCCACGCAAAGGAAGCTCCCCTCACCCTTTTGCTTCCTCAGGGTCTTCTTGCCGCATCCATAATGGTTCTTGGCTTCAAGCCAACACTGCTTCTTAACATCCTTGTCCCGGTGTTGAAGGCTATCCCGGGTCTTTCCGGGCTGGCACCGGTCATACAGGGAGACATGGTTCTCACCACAATGGGAACCTGGAATGCCTGGATGGTTGGTATTATGGTGATGGTTGTGTTTGGAATTGCTTTCGTGTTCTACTGGATATCCGGCCACAAGCCGAAGTATGTAGGGCAGCTGGATATTGGTTTTGCAGGTGAGATGCCTCCCTCCGCTGATGAGGTTCACTATTCAAACAACTTTTACAGGCCTTATGAAAGGGCACTTGCCTTCCTTCCCAGAATACATGCGGAAAAACTATTCCACGGGGTAAGTAAGACCTTCAGTATGCTGGGTGACGGGGTGAGGATGCTGTTCACCGGCGACGGCAGAACGTATCTGGCTCATTCCCTGCTTTTCCTGGTGCTTCTGTTCGTGTTTCTGAATGGAGGGATGTAAAATGTTGTCCAACATAATGTCTATTCTCCTGACAGTTGTTACCGCCCTGGTGTGGGGTCTGCTTCTTGGAGGAATTTCCAGGAATGTAACCGCGAAGATTCACGGCAGGGTTGGTCCGCGAGTTACCCAGAACTTCATTGATCTTTGGAAGCTCTTCAGAAAAACTTCGTCTATTCATCATGGAGGAATGTTCTGGATGGCTCCCCTGTTCAGAATAACAGGAGCGATTGCAGTGCTGCTCATGGTTCCTGTGGTCGTGGGTCACAACATTAACTACAACATGTCTTTTGCCGGAGACATCTTCCTTCTTCTTTACATCATGTTCTTCGGTTGTCTGGGAATGGCTCTTGGAGCCGGAAATTCCGGTCATCCATACTCTGTGGTAGCAATAAGCCGCGGACTTGCTCAGATGTCATCCTACGAGCTTTCATTCTCCATTGCTGTAGTGGCAGTTGCCGTAGGTCTGCATACTCTGAGAATAGAGGGAATTGTTGCTGCCCAGCAGGCGGGTGTTTCAAGCTGGAACATATTCAGGTTTCCTTTCGCGTCCGCCGGCGCGCTGATTGCTTTTCTTCCCATGCAGATGGCGTATCCTTTCAGTATTGTACTGGCCCCGCAGGAGATACCTATTGGTCCTCCAACAGAGTACAGCAGCAGATTTCTGTCTTTCATGTTCAGTGGGAGGGCACTGTTCAGCGTGGCCAAACTGCTGTTGTTTGTAAATCTTTTCTTTGGCGGTGCTTCCAGCTGGATGGCGCTGTTCGTTAAGACTTTCCTTCTTTACATGTATGCGATCGTAGTGAGTTCGGTATTTCCAAGATTCAGAACAGAGCAGAGCATTAAATTCCTCTGGCTTGTTCCCACTACTCTGGCTCTCGTGGACCTTGTCCGCGTGATGCTTTAGGAGGCTGTGATGTACTGTAATCAACCACCGAAGAAGCCGGGAGACAAAAAAGAGGTTCTTCAGAAGATCACCAACATGGCCCGGGCAAACAGCCTGTGGGTCACCGCCTACGGTACAGGCTGCGGCTCCATCGAGCTCCGGCCTCTGGGCACTTCAAGGTTTGACATGGAGCGGTTCGGGATAGCCATGCGGCCAACTCCAAGGCAGGCGGATGTGCTGATCATCTCCGGGTATCTGGCAACAAAAACCCTGAAGAGAGTGATCAGAGTTTACGAGCAGATCCAGGATCCCAAGTACATCATGGCCCTCGGCTCATGCACCATCAACGGCGGAATGTATTTTGATTCCTACAACACACTGAATGTTCTGGACAAGTACCTTCCGGTGGATGTGTATGTCATGGGATGTATGCCAAGACCGGAGGCTATAATTGATGGTTTCAGTCTGCTGATGAAGAAGATAAAGGAAGGCAGAGCTGTGGGCTGGAAGCACTACAGGGAAAATTTGGATTACTACCGGGAAAACCAGAAACAGATCATCAAAAACTGGGACCTTCCCGATTACAACTGGTAAGGGGTGAGAATATGATTGACAAAGTAAAAAAAGAGCTGGAAATCCGTTTCCCCTTACTGAAGCTGGTAAGAGAGCAGCATAACTACCTGCATATAAAGGTAGACAAAGCTGCTGCCGCAGACGCGGTGCTTACGGCTAAAACCAGTCTGGGTTTTACTACTCTTCAGCTGATAAGCGCGGTAGACAGAATAGAAAACGGAGCGTTTCAGTTGACCTGGATACTGGAAAACTACGATGAGCAGGAAATCCTTCTTATCAGTGCCTACTTTCCAAGGAAAAACTGCGTTGTTCCTTCTTTGAGTCAAATCTGGCCGGCTGCCAGTGCTTTCGAGCGTGAACTTTTCGAAATGTTTGGAATCAGTTTTCCCGGTAATCCCAGGGAGGGCGAAGACTTCCTGCTGGAAGGCTGGAAAGACATGCCGCCTATGCGGAGAGATTTTGAAACAGAAGAATACGCTAGAAGAACATTTGGCGAGCGGCAGCCCAGGGAGCACACAGACCCGAGACAGTACATCGGAGATGTGGTTGGTGAATGGAATACTCCCATGGGACGCAACAGAGAGGAGGAAAAATAATGGGTGTTAACCCGGCAACAGATCCGAAAAAAACCACCCATCTCTTCTTTGGTCCGCAGCATCCCGGCGTAACCGGTAACATGAGTGTTGAAATGTGGTTTGACGGAGATCAGGTAACAAAGGCAATAACCCATGTTGGATATCTCCACAGAGGTTTTGAAAAGCTCATGGAGAAAAGGCTCTGGATACAGAACTTTCCTCTTGTGTGCAGAATCTGTGTTCCGGAACCGGACATAAATGAGGAGTGCTACGCCCTGGCAATTGAAGAGCTTGCAGGAATAAAAGTACCGGAAAGGGCAAAGTGGATAAGAACTCTTGTTCTTGAAATGGCGAGACTTGCAATGAATCTTATGGCGTTCGGGGGCCAGGCTGGTACTTTGGGACTCGGAACAGGAGCCATGTGGGGTATTACATTCAGAGACTTTATTCTCGATCTGTTTGAAGAACTCACTGGCGCCAGAGTTTATCACATCTATATCCAGCCTGGAGGCGTCAGACGCGATCTGCCCCGGGGATTCAGGAAGCGTGTTCACCTTGTTCTGAACAAGATTGAAGAGAGACTTCCCGAGTTTGATCGATTGATACTGAACAACGCAGTTTTCAAATTAAGAACGAAAGGCATAGGCGCTGTAAAACCGGAGTGGATAGAGGAGTACGGTCTTGTTGGACCTGTTGCCAGAGGCAGCGGTTCAGTACGGGATGTAAGAAAAGACGCTCCCTACGAAATCTACGACAAGCTTGATTTCGATGTGGTTACTGAAACAGGCAGCGACATATACGCCAGAGCAATGGTCAGAAGAAGGGAAATCGAGCTCAGTATCTCGCTTATCAGACAGATCGTGGGAGGAATACCGCCAGGACCTGTTGCGACGAAATTACCCAATCTTACCGAGTGGAGAGTACCTGCAGGTGAGTACTATTCCCGCGTGGAATCTTCCCGTGGTGAGTATGGCTACTACGTGGTTAGTGACGGGTCTCTCAAACCGAGAAGGGTGCATGTGCGTGGGCCTTCATACGTGCACGCAGTTCCCCTCCTTGAGAGGATGCTGATTGGGGCCAACATAGCCGATGTTTCGAACATCATGGTAAGTCTCACCACCTGTCCGCCGGAAATAGAGAGGTAGGAAACTTATGAAATTTACAGATGTAATCTCTCCATTCCTGGCCTGGTCCAGAGCGGCGAAGAAAGCCGATACTATTCCATATCCCACTCAGCAGAACCCGGGAGCAGACAGGTATCGCGGTTTCCACATTAACGATACAAGCAAGTGTATCGGCTGTGGCAGGTGTGAGACTATCTGCGAGAACAAAGCCATCGACATGGTGAAGGTTGAGGGTATTGAACCCACAAAGGGAGATTCCGGTCTCAGACCGGTTGTAGACTACGGCAGATGCTGCTGGTGTGCGCTGTGCATCGATGTATGCTCCACTGGCTCCCTTGCCTTTACCAATGAATACAGATGGGTAACTGAAAAACCCGACACTTGCAGGTACACTCCAGGTGTTGACAAAAAGGCATGGGACAACGAGGAAAAGGGTTACAGACAGGAAAATGACGTTCTCGGGTGGGCCGGCTCACCCAGGGAAGAAATGACGATCGAAGTTCCAGAAGAGCGAATCAAGACCTTCGATGAAGTTGTGAAGGGCTACACAGTACAGCAGGCAATGGATGAAGCTTCAAGATGCATCCAGTGCGGTCTCTGCATCAGTGCCTGCCCCGCGCACATGCATATACCCGACTACCTGAAGGCCATTGCTGAAGGAAGATTTGTTGATGCGGTTAAACTGTTCTACGACAACAACCCCCTTCCAGAGATGTGCGGAAAGGTCTGCACCAGGCAGTGTGAAACAGTCTGTGCCATGGGCTATCAGGGTGAGTCTATCGCAATCAGGTGGCTCAAGCGATTTGCCTGCGAGCAGTTCGAATCCCTTGCCGATGTGCTTGCACTTGAGGCACAGCCGGGAGAGCCGAACGGGAAGAAGGTTGCAGTTGTTGGCGCAGGTCCTTCAGGTCTCAGTGCTGCATACTACCTTTCCCGTAAGGGATACGAGGTGCATGTGTTCGACCGCTATGAAAAAGGTGGCGGCGTAGCATGGTACGCCATTCCCGAGTACAGGCTTCCTGCTGAAGGCATCAGCAAGCAGATGAAGGTCTTTGAACAGGCCGGCGTAATAATGAATTACGGGAAAGAAATCAATGCCGGAATGCTGAAGAAGCTGGAATCTGAATTCGATGCCGTTTACCTTGCCGTTGGACTTCAGAAACCTTCCAGTGCAAGGATTGAGGGTGAGGACCTTCCAGGGGTCAGACCTGCGTTTGATTTCCTTATGAATTCTCCGGAAAAAACAGAAGATCTCAAAGGCAAAACTGTCATCGTCATAGGCGGGGGAAATGTTGCTATGGACACAGCCAGAACCTGTGTAAGACTCGGGGCTGAAGTTATCCTGTCCTACAGAAGGCGTGTTGTGGACATGCCGGCAGATGATGAAGAGATCCATGAGGCCATGGAGGAAACCATCGATTTCAGGCCGAAAACAATTCCCATCAGAATCGAAAAGACGAAGAACGGTATCAGGTATCTCTACCACGAAGCCAAGATGGTTCCGAACCCCAAAGGAGGCAGGCCTTCACCCAAGCCGAAGGATGATGTTGAGCATGCAATAGATGCAGACATCCTGTTCTCTGCCATAGGTCAAACCTCCGACATTGAGTTTATTCCCGAATCAATGCAGAAGGAAATGGAACTCAAATGGGGCCGTATTATCGTAGACGACAAGCAGTACACGGGCTACAAAAACTTCTTCGCCGGTGGCGATATCACACCTGGCGAGGGTGATGCGATAACAGCAATAGCAGATGGCCTGAGAGCTGTTCAGGGAATAGTAGACCGGCTGGAATAACCAGCCCATCACACAGGCAGGCGGAGGTTGATGCCTCCACCTGCCTTGTATATCGGGAACAAGCACCCCCAGTAACCAATCTTGAAACATTCATTTTCACAGTAGTAATTGCAGCGCCTGTGTTGAGCGCTTAACAAAAAGCGATGAGCAGATTCAGGCTGAAATTGAAGAGTATGAAGCATTCGCTGTGTATGATGCTTCCTCTACAGAGGGGTATCAGCCAACGATGTATCAACAGTTATAGTGAATACTTCAGACAAATGATATTACGAAAAAAGGGATATTTCAGGAATCAAATTTCCTTGTTTCATGCAGAACGATTGGTAGATACTTTACAAACTGCTGGAAATCCCTATCTGTAGTGTAAATAGCCATTTTTCTCCGCACCGCAACTGCACATATCAAAAAATCAGTGTTTGATCCCTGAATTCCCTTTGCCCGGCACTTATTGAAGTATTTAGCTGCAGTAACATGATCAGTGGCTTCCAGAGTGATGTCCGGAAATGCTTTCAGGTGTTCTTCAAGCCTGTCGAACTGAGCATCCACACGCAACCCGGACAATAGCTCCTGGCGTATAGGGCCAATTATTTCAACACGATGCTCACGGATCAAACCCTGGAGCTCTCTTGAAACATCTGATTCCTCACTGGTTTTCCGGCGAAGAGCCTCAGACCAGACACATGTGTCCACCAGAATTCTCATGCTCGGGATCTCTGTTTTTTGTAGTTGTAATCCTCAGCATAGTCAATGGAGCCAAAAAGGGCTAGTATGTTCTCCTGCTCAAGATGAAGTATGTAGTTAATAAGAGCCTGTGTTACTGCGGCTTTTTTTGTTTTGTGGTGTCCAAGATCCACTGCCCTGGTTATAAGCTTGTCATCAATCTGCAGATTTGTTGCCATGAATATCACCTCCACACAAAACTTAACACATTATTATGTGTGGGTCAATGTGTGAATTGTTGTTCTGCCATCTATCCGTTCAGCATAGAGCTCTTGGGCTTCTCAGTAACAGGGGGCGGGTATAGCTATGAATATCACTTCTGATAAATACTATTCATCCCTGGATAGTTTATCTTGTTTCTTTAACTCTTCCCACCGGTGCCAGGTAAACCACGAACTCGTCAACTCCGTCCAGATGCAGAAGATCGTCAACCTTGCTCTGCGAGTATGCGGCAATGGCAACTGTCCCCAGCTGAAGAGACTCTGCGGCAAGGTAGAGGTTCTGGCACACATGACCTGCGTCCAGAAGCATGGCCTTGTGGGATTCCCCTTTGTAACGCCATTCTCCCATGTAGGGTCTGCAGGCCCAGAAGAAAACAACCGGGGCCTCGCCTGTAAAGCTCTGTCCCGCTGCTGCCGTAGTAAGTTTTTCCCCGATATTGTTTTCCTGAAACAGGAAGATCAGGCTGTGCCTCAGCGCTGAGTAACGGTATATGCCGGGTTTTACTCCGGTAACTCTGTTGATTGCCAGATAGGTTTCAAAAGGGTGACGGGCGCCTGCAGATGGAACCGTTCTGAAAGTTACAGTTCCCCTGTTTTTGTATGCGTTGATAGTTTTTTTCACACCCTGAGTTGCCCACAGCAAGAAAGACAGCTCTTCCAGCGTAATGCTTCCTGTGGTGTATTTTCTTCTGCTTACCCTGTCAAGAATACAGTTCGCAAGGCCAGGTTTAATTGCTTTTACAGAATCGTGTTCAGGAAGTGCAATTTCAACAGCATCCGGAAGAATCCGGGATTCCACCGGAGGAGGGTTTACTCCCCGATCCTGATCTGATTTTTCTTCAAGAAATTTGGGAGCGTCAAAATGTGACTTCATCAGTTCTCTGTTGGTTATCCAGTTTTTCATGTTCCTCCAATGTTCTGGGCAATATGGGAACGGGTTGAGATTTGTGCAATCGGTGCGTTTGGAATAATGGTCCGAATTGTTTAGTATTAATTCAAGGAGCATTACAAAGAAGGAGATTAGAGTGAGCGCATCTAACAGGGACACACTGCATCTTCTGGCAGTATTTCACTATGTAGTCGCAGGGCTGATTGCTCTTGCTGCATGTTTTCCACTGATTCACTTGACCGCAGGCATGTTTCTGGCTGTTGGAGGCGTCAGTAATGATGAGCCTGCAGCGGGAGTTGTAGGTGCAACCTTTGTGGTGATTGCAGCCATTCTGATTATCATTGGATGGGGTCTTGCGATATTCGTATTTATTTCAGGGAAAAACCTGGACAGGCAGACGAAGTATCAGTTCTGCATGGTCGGGGCAGGTGTGTTGTGCATATTTATGCCTCTTGGTACAATACTGGGAGTCTTTACCCTGGTGACCCTGCAGGATGATGCAGTGAAACAGCTCTTCAAGAACAATGAACAGTCTGTTCCTGGTGACCAGTCAGAATCTTTGAAACAGCGGAAAGACTGATTTCATGAACGAACTGTACAACAGACACACAGAGTACAGGCATTGTCACCTTGGAGGCTCAGTATATCTGGCGGTTGAAGGGGTACTCTGGTTGCTTTCTGCCGCTTTCGGGGCAGCAGGGCAGGTACCGGCCGCCATGCTGATTCTTCTGATTGGCGGTATGCTGATTCACCCGGTTGCCTCCGGCTTCTCCAGATTGTTGGGTATGTCTTCACCGGCAGAGTCAAGCACGCTGCCGGTTCTTAATACCTGGCTTGCTCTGACAATACCACTGGGGCTTCCGCTGATAATTATGACTACTGCAGATGGTCATGCCAGCATGTTTTACCCTGCCTTTGCCGTACTGGTTGGGGCACACTGGTTACCGTTTGCGTGGATTTATTCTATGAAGTCATTTCTTGTGATTGCAGGTAGTATGGTAACTGCCGGTATCTTCTTTGGCTTTGTCCACACCGCTTCCTTTTCTGCGTGCGGTTTTATTTCCGGAGGTATTCTGCTTGTGTTTTCAGCTGTGCATTACTTCATGGTTCGCCGGGAGTTGCACACACATTCCTGAGCGATCACAATGTATTCTTGAGTGGTTTGCGGGTCTCAATAAATGCTAACTGATCCGCAGGTTTGATTCAGTTTGTTATACGGCGCTGTAGTTACTATTTTTGCTGAAGAAGATCGTGTCGATGCACTGAAACTGGGGGAATTATGAGTACTACAGACAAAGATACGCTGCATCTGCTTTCTATTTTTCATTACATTATGGCTGGCATCATCGCACTTCTCTTCTGTCTGCCACTGCTGCATTTCGCAATGGGGGTCACATTGACCGTGGGAGGTCTTACCCAGGAAGAACCCGCTCTTGGAATACTTGGTGCAGCAATCTCTGTTGTCGTGGGGGTGATCATTCTTATCGGCTGGGGATTGGCTTTGCTGGTGTTTCTCGCGGGAAAGAACCTCGACCGGCAGACGAAGTATCAGGTTTGCCTGTACGGAGCGGGAGTACTGTGTATATTTATTCCCATGGGAACAATCCTGGGCGTTTTTACCCTGGTTACCCTTCAGGACGATTCGGTAAAAGAGTTATTCAACAGAAACAGTGCATCCCCGGTGCTGTCTGAAGAAACAACGCCATCTGAAGAACTTTAACAGTAATTGAACTGACGTCCCCGCGCCGGAAAAGAGTGGAGTATAATGCGAAGTCTTTTTGCTGTTCTGCTTGTGGGTTGTGTTTCGTCTTTTGCCGCACAGCTTACATACCATGTGGATTTTCAGAATCGCACCCTTGTAGAATCCAGTTACATGGGGTACACAAGGGTACAAATTTCCGGTTGTGAATCTGCCGGTTCGCCAGGGGAACCGCTTCTTCCAGCTCAGGTTGTTGCTCTGGTTGTTCCCTCCGGTGCTTTTAACGTAACTGTTTCTGCTGATGCGGAAGAGACAGTGTTAACCAGTGTGTCCGGCGTTGTTCAGCCAGTGGCTGTACCCCGTCCATTCAGCGCGGTTTTTTCCACACCGCAGACGATTCATGAGAATCCGTCTATCTACAGTTCAGATGCTTTCTGGCCGGCCGGAAGGGTACAGAATCTCAGAACAGGAAACAAATCCGGTTTTACGATTGTAAGTTTTCTTGTGTATCCGTACACCTGCAATCCTGTTTCCAGAGAGCTTGAGTTTGCTCCCGCTGTGGATGTAACTGTAACCTGGGATCAGGGAGCTGCAGTTGCAGTTTCTCCTTCCCAGGCGGAAACAGCAGGTGAACAGATCCGGAGCTGGGTTAACAATCCTGAAGACATTCAGCAGTGCAGCCCCATGACCATTGGTTTCGACGGAGTAGATTACCTTGTGGTAACTTCAGGCGACTATTCAGACTCGTTCACTTCTTTTGTGACTTTCAAAAATTCCCAGGGAATTTCAACTGAGCTGGTGGACATTGCGGACATTGTTTCAGGCACATCAGGTTACGATGACGCCGAGAAGCTGCGTAACTACATAATTCAACGATACAACGCCGACGGGGTCAAGTATGTTCTGCTTGCAGGAGACCAGTCTGTTGTTCCTGTGCGGTCGGTGAACCTGTCCTGCGAAGGCTATACAGACACAGCTCCTGTGGATCTGTACTTCAGCGATCTTGACGGTACCTGGGACGCAAATGGTGATCACAACTACGGTCAGCCCGGTGACAGTCTCGATCTTTACGCTGATATTGCGGTGGGCAGAGCCCTGTTTGATTCCGCAGACGAGGCTGCAATTTTTGTTGAAAGATCCATAAGTTACGAGGGCACACCACCGGCAGGTGACTGGCAGACCACGGCCATGCTCTGCGGAGCAGGGCTGTTTACCGGTTACACAGGCGCGAAAGTGTGCGATTCAATTGCAGTCAACCTTCCATCGGGCTGGATTGTAAACAAGGCTTATGAATCCGCTCGCTCGAGTGATGGTTTTACCACACCCACTGATATTATCAACACTGGTGCAAACTGGGTACACTATGCCGGCCATGGGAACACAGGTGGTATCTACTGGCAGGGTTCTCCTTCATCCATGATGACCAATTCCATAGCGCAGGGGCTTACCAACGGAGACAAGGCCGGTATCCATCACAGTATTGCGTGTATGCCGGGAGCTTTTCAAAGCGGTGAGTGTTGTGCGGAGGCTTTGTGGCACAACAGTGGCGGCGGAGCCGCTTCTGTGATGTTCAATACCAGTTACGGGTGGGAGGGAAACCTTCCAGAAATGGGTGTTAGTGAGTGGATGTGTGTTTACCTTACGGAAGAGGTATACCAGAACGGGAATTCTCTTATCGGTGAAGCCTTTGCAACATCGAAAGACCGCAGAGTTCCTCTGTGGACAGGCGGGTACGACAGAGAACTTTACTGTATACTTGACTGGCACGGCTTTCACGATCCCACTCTGATTCCTTTGAACGGAAGTTCCGGTGTGGAAGATAGTTCACAGGGTATGGTATCGCCGCAGACTTCTCTTGCCGGGCCATTCCCCAATCCTGTCGTTTCCGGGGAATCTGTTTCCTTTGCCGCAGGTTTCGCTGGTTCATCAGCCAGACTTTCTGTTTATGATGTTTCAGGCAGGCTTGTGTGGACTCAGCTTCTGGAGGGTTCCGGTTCAGTTTTATGGAACACTGGATACGGTGTTCATCCCGGAATCTATCTGGTAAGGCTTGAAGCCGGTTCATCTTCGGCAGTAAGCAAACTGATCGTTACCAACTGACAGTGTTGTCCGGGTGACGGAGAATTCTTGAATGCGGTAAAAACACAGATACCGCAATGAGGCTGCAGTTGAGACTTGCTATTTAGCTGATCTGAAATGAAAGTGGGGAGCCGCCTGGCTCCCCACTGAATACCCGCGTGTTAGCCGTGGCTGCAGTTGATCTTTGAGATGGCGTCTTCGCACGCTTTGATTAGCGAGTACTTTGTAGGGGCGGTTGTAAGAAGAGGATGGGTTCCAACCTGGAAAGAAACCAGCTCATACACGGTTATGTACTTCTGTATAGCAAGAGCTATGATGTTTATCATTTCTCCTATTGACTTCCCGCCGTAGATCTCTCCTCCGATGATCTCACCGTTTTTAGGTGAGACTATAATTCGTATGCGGATTTCTTTTGCTCCGGGCAGTGTACCCGGGTGTCTGTCCATATCCGAGAAACTTCCCGTTACATAGTCAACTCTGGATTCTTCAGCAGACTGTTCAATGGCACCTGCAGAGGCAAAGGCATAGCCGTTGAGCTCTGTGGAGAATACGGAAAGAGTGCCGGAAAAAGTTCTGAGGATACCTATTTTACACAGGTTGTACCCCAGAATGCGGGCTTCAGCTGTTGCAGTGGATGCCAGCATGATGTTGTCTGTTCTGCCGGTGATAAACCCGAAGGTCTCGGAACAGTCTCCCACGGCAAAAACATCTTCAAAGTCTGTACGCATAAACTTGTCAACTCTGATTGTTCCGCTGCTGGTGATCTGCAATCCTGCCCTTTTTGCAAGATCGGTATTGGGCCTGTAACCTATGGCGGAAATAACCATGTCTGCCTCTATGATTTTTCCGCTTTTCAGCTTGACAGAATGAACTTTGCCATCTTCCCCAACAAGCTCTTCCACTGTACTTCCAGTAAGAACGTTCACACCGGCTTTTTTGAGGTTTTCATCGGCAAGAGCTGCAAAGTCGGGAGAAAATGCCCGGCCCAGACAGTGATCCATCATTTCAACAATGGTAACTTTCTTATCGGGGTGTTTGGCTATCTGCTCGGCAACTTCAGCGCCAATAAATCCACCACCGATAATGACAACATTCTTTGCAGATGCTACCCTTTCCTTGAGGGCTGTTATGTAGTTAAAACTCTTTGGAATAGTCTCTACATTTTCAAGGTCGTAGCCTTTGATGAAGGTTGGTATTGTAGGCGTGGATCCGGTTGCGAAAACAAGCTTCCTGTACGACAGTTCGAGACCAGACTCGGTTGTAATCGTGGTATTTTTCAGATCAATTTCCGTTACTTTGTCTACAAGAACTTCTCCTCCTGCTTTTATGAATGGGGCAGGCCCCATCTTGTTCTGAGAAACGCTGTCCAGGTCGTGGAATACATAGGGAATACCACAGGGGACAAGACCGTTTTCTTCTTCTTTGATCATAAGGAACGATGCCTGGGGATTCTGTTTCTGAGCAGTTACCCCGGTGATCAATCCTGACGGCCCTCCGCCGATAATGATTACATCGTAGGCTTTCATAGTAAACTCCAACTGTTTAGTGTTGCGCATACTGGAACTGTGTGGAAGAGAGAAACTCTCTAAACACCATTGTGAATATATGAATAAGGGTAATAGAAATACAACTATTCTATATCAATTATATATGAATATATTAATACATACTGAAGTGATAGGAAATTAAAAACCAGCAACGGAGATACTTCAAAAGGATCTCCGCTGCTGTGACTGCTATTCTGTTCTGTAGGGAAGCTCTGCTATAATAAATCTGTTGACAGTTATCTCTGTGTGTATGTCCGGCACTACTTCCATAGCTGCTATTCGTTCGACTGTTTCTTCCGGCAGTCTGTAGAGAATCATCACATCTGTTGATGAGTCAGCCAGGAATCTGCTTTCCCATGTGCTCCAGAAGGCATCGAATTCATCTTCGTTCAGAACACCGTCTGCCCATCGCCAGAGTTCTCTTCTGAGCTGTGCCGGCTCATCGAGAAACCGCAGACCTTTCGGTATGTCAGTCAGTATGTCTGCAAGGGTGAAAACGCCGAACATCGGTTTGTCTCCTGACGAGGTAAGAACGATGCATGGAATTTCACCGTACGGCATCCTGAATGAAAGGTTGCCACTCTGGCGTGCAAACGGCAGATCTCCCATGTTGCCTGGACGGCATTCGTAGTAGATAAAACGGTCGGTCTCGCCATTCGATGAAACATTCAGCGCATCGACCTGACGCCAGACGGACACAGGGAAGTTGTGTTCTCCGGAGTTTACCCAGCCTTCAGTAAGAATTGTGTCTGAAGCTTCAGTGAGCCTGAGGTTGTTCCACACTGCATAGGTTGAATTGATACCGCCTTCATCCGGCTCTGGAAGTACTGCTGTTGTGTAACCCATTTCAGGGAAACTGATACGCAGGGTAACAGAGCAGGGGTCTCCGTGGAAGTAGACCACAGGAGCTCTGTCATCAAGCGGATCCAGCAATGGTTCAGCGGTTATAATCTCAGAATCGGCTGGAACCGCCCCGGAAACAATATCTGGAGCTGTAGTTACAAC
This sequence comes from Candidatus Fermentibacterota bacterium, assembly GCA_003646025.1. Lineage (GTDB taxonomy): Bacteria > Fermentibacterota > Fermentibacteria > Fermentibacterales > JCC-6 > Sabulitectum. The sequence goes on from QNDR01000001.1 coordinate 39,663, forward strand.
ACCCCACTCGTGAACTTGAAGCCCGGCTATAAGAACAAGCAGTGTAATCATATCAGTTCACCCTTACAAGACCGAGAAACAGCCTGTTGTAGGTAATTTCCCTGTCAATTTCATCGTGCACATCCAGATACAGTGTGCTATACTCTTCCACAGCGTCCCAGGGAAGCGGGAACAGAATCCACTGTTCATTGAGAAATATACCGTCGGTTGCGGATTCATCATCAATGCTGTTGTTTTCAAAGAATGGTTTCCAGGTCTGCCACAGAGCTGTGATCTCCTCCGACTTCAGGCTGTTTCCTCCCCAGTCGCAGATGATTGTACAGATGTCATCATCGTTCAGATTACCTGTCTGGTCCGGCGGTGTTCCAGATCCGTCCGGGAGGGGAATCAGCTGAATCCTCTCTATTTCAGGGGTATCTCCAACTGTAATCAGAAGACCGTCGGGGGCGTAATATCCTGCGAGAGTTCTTGCCTGGTAAATACCCTCAGGGGGGTTCCAGTATGGAATGCCAATTTCATAGTACAGGAAGTTCGATCTGTACTCTCCTGAGTCTGGCGAGTACAGTTCCATTGACGGTACTTTTCGCCAGTACTCCATTGCCCATTCAAACGGAGTTCCAGCGGGAACATCAGGAGCAGGCCTCTCGCTCATGGGTACAGGGGGACGGGCCGAGATATTCCACGAGGCGGCTACAGTCATCTCTGTACCGGAAGTCAGATCCGGTTCAGGGAAAAGGGCAGTCAGTGAACCCTGTGGTATTTTTACGGTAAGAGTTGCATCTTCGAAGAACCCGCCGTGTATCCAGATTACAGGTGCATCCACTGCAAGGTCACCGTAGATCTGTCTGCCACCGTGGATGTTACCGTATTCATCAGGAGCACCGGCAACTGTTGTTCCTTCGGTGCTGAATACCACAACCCCCCACTCGTTTACGAACAGGTCATTAAGATCGGGAGGGGGAATTTCAACTGTGTCAACCATGAAAGGGAACAGCAGCGGCAGCATCAGTATTCTCCCCGGAAGGGCATTGCAACCAGCAGGTAGCGCGAGATGTCTACAGGATAGTCGACTTCCTCGGGAGAAACGGAGATCACACTGAGTTTCTCGGTAAGTTCATCGGGAATCCTGTACATGAGAAGACCGCTGCCGTAACCCTCTTCATAGATGTAGTCACGGAACATCCAGGCAGACCATGTGTTCCAGAGCGCTTCCACTTCGTCGGCTTCAAGGATGTCTGTTGACCAGTCGAAAAGTACATCCAGAACGGCATCATCTGTGTCCAGCTCTGTGTATTCGATGTCGCCTCCATAGACAACATTTCCCAGTGTACACCGGGCAAGGAATATTCCCTCATTTCGTCTCTGTATTATCATGGCTTCAACGCCCATGTATTCTTCGCTCAAGCTTTCCTTTGCAGGAGAGTAAGGCAGAAAGTCTATTGATTGAGGAGCTGTTTCATAGTATAAAAATTTGTCATTCCAGTCGTTGGCACCACTGATACTCAGGGCGTAAACTTCTCTCCACAGGTCGTAGTTCCATTCACCTGGTGCCATGCCATGGAAGTCGGGGTACTCCTGTATGTCGTTGTAGCTGAAATCAGCTGTCCAGGTGCAGTGGCTGTGGTCTCTGTCCGTATCAGGTACAGAGGGGTAGATATCGAAAATGGAACCGTTGTCTGTCCTTACCGTGACTGTTCCTGAAAATGCCGGTCCGTGAAAGTAAAGAACCGGAGCCCGGAGAAGGCCCGCTCCGCCCCCGGAACCCATGCTGTCAGATGTGATAACCGGCGATGGCGTTCCAGGTACAGATGACAACACAGGGTTTGTGCTGCCGAGGGTAAGAACTCCCCACTCGTGAACCTGAATGTGTGCAAGTTCAAGTTCACAGTAGCCGTATGAAGCAAGTATGAACAATATGATTAGTGTGATCTTCATTGCTGTCCCTTCGTAGACGATATTTCAATTGTGATACTTCCATCGGTAGTATTCTATTCCGAAACTTCTATTTTGAAAAGCACCGGTGTGTGGTCTGACGGTTTCTCCCATTTTCTGGGTTCTTTGTCTATAAAACAATCAGTAATTCTTTCCATCGCAGTTTCGTCGGCAAGTACAAGATCCAGCCTCATTCCCCGGTTTCTTCTGAAGGAAGCAGCTCTGTAATCCCACCAGCTGTAGGCTTTTCCCTGTGGATGATACTTTCTGAAAACATCTCTGAATCCGTGCTTTTCGAACAATTGAATCTGTTTCCGCTCCAAAGGATGGTAGCAGACAGTACCGTCCTGCTGTTCCGGGGAGTGCGTGTCATCCGGTCCCGGGGCAACATTGAAATCTCCCACTATTACAGTAGGTCTGTCGAAGCCTTCGGCATAGTTTCTGAGAACCTCGTAGTACCGGAGCTTGTCTTTAAACCGCGGGTCATCTACATCGCTTCCATTGGGCACATACACATTTATCAGCCTGATTCCGTGAATTCCGGTGGAGATCATCCTGCTCTGCTCTGGAAGAAAACCGTTGAGATCAGTTTCTATGGCTGCAGGTTCAGAGAGTGAAACAACAGCAACACCGTTCCACCTGACCTGACCGTTTACAGCACAGTGATAACCAAGGTTTTCGAATTCTTCAAATGGGAACTGCTCCGAAGTGGCTTTCAACTCCTGCATGCACAAAACATCCGGTTTTTCCTTTTCAAGCCATTTTACAACAACAGGCACTCGCGCCCTGACGGAGTTTACATTCCATGTGGCAATTTTCAGTTCCACTTCACACCTCCTGTGGTTTTCTACCGGGAAACGCCTTGCAAAGTCAAGTACAACGCAGGTTTGATCTTTGCTCACAGAGGGTGTTTTCAGTAAATTAGCTGGCATGGGCAAAAAAACATATTTTCTCGGTGTGATTTCCATACTGCTTGCGGCTGCCTTTATCAGGGTGTGGGTTGTTCACCGCAACCCGATTCCTGCAGGTGACGGAATTGCCTCACACATTCTTCTCGCAGACAATCTGAGGAGAGGGCTGGGATTCAGAACCTTCGTAAAGTGGACTCTTTACGACCCGTCCGAGGAATTTCTTAGGCCAGAGGCCAACAGACAGCCGGCAATGGCATTTACCCTGGTTCCAGTGTTTTACCTGCTTGGAACCGGTATGGTGCAGGCCCAGATTGTGGTTCTGCTGCAGGGTTTACTGGCCATGTTTCTGTGTGCGTTCTGGGCAAAGAGACTGTTTGGCCGGAAGGTTGCCCTTGCCGTTCTCGCCTACATGGCAGTTGATCCGCCGTTTGTGTGGTTTGGCACACAGCCAGACAGTCTGATGCTTTACATCTCCCTGTTTTACCTGATTCTGATCGTGGCGGACAAACCTCAAATTTCATGGAAGCGCGCGCTTGTTCTCGGTGCGATGTCCGGTTCTCTTTACCTTACTCGTACACAGGGGATGCTTATGGTTCCTTCAATTGCGCTCTGGGTTTTGCTGCGTGGCGGTGAAAAAAAATGGCTGAAGGTGGGTTTGATCGTTCTTGCCGCTCTTGTTGTGATTTCTCCATGGTTTATCAGGAACATGAATGCATTTGGAAGCCCGCTGCACAGCCAGAACGGACAGTTCCTGCTGAACGAGAATCACTGGTCTGCATGGAGTGTGCGGGAAACAGCCCCTTCGCCGCTGGATATGTGGAACAACCAGGGACCAGTTGCAGTAGTCGGATACCTGGCAGCTGGAGTTCTAAGAGTGATTGAACCGTTTACTCTTGGCAGCACACACAGAGGAGAGGTGTTCGGCCAGCCGACTCTTGTGATCTTTGTAATACCTGCTGTTATCGCACTTCTTTTCAGGAAGAACAGAGACAAGATGCTGCTTCCCCTTGTTGCAATAGCACCTGTGCTTGCAGCTCTGGTTCTGCATCAGCATTCAGGCAGATACCTGACCGTAGCCGTTCCGGCAGTAGTGGCTGCAGGTTCTGCCGGTTTCAGAGAGATCCTGCGAAGGCCTCAGAAAAAGATCCTGATGTTTTCCATTCTGATTGTGTTGTTTTTTGTTATGATCGTGCCGTTTATCAGAGTAATGCAGACAGACAGCAGGGGGAGAGCTGCGGAAGCAATGGAAGCAGCACTGTGGGTTAAACAGAACGCTTCAGACTCGGCGTGGGTTTGTACCTATCCAAATGTGGAGCTGTTTCACTGGGTATACCGTAAACCCACTCTTGCATGGCCCAACGACTACGAGATGCTGTTGTGGCCGTATCTTGAGCAGCACAATGTGCAGTACATGGTTGTAGACACAGACCTTCCCGTGCTTCGTCCCTGGCTTTCCAGACGGTGGAGAAGGTCTCCCGACGGTACAGTATGGGATGCAGCCGACCCTCCACCTTTTATTACAGAGGTATGGAGAAGCCAGTCAGAAAATACCATCATCTACCAGTTCACAGGTTCTGTTCCAGAGGGCTATATGGCTGTAGATTCGCTTCCTCCGGATAACTACAGGGCAATAGGCCCGGACTGAGCAGGAAAAACTTGAGTGCAGCAGTTCTTTACACGACAAAGTATGGTACAGCCGCAAAGTGCGCTGCTATACTACAGGAGAAAGCTAAAAAGCCACTCATTGTTGTGAATATCAAAGACAATCCCCATTTTGATATACAACCGTACAGCAAGGTAATTCTTGGTGCGTCTGTGTATGTAGAGAGAATACAGCGGGAAATGACCGCATTCTGCCGGAGAAATGAAAAGCAGCTCTTGTTAAAACAGATCGGTCTTTACATCTGCTCCGGGGACAAAGGCAGAGCAGGAAGGGGATACCTGAAACTCTTCGGTAAAGAGATACACAGCCACGCTGTCGCCAGAAAGCTGTTCGGCAGCGAGATTTACTGGCACAAAATGAACATGGTTGAGAAGCTCGCAATGCGGGTCATAAAGAAATCAACAGCCAGCTCTTCCGACCTTGACATGAAAGCAATACAGGAACTGGCTGTTGAAATGGGTCTGTTGAACTAACCGTAGAGTTTTGTAAACCAGTCCGATTACACAGTAAAAACCTCAGCCCATATTACTACATACGCAACTGCAGGCAGAGCCAGTCGTTTAAGCATTTTCTCACTTCTCACCTGCTTTGAAGAGCAGTCCCACGATCTGAAAACTGGAAACAGCAGCAGATACGGCAGAGTTGCAGGTACAACGAGCAGAAGCCCGTCCAGAATTTTATAAAGAACCCAGTGATTCCAGACAAGAGAGATCAGTGGCGCCCCCGTTTGAAGGAAAACAAGGTACGAAACAAACACACTCAGTACCGGGTAGGTTGTGATAGCAAAGAATACGGCAACAAGAACCGGGTTGCGTCTGTTGGATATTCCCAGCAGAAAACCGGACAGCATGACACCTGCAGAGAACACCACTGAAACCAGCAGTGAATCGTATACCGGGACTGAGGTAAGGTTGAGGACGGCGCCAATCGCCCAGACCATAGCAAGCCTTGGCAGCGTTTTTACAGCAAGAAGTTTCCATCTTGTGACCGGGAGTGTTTTCAGGTAATCCTCAGAATCGTCTGTGTCTTCTCCTGCAAACATTTCGTAGGCCAGCCACATCACTAACAGGTAAAAATCAAGATACAACCCCAGAACAACGTACTCTTCAAAAGACTGTTCTCCTGAAAGTCTGGCACTGTTTACCAGGAAAACAACGGGAATTACTGCAAGAAAACAGGCAACCAGTGCTGTCTGTTTCAGTGTGTCAATTATTTCCTTCTTAAGCATTGCTCTCCCTTCTAAAGTAGATTCAGTTTGTAAATGGTGAACAGGGCAATGATCAAAGTCAGTGGCATTGCCATCCGTTTCAGTATCCTCTGGCTTCTGATTTTACCTGAAGAGGCATCCCATGATTTGAAAACGGGAATCAGCACAAGCAGCGGCAGCACTGCCGGAATCACTACCGCTATGATGAATGAAACCACACGAAGAAGGTTGAAAAACCACAGGTGCATCAGTTCCAGTGGTTTCATCACATGGGAGTAGAGGAAGTACAGAATCTTGCGTGTAACCAGTGTGTCGGAAGAGAGAAGTATGAAAAGAACCGGAATCAAGAATGCAATTGCAAGAAAGGGGTTTCTTCTGTCGGAGATTCCCAGCAGAAAACCGTAGAGCATGGCGACAGCAACCATGAAAATACTTTCAAGATAGCCTTCAATATCCACGCTAAGCCAGAAGGCGCTCATTCCGTGTGTCCACCAGTATTTGTGTACCAGCCAGTTGGCGGCCAGTATAAACAGCAATGCAGACACAAACCGTGGAAGCACTTTCATCCAGAAGATATTTCGGTACGGCAGCGGCAATGATTTCAGGTATTCCTGTGCGCCGTCTTTGTCGTCAGAGGCAAACATTGTATAAGCCAGATAGAACACCAGAAGGGGGGCAACAGCAAGTATCCCCCAGACTGCGTAGCTGAAGAACGTAAGATTGTTTTCCAGGCGCAGCTGATTTATACCAAACACTAACGGGACAACAAGCAGGAAACTCAGTACAGAAGCAGTCTGCCTGAGTGTGTCAGTTATCTCTTTTTTCCACATACCTATACCTCTTCGTTGTTCCGGTTGTAGCTGCCGGTCATAAGCATGGTAAGTATGTCTGAAAGCTTGAGCTGTTCGCCGGTGCCCGGAATTACCAGATGTTCAGTTTTGCCAGAGCCGGTTCTGGTAGCAAATGTGTTCTCCGGTGCCGTGTCAGAGCGTTCAAGCTTTGCGTTATCAAGAAGGTATTGCGTTGATTCGTTGAGAAGAATTCCGTTTTTTGTTAGAAAGATTACCCGGTTTACAAGGTGTTCAACTTCGTTGTAGTTCAGGTTTACCATTACAATAGTTGGCTTTCTGTCGGCCATGGTTTTTACAAGTGTCTCCAGAGCAAGGCTTCTTAGATACGGGTCTATGGAGTGCAGTATCTCATCAATGAGAATCAGTTTTGGACCGGTAGACAGAATCAGAGAAAGATGAAAGATAACCCTTTGCCCCACCGAGAGTTCCTTTATTTTTGAGTTCCAGTTGATTGACGCTTTTTTAAGCAGTGGAAGAGGGTCCGGCTGTACACCGAAGGCATTCCAGTGGAGTTCGGCAAGGTCTTTTACCTTCATGGATTTGTAGATGCTGAGACTGTCCGGCAGGTAACCGATGAATTGCCGGGGGTCCTTTACTCCCGGCCAGCCGTAGTCTACGGTTCCTTCTGTGGGGTAAAGAATATTGGCAAGAACTTTCAGCAGAGTTGACTTTCCAGCTCCATTGGGTCCGGTGATCATAACAACATCGCCGTCGTTTATTTCAAAGGTAATGTCTGACTGAACCGGTGTTTTCCCGTAGCCGCAGGTAATACTATTCAGTTTGATCATTGGCCTGTTTCCTCTCCAGCTTTGTTAACATTGTGTTCATGAGTTCTTCAGGAGAAAATCCCAGTTCAATCACCATGTTGACGAATTCATCTGTGATTTCAGCCAGTAGTTTCTTCCTTGTGATCCCAAGGTGTTCCTTTTCGAACTGCACAAAAAATCCCGAACCGGTTCTTGAGTGAAGGAAACCTTCACTTTCAAGCTGCCGGTAAACTTTTGCTATGGTGTTGGGATTTATTGTGAGCTGCGCCGCAAGCTGCCTGATCGAAGGCATTCTGTGGTTTTGCGGGTATTCCCCTGAAACAATACCAAGCTTTATCTGCCTTTTCAGCTGTTCGTACACAGGTACTGCGGACCCGGCATCGATTTTAAGCATTTGTTCCTCCCTGAGTTATTGTACCACAGTAATAGTACAGTAGTACAGTTATGTCAACCCATGGTCAGGAGGTGTTTTCTGCGTCGAAACGACTCCCTGCTTTGTTTCGTTGTCTTGAGGGTTATTCAGAATTGTTATCCGGGATGTTAACTTCATTTTTTCCTGAAGGCTGTTGAAAGGTACAATGAGGCTGAAGCATCTATGCAATGCTCGCATTTCAAGAAGAGATGAGTTAAGGCGGTTTGTGTATGGTTTTACTCTTCAGAGCACAAGATGGAATTCAGATGTTGAGAAAGGTCTGTTATTTTACGCTCTTGTCATAACAGCATTACACTTCGGGCAACGGGTTTTGTAGCAGGGAACTCCTCTTGCGTGAGAAACTTCGTGTCCGCATGACGGGCATACACAGCGTCCGCCCTGTCCCCGGGCAGTGCCGTTGTTCCGTCCTCTACCGCTGCCTCCGCCTGTACCGTCCCCTGATCTCATTTTCGCACTCCTTACTGTATAGATCCATGCAAATACTGAACCGGATGTTTAAGATAAAATTCCAGTCCATTTCTTCCCCGCGCACAAATCAACCGCAGAAAACTGTCTTTCCTGTGCACCAGCCAGCCGAAAATCAATATACAGCGGATTGTTCCAATCGTGTTAGTTCGGGCATATAAAAACAGGAGCCGGTTTCCCGACTCCTGTATTAACCGATAAGATCTAGAGAGCAGCCTTGATTGATGCCCAGGTGGCAGGGGCAAGAGCTGAACCTGATGCCACGAGGTTGAAGTCATCCCAATAGATTGAACTTCCACCGTCGCTGAAAATGTCTACAGCGTCGAACTGGTAGATCTGGCTTGTGGGGCTCCATGGAATGGTTTCAAGGAGAGTGCCGTTGTAGTAGATGCTCTGGGTGTCTGCAGCGAGGTCGATCTCAACCTTAACTTCCACCCACTGATCGTAAACGATACCTGTTGTGGCTGTACCCTCAACAGTGCTTACAACACCGGCATCGGAGTCAAACTTCATGTCCAGAGCCCAGTCGCTGTCTGAACCCATGTACACTGTAAGAAGAATGAAGTACTGTGCACCTGTTGAGCCGGTTGGAATGTAGTTCCAGGCCGTGATAGTAGCTGTACCGGACATGATGTTGAACTCCTGAACCATGTCTGAAGTAGGTGTAATATCTACGGAATTAGGTGCGCTCTTTGCCTGTGTGGTGGTAATGTAGGCTTCAGCTGCAGGATTGTTGTCCCAGCAGAACCAGCCGCCCTGGCCATTGAGACCGCTGCCGGCGGTGTAGGAGTCGAAGTTGTCACTCCAGTCTGCTGATGCAAGTGATGCAAGCAGCAGTACAAGTGTTACTGCAAGATATCTCATATTTCCCCTTCCTCATTAACGTTGGTTACTAATCGCAAGGGTGTTAATAACCTAAATATTCGCTGCAGTCAAGTGCATACCGAGGTCTCAAGTGTTATAAATATGAGGAACCTGCATGGGGAGGTGATATGCAGAACAGCAAAGACTGGTCAGAGAATCATCTGAAAAAGCTGATTGTTGAGCAGAGAAAACATCTGTGGCGTGATGACACCATCGAAATGTACTCGAAGTGGTTAAATCTCATGCAGGGTATGACAGTTGTCGATGTCGGATGTGGTCTCGGTTACCTGGGCTGGACATACTGGAAGTATTTTGGACAGGGAGGCAGATACTTTGGTCTTGATCAGTCTTCAAAGCTTCTTGAAGAAGCCTCGAAACTCAGCGAAGACTGGTCACGCGGGGGTATCGCTTCTTTTCAGGAGGGTGATGCCTACCAGCTGCCGTACCCGGATAACTTTTCCGACTGGACGATGTGCCAGACATTGCTGATGCATCTTGAGTTTCCGGAGAAGGCTCTGGCCGAAATGGTGAGAGTCACCAGACCTGGTGGACTGATAATGTGCAACGAACCGGATAATGTTTCTGCTTCTCTGAAAACTTTTTTCGCAAACGGGATTTCCTACAGTGATGACTATGCTGTGCAGCACCACCGCATTCTGCTCACCTGGGCCAGAGGAAGAAAGAAACTGGGCTTCGGAGACTATTCCATTGCAGTGAAAATACCGTGGATGATGCACAATCTGGGTCTTGTTGAAATAGATTCCAGATGCAATGACAGCTGTAACTTCATTCAGCCTCCCTACGAAACCCCTTTTCAGAAGTATCAACTGGAGCTGGCAACACGGAATATGAGAAAAAAGCAGGATACGGGAGGCACAGAAGACCGTAAGAGGGGTAAGAAAGAATTCAAAGAATTCTACCTGGCAGGCGGTGGCTCACTTTCATCGTACTACAGATTCATGAAAAAGGCTGACAGAGTCAGCGAAGAGTACGAACAGGCGTTGAAAGGCAGTATAGAATCAGGAGAGATGCGTAGAAGCTGGGGGGGGAGTTCTTTTTTCTGTATAAAAGGTCGTAAAGCTGAACTGAAGGTGGAAGAATGATTTTTTACGGTGTTGTTCTGGTTCTCCTGCTGCTGTCTTTCTTCTCGGACAGGAAGAAGACTTTCAAAGCATTGAAGATAGCCTGGAATAGATTCTCCGGTATACTGCCGGCATTTGTACTGATGCTTGTCCTTGTTTCCATATCTCTCTACCTTCTTCCACATGAGCTGGTTATGAAATACCTGGGAGAGGAAAACATTTCCCGGGGAATGGGAATTGCAATGCTGGCCGGATCGTTCGCTCTTATGCCTGGGTTTATTGTGTTTCCGCTGTGCGGGATCCTTCGGGAACAGGGTGTGCCGTACATGGTTCTTTCAGCGTTTACAACTACTTTGATGATGGTGGGTGTTCTTACCCTTCCTGTTGAGAAGCAGTATTTCGGGATAAAAACGGCCCTTGTTAGAAACGGAACAGGCCTGATAATCGCAGTAATCGTAGCAGTTGTTACCGGGCTGGTATTTTCTGAGGTGGTGCTATGAAAGCCAGATTTTCCACCGTTCTCTTCGCCGTCTACATCGCGTTTGTTTTTGCTTCACTGGTGTTCGGGTTTCAGCCGGGGAAAGACATAGGCAGTAACTTCCTTACCTTCACACTGTCCATGCTGAAGATACTTCCAGGTGCTTTCATTCTTATAGGACTGTTTCAGGTCTGGGTGAGTCGTGAGAGGGTTGAAAAGCACCTTGGTGAAGAATCATCTATTCTGAGTTTTCTGTGGGTACTGCTGCTTGCCGGAACCACCGTCGGCGGGCTTTACGTTGCATTTCCGGTGGCTTATGCGCTGTACGAAAAAGGGGCGAGAATTCAGGTGGTGCTGGCTTATATCGGATTTGCTGCAGTGAGTAGAATACCCATGATGATTTTCGAGGCTTCGTTCATGGGTATTAGGTTCACCGTTGTAAGGCTGGCTGTATCCATTCCTCTTGTGGTGGTTTCCGCAGTGGTCCTTGGAAGGTACCTGAAAGCCTCGAACTGGAAGATGACATCTCCTCAGTAAAGTTTTTCCGGCAGATTCAGATCACAGGCCTGGGGCAGATGTCTCTTCTGCCACAGGTTTCACAGAACTGCCCCATCCAGATGTTGTCGAAGTAGTTTTCCAGCAGAAGCATTTCTTCGGGATCTTCAGTAACAGTTCCGCACTCAAAATTCCTTCTGCGGTCAGACTTCATACCAAGCCCGGCTCCGGTAAGATTGGCGCTTCCAGTGTACGCAAAACGGCTGTCCACGATCACAATTTTAGTGTGGATTCGCGGGCACAGCTGCATCTCAAACCCATCTCCCCTGTGAAGCTCTGACAGTTCAGACAGGGTGTTGAGAAATGGGGCAGAAGGTTTTGCTCCATGCAGGATCCGTATGCCTACCCCTTTTCTTTGTAGCTTTTCAAAGTGATAGAGCAGGGGAAGGCTTTTGCGCCTTCCCCCGGCAACATGCAGATCCTTTACGTTAGCTGTAGCTATCCACACCCTGCTGTGCGCTTTCAGTATACCATTCTCCACAACCGCTTTGTAGTGTTCCGAGTCAAAAATCAGCTTCACTTCACCGCTTTCCTGGCTTCTTTGTAAAGAGATTTTCTCTGCTTGGCTATGGTTGACGATACTTCGTATTTTGACAACCCGGCACTGGTTGCGTAGTTGTCAAGAAGGGCCTTTTCAGTGTCGTCAATCCTGCCGTCCGCCAGCGACATTCGAACCATAGCTTTCAGTACTTCCATGGCCTCCGCAGTGTTGGCAGGTCTTGGAAGCTGCGCATCAGGCTGTTTAACGGTGTTGATGATGGCAGACAGGCTGTCCTGCGATATACCCCGCTGGCCGGCAAAGGAGGCCAGCATGTCCATTTCCTTCGCATCCAGCTCTCCATCTGCATACATGGTGCTGGCCATGGCCATAAGAAGAATGTCAGCGGAAACACCTGATGTTCCTGTTACTGGAGATACAGACGCAGAGTTTATTCTGGCAGTGGTGAAGGCACCTATGGATTCAAGAACCCATGCGCCGCTTCCATCATTCAATGGTCTGCCGCAGTATTCGCATGAGCCTGAGTCGTCTCCGCTGTATGGAGCTCCGCAGCCCGGGCAGTGGGCACTGTTAAGCTGGGTGGCAGCAAGGGTGGTGACTCCGTGTTTTCTTACCAGAGTAAATATCTGTGGTCTTATGGTTTTGGGTCCTCCGCCTTTTACATTTCCGGTGTGGTCGATCCAGCTGTTGGCAGCTGACCATTTTACGAGCACCTGTACCCGGTCAAAGTCGGTTCCCTGAACAATGCTCTGCACCTCGACCGCGCCTACTGCGGCATCGGCAAAAAACAGGTGTGAGTTCCCGTCCCTCGTACTCTCCAGACTGTTTTCGAGGGAATCAGAATACTCTGCAGTGGCCATTTTCCTTACCGGGGCTGCACTGGATTCAAAGTAGCTCTTGATGTATCTCCAGAAAATAACTGAAGTGGTGTCTTCTATGGTTTGAAGGTTGAAAGCCGGATCGGCTTCCACCATTGCCGTGTACCCTGGAACTGCAGATGGACTGGTTGCAGTGCTCCATTCTATGGATTGCGTTATCTCACTGAGTACCCAGTCGTATTCTCCGCTGGTAACAACAGCATCACAGTACTGGCATTTACCGGAATCAGACAGCTCAAGGTGTGCTCCGCAGTTCGGGCACACACCCTCAACCAGCCCCTTCCCGGCAAGAGTCTGCGCTCCGGGCTTTCTGAGGAAACTCCAGTATTCGACAAATGTGCCGGAGTAGTTGTCTCTGATTTTCTTACCGGTAACAATGTCAACATCGGTATCTTTTGCCTTTGCAGTTATCCTGAGATGTATTGAATCGAAATGTGAATCGCTTTCAATGGAGGTAATCTCAGTTTTAAGAACCTGAACATTCTCCATTCTGTTCCGGATACCCTGGGTTTTCTGCATATCGATCTGCAGTGAGAATCTTTCGTTCACTCCGTCACTGATGAACCGTCTGACCTTCGAAAGATCCTGGTCTGACCATGCCTGCTGAATTTCAAGGAAAGCTGCTTCAGCTTTTTTCATCAGCGCAGCTGCGGTGAACTGCGGGTCCCTCGCCTTTAATTTTGCCAGAGCGGTCTGAGTTGCCACAGAATCCTGAGACTGGTTCAGGTTCCGGTTTCCCGCCTTTTGAATAGTGCTGTACTGCATGTTCAGACGCTTTTTCTTCACGATGATAGATATCACAATGATTATTATTACAAGAGGAATACCAATAACAGGTTGCTCTATGCATAATCTTATGAGGAAGTAGATCAGAATACCCAGTCCGTCACCGCCTCCGCCGGAGCCCCCGGAACTGCTTCCGCCGTAGCTGTGCCCGCCTCCGGCTCTTGCAAAGGCTATGCCTGCGGTGGAAACTATCAGGACTACCAGAAACAAGGTGAAAAACGGGAATTTCTTCCTCGATATCATGTTGTACCTCCCGGTGGTGCATATATTCTACAGTCAGGATTGTACAAGTAGTCTATCCATTGAGAGGCGTAATGTCCATATTGGAAATCCGGAAGAGAATCGCGGAGATCAAAGGAACAGTCACCGTGGTTGTTAACGATGGAACCAGGCCATCCTCCGCCGTATATCTCAACGAGTTAAGACCTCTGCTTGAAGGAAGGGTGAGGTTTGTGTTCGCAACAGGAACCCACAGGCCTTTGACACAGCAGGAAGAGCTGTTTGTTCTTGGGTCGTCCTTTGCCGGGAAAACGCCTGCGGTAAACAATATGTGTGATGACGGAACTCATGTTTCAGTGGGTACGACATCCAGAGGAACGGAAGTTGAAATGCACCCGTGGATGCTTGAGGGTCCGGTTGTGGCGCTTGCTACAGTTGAGCCCCACTATTTTGCAGGATTTACCGGCGGGCGCAAGTCATTTCTGCCAGGGGTGTCTTCGCGGAACACAGTTGTACAGAATCATTTTCTGGCCTGCCGGTCCGGTGCGCTGCCCGGCGTGCTCCAGGGAAATCCTGTGCATGAAGACATGATGGAGGGCGCAGCACTTCTTGCTGAAAGAACGGAAATCATTATGGTCAACAGGGTGGCAGGCACAGACAAGGTATTTTGCGGTGCCTTTGATACCTCTTTTTATCAGGCCTGCAAAGCTGCCGAGCTGCACTGCGGTGTTCCAGTGAAGAAAAGATACACTTCGCTTGAAGTCCGCCCTGGCGGCATCCTGGAAGTCAACCTTTATCAGGCAATGAAGGCTGTATTTCTGTGGGAGCAGGCAGTTGAAGACGGTGGCGAACTCGTTCTTGCGGCTGATTGTCCGGAGGGTCTGGGAGCAGAGCAGATGGAACGGCTTCTTCTCTATTCCGGTTCTGATGTTGCAGTTCCGGGTTCTGCTGAAGAATATTTACTGGGTGACCATGCCGCTCTCCGCCTCGCCAGGATAAGAAAAAGGGTTAATCTATCGTTTAGAACAGGTATTGACATGCATAGATTTGGTTTCAGCACACCTCCGGAAGAGTGCCTGGTCACCAGGGAAGATGCCGGATTCACCTTCCCGGTAATGGAAGTTTCCAATGCGTAACGCATTCAGAAGAAGAATCGTTTTTATTTTGTTTGCCAGCATGGCTATATGGGTGTTTCTGTGGTATACCCATGATCTGGTGAAAAAATTGAACGAATCCAACAGAAAAGACTGCGAAACAATCGCATGGCTCTGGGCAGGAGTTCAGTATCCACTCAGTGTCGCCGGGGATGAACTCGGTATCATGTCCTGTACCCAGTGCGGATATCCGGGAAAAAGGTATGAACCTGGTGTGGAAAGCGAGTCTCTGTACTGTCCGGTATGCGGAGATACAACTCTTTTTATCCATACACAACGGCTTCTGCGCGAAGAGAGGGCAGAGGTAATCGATTTTACAAGAAGACTGTTCGGGGATCTCGTCACACGGTTGGAATTCCCAACAATATTTGCCGATGCAAACAACAATCCTCAGATTGTAAACGGTCAGATCATTGATGATTTTCCTGCAGACCGGGTGATGGAGTTCAGGAAGAAAATGGAAATTCTGGAGGCACAGAATGACCCTATTCCCGTGATTGCCAGGGGAGACACAATAGGGCACCTGTTTTACGGATCCTCACCCCTTTACACCGAGATGAAGCTGATACCATTTCTCGAACTCGCGCTGCTTCTTCTGATTGCTGCCGTTGTTTTTCTTTTCCTGCGAGCAGAGATATCCAGAGACAAGGACCTGTCCTGGGTGGGTTTTGCCAGAGAAACCGCCCACCAGATAAGTACACCGCTGTCTTCTCTTATGGGCTGGATAGAACTGTTGAAGGACGATTCAGAGCTTTCCAGAAACTCTGATCTCAAAGATGCACTGGTTCACATGAATGCGGATGTAAAAAGACTTAACAGCATAGCTCAGAGGTACGGTCAGATGGGAAGAAAGCCAAATCTGAAGCCTATGAGCGTTGAAGCAGCAGTCTCAGGTATCGTAGACTATTTCAACGCAAGAAAAGGTCTTCTGGGAAGCGGAGTTGTTCTTGAACTTGTGCAGAGTACGGATGAGCACATCATTAACGGTAATTCAGTGTTGATCGGATGGGTAGTGGAAAATCTGGTAAAGAATGCCGTTGCGTCCTGTGCCGGTATTCCAGGTGGCGGTAAAGTTACCGTAAGCTGCGAAACTGGTGATTCACCGGCGGGTGAGATAGAAATCAGGGTTTCCGACAACGGGAAGGGCATCCCGTTCGGTGATCAGGGCAGAGTGTTTCAGGCGGGATTTACAACCAGAAAAGGCGGCTGGGGGCTTGGTCTTTCGCTGGCGAGGAGAATAGTGGAGGAGTACCACAACGGGTCAATAAGGCTTCTCTCAAGCACTCCCGGTGTGGGAACAGTTTTCAGTATTCTTCTTCCACTAAAAGGAAGAGGTAAGGATTGATAACGATACTCTGGGTTGATGACGAGATTGATCATCTTCAGGCACATATCAGATTTTTAAGAAAGAGAAACTACGAAGTTGTGCCTGCCAGCTCAGGGCGGGAAGCCCTTGAGATACTGAAAAGTGTACGGGTTGATCTTGTTCTGATGGATCAGATGATGGTGGGCATGGACGGGCTTGAGACTGTCTACGAGATACGCAAAAGCTACAAAGATATGCCGGTTGTAATGGTTACTCAGAGTGAGGAAGAAGAGCTGATGGACAAGGCTCTTTCAGGGACTATAGCGGATTTTCTAACGAAGCCGGTAAATCCCAGTCAGATTCTTCTTGTACTGAAGAGGCTGCTTGAATCCGGAATGCTCAAGGTCAAAAAGGCTGCGGTTGAGGTTATTTCCGAGACGGAAAGGATCCGAGCCAGCAGAAACAACGATCTGTCAGACTGGACTCATCTGTACCATTCATGGATGGAAAAAGATATCAGCCTTGGCGGTGTACTTGATCAGAAACTGCACGGTATACAGGGAGGTGGTCTTGACCAGGTTCAACTTGGTTTTTCCAGATTCATAGAAGAGAACTACCCTCGATGGATAGCCTCCCCTTCCTCTGCACCTCTTATGGCACACAATGTTCTGGAAAGAAAAGTGGTGCCTGAACTTCTCAGAGGGAAAGGAGAGGTGGTTTTCCTCGTTGTTGACTGCATGAGGTACGATCAATGGCTGCTTATGGCAAAGTCCATAGAGCACTGGTATCACCGGGAACCTGGTTTCATGGTGGCTGGTCTTCCTTCCGCGACTCCATACAGCCGGAATTCTATTTTCAGCGGGCTGGTTCCAAGAGACATCTGGAGATTTTACAGAACCCGCTGGGTGGAAGAATACGGAGTTCCCGGGCTTAACTCCTATGAGCAGACGCTGCTGGACAACGCCCTGGGCCGGATGGGCTGGCGTACAGGGAAAGATGCTGTTTACACAAAAGTGTCTACACGTCAGGAAGGCGAAAACCTGAAGCGCGGTCTCTCGTACTTTCTCAAAAACGGATTCATGGCCGTAGTTGTAAACTTTATAGATCACCTTACCCATGGCAGGTCGGAACTTGATCTGATCAGAGATATTGCACCTGATGTGCCTGCTTTCAGAAGACTCGCAGAGGGCTGGTTTGAACACTCGTTTCTCTTTGACATGATAAAGACTCTCAGCGCAAGAGGTGCGACTATCGTTGTAACGAGTGATCACGGTTCCACCCAGGCCAACAGAATAACAACAGTACAGGGCGCCCGCGGAATATCTCACAGTGTAAGGTACAGGTTCGGTCATTCTCTTGTCGCGGATCCCAAGCATGCTATTGTTGTTAACGATCCTGCCAGGTGGGGTCTTCCCGATGACAATCCAAGGAAGTCTTACCTGTTTGCCAGGGAAGATTATCTGCTGATGCAGAATGGTTTCAAAAAGGAAGATATGCACAAGTTCAAGGGATCTTTTCAACACGGTGGTGTTTCCCTTGAGGAAATGCTCGTACCCTGTGAAGTGCTCAGGCCCAAGAAGTACAGAGGATGACAAAAGAACTCGATGTCTCCGGTCTTGAGGAGCTTGCCTGTGAGCTTGCGGCAGCTGTAAAGCCGGGAGACAGGTATTTTCTTTCCGGACCGCTCGGAGCGGGTAAGTCAACATTTGCCAGAGCATTTATCCGTTGTTTAGGAGTAGAAGGAGCCATACCAAGCCCCACATTCATTATGGATTCTGTGTATAGTATCAGGGGATCCGGTCTGGTAGTTCACCATATTGATCTTTACCGTCTGGAAGGGCGCAGGGAAGAAATGCAGATGCTCGGGTTTGAAGAGATACTTGATTCCGAAGCGGTGGTGCTGATTGAGTGGCCTGAGCGCATGGAAGATTACAGGGAAAGAAGAGGATGTACCGTATCAATTTCCAACGGTGTTACACCGAACAGCAGGAGAGTAAAGGTTGAGTGGAATCTGGCTGGGTATTGATACCACTTCGTCCACAGGCGGAGTGGCACTGCTTGATGACGGAAGGTTGTTGTCCGAGTTTGTTCTTCCGGTAAACGGTTTTCACTCGGAGAAGATACTTCCCGCGGTTGAAAGAATTCTGGAACAACCCGGAATTGACGGCAGAGATTTATCCGGTATCGGTGTTTCTCTGGGACCGGGATCGTACACCGGCCTTCGAATTGGCCTTTCAACAGTGCTTGGTCTTTCCGCCGGCTGGGAAGTTCCCGTAAAGGGAGTATCCACTCTTCGCGTTATCGCCGCCTCCCTTCCAGGTGGCCATGTTTTCGCGTGTATCAGAGCGAGGAATGGAGAGGTATTTGCAGGTGCTTTCAGCTCGCCGGATCCTCTTTCTGATGAAATTATTCCACAGTCTCTGTACTCGGCGGAAGTACTTGAAAAAAGCATATCAGACGGGGTCTTCGCTGCCGCAGGTTCCGGAAGAAGCGAAGTGTCATGTCCGGGGCTTGTGTGGGCAAATCCTCTTATGGATAACCCCAGATCTTCGTTTGTCGCTTTTTGTGCATCTTCCCTTGCCGACAGATACGGTTTCGACAGTGAAATTGAACCTCTGTATCTCAGGGAATTCAACCAGAGGGTTGTTTCCCCGTGAGCGTTATCGAGTACTATCGTCCTTCTGCCGGTGATGTTGAATCACTGTTCAAACTTGAAAAACTGTGTTTTCCCAGCCCGTGGGATAAAGAGGAGATCAAGGCCCTCGTTCAGTCTGAACCGCTGCTCTATACTCTTGGAGCTTTTGACAAAGGTAAAGCAGTCGGATACATCTCAGGAACAATTTCCAAAAAGGGAACACTTCACATAATCAGCCTGTGCGTTCATCCCGATTACAGACGCAGAGGAATTGCTGTCAGTCTCTGCAGTCATACTGTTCACTGGGGCAGACACATGGATGCCTGCAAAGTCGTTCTTGAGGTCAGAGAAGAAAACTCCGCGGCCAGACAGCTTTACAGAGGTCTCAGCTTTTCCGAAAAGGGGATTCTACAGAATTTCTATGGAGAAAACTCACACGGAGTGCTGCTGGAGAAAACCGTTGAACCTTTCGGGCATTCTCTGAATACATCACTTTTTCTGTACAACCGTCTTAAAACCACTCCACGAATTGGAGTTATTCTGGGGTCGGGTCTTGGATGGGTGACCCAACCTTTCGGCAGCGGTCAGTCCATTCCTTTTTCTGAAATTCCTGGAATGGCCGGTGAAGCGGTGGAAGGGCATTCTCTTACTCTGCAGACCAGCGAAAACGGCGAGATTGTATTTGTTATGGGGAGAAGGCACCTTTATCAGGGCTATTCCGGTCGGGAGATTGCACTTCTTCCGTCAGCTCTTGCTGCACTGGGCGTTGGAACCTGGGTTCTCACCAGCTCAGCGGGAGCTGTGGATACCTCTTACAAAGTTGGCGACGCAATGGTATTCACCGACCACATCAATTTTTCCGGGTGTATACCTGATCTGCCCGGGCATTGTATTGCCGGTGATGTGTATTCAGATTCGCTGCAGGATGTAGCAAAGCGGTGTATGACAGGTTCGCACACGGGAGTGTTTGCCTGTGTTTCCGGCCCGGCGTACGAAACCGCGGCAGAGGTTGAACTTATCAGAAACTGCGGTGCTTCCGCGGTTTCCATGTCTACAGTTCAGGAGGCCCTGGCACTTAGGTCCCTTGGGTGCAGAGTTCTTGCCATGGCATTGATTACAAACGCCACAGACAGCGGTGAT
Source organism: Candidatus Fermentibacterota bacterium (assembly GCA_003646025.1). GTDB lineage: Bacteria > Fermentibacterota > Fermentibacteria > Fermentibacterales > JCC-6 > Sabulitectum. Next base: position 59,488 of record QNDR01000001.1, read on the forward strand.
TCCGTGTGTCATGATGAGGTTCTGTCAGCGCAGGAAACAGTAAGGGCAAAACAGGAAGGTTCTCTTGTCCGGTTACTTGAGGGGCTGCTGAAATGAACTACAGTGAAGCGGAGAAGTGGCTTTTCAGCAGAAGACGTATGGGGATGAAGTACGGTCTCGAGAGGATGCTTTCCCTGATGCAAGACCTGGGTAACCCGGAAAGAGAATTTGAGACGGTTCATATTGTCGGCACCAACGGTAAAGGCAGTACAGCTGCAATTCTGTCAGGAATAGCAGGAGAACTTGGAATATCCTGGGGAAGGGGAACTTCCCCGCATCTGCTTGATTACAGAGAAAGAATTACAGTAGATGATCTGTGGATTCCGAAAAGCGCTGTTGCAGAATTTGTAACCGACCACAAACACACCATACGAAAGCATTCTGCAACATTTTTTGAGATAACCACTGCAATGGCTGCGTGGTATTTCGCGAACAGGGGTGTGAAATGGGTGGCAGCCGAAGCCGGTCTCGGCGGAAGGCTTGACGCAACAAGAACATACAACGGTGCTGGAACTGTGTTTACAGGTGTAAGGGTGGAACACAGCAGAATTCTTGGCAACACGAGAGAAAAGATAGCAGTGGAAAAAATAGCCATTGCTTCACCTGGAACAGTACTGGTTGCCGCACCACAGACTTATGGTGTTGAAAAAGTGATAGACAGTGCGGTTGAACGGGAAAACCTCAGGCGTGTTTTTCCTGTGCCGGTAAGCAGAAGCCCTCTTCCCGGGAAACATCAGCTACAGAACAGTGCCCTTGCCTGCACCGCTGCTCTGGAGCTATTCGGCAGATCGGAAAGCGAAATAGAAGCAGCCTATCAGAGGGTCTGCACTTCTCTCAGATGGCCGGGAAGACTTGATTACAGGAAAGGCAACCCCTCCATTCTGTTTGATGTAGCACACAATCCCCAGTCCATGGAAGCTCTCGTAAACTTCACAAAATCCTGGGGGAATTCTGTGCCGGTGGTTGTAGGCTTTCTCAGTGACAAGCCCTGGAAACGGATGGTTGAGCTGCTTAAACGTATTACTGGAACTGTGGTTGTTACAACACCAGAAAGTGAAAGAAAGCTTGAAGCTGCTGAACTGGGCAGTTACATGAGCAGCCGGGGATTCAAAGTGAAAGTCCGGGAGGATATTGTTGAAGCGGTTGCTGTTTGCAGGGAGATGGCTGGCAGCGATTCCATGGTGGTTACCGGTTCGTTTCATGTGGTTGGTAAAGCAATAAATGAATCGGTACACAGAAGCTGGGTAACCGGGGTTCCCAATTCCGCTGGAGATGTTTTAGGTTAGAACGCTGGAAAATTTACTTTTACTGTGAAAGGAAGAAAATGGCAAAAGATAAAAAGCCTGCTTCTTCAGATGAGAAGCAGAATGTTGTACCCTTCGGCAGAGTAAACTACATACTGTTTGCTACAGGTCTGATTGTGATAACTGCAGGTTGGTTTCTTCTCCGGGCAGGGCACATTTCATTGTCTCCTGTGATGCTGATTCTGGGATACTGCGTTGTGATCCCGGCTGCAATAGTTCTTAAACCTGGAAACAGGAAGGAAAAGCAGTAAATGCAGGGATACCTGAAGGTAGTTCCTTTTGTGATTCTTGTTCTTGCCGGCTGCGGGCAGCAGCCGGAACTGATTCCCGCAGCGGTTCCCGTACAGCAGGAAGATACAGTGTTTGTTACAATTCCCGGTGGCACTTTCGTAAACTCTGCCGGCGAAACTGTGGAAGTTCAGTCTTTTCAGCTTCAGAAGAACGAAGTCAGCAACCGCCTGTTCCGATATCTTGCTGACAGAGCAGGGCTTTCCCACCCGGCAGATCCCGGTTTCCCGGGGATGGACGGGTATTTTTATGAATTCCCTGACTATCCGGTTGTGAACGTCAGCCCGGGAACAGCCGAAACAGCGGCATCTGTTCTGGGTGCCAGACTGCCCACAAGGAATGAATGGGAGTATGCTGCTTCCATCGGTCTGTCCGGACCTGTTGCCGGTCAGTATCCGTGGGGAAACCTGTCTCCGGCAGAGGTGCCTGGTGTTCCTGCCAACTGCATGGCTCTGGATGACTGGCAGCAGCGGGATCTTGACGGCTTTCTGTATACCGCGCCCAGCGGCTCCTACCCTCTGTCAAGCGCCGGTCTTGCCGATATGGCAGGGAATGTGGCCGAAATCGTGTACTGTTCTTCAGACAGTGTTATGTACATTGCAGGTGGAAGCTGGGCCCAGGTCGAGGAAGCCATGACACTGGGATTCTACAGAAACATAGGCTACGGAGATATAGACTGGTACACCGGCTTCAGAATGGCAAAATAAAAAAACCGGGAGAGATTATCCCCCGGTTTTTGGTGGGCGAAGAGGGACTTGAACCCCCGACGTCCTGCTTGTAAGGCAGGCACTCTAGCCAACTGAGTTATTCGCCCTCAGCAGCGCTGAAGAATACTAACTATCTGAATATCTGTCAATACTGGTCAATGCAGCGTTTGTGTTTCATAATTGCCCAATGGATAGAGAAGAACACATCAAAAAAGAGCAGCCTAATCATTTTGGTGAGGCTTGCCCTGTTGTAATTATTCCGGGAGATCGCCGGCAGGAGATCTATTCCCGGCTTTTCAGCTCCGACAAAGATGTTTCGATTACCGTTGATGTCCGCGACGGCCTTGCCCTGCTTGGTGTAAGCGCTGTGGACTGGGCGGGTCTCGCCTCTGTTGTGGTGGGAGAGCTACACCATGAGGGGTGGAATCTAGATCTTCTCGAGGGCTTCGCCGTGGAGAAAGACGGTGTTAGAAGGGGAACCATCATCACCGGTATTGTGATAAAAGATTCCGAAGAAGAGCGGGGAAACAAGTTCAAAGAGGATACATACAAGCTGAAGGAACTGCTGCAGAGACTTGCCGTTGGAAGGGAGGGTGTGATTTCTCTTCTCGACAGGTCGGCAGACAGGGTAGAGTGTTATCAGGGAATACTTGAAGAGCTTCACCGCATTTACAAGGGACATATCCCTGAAGGTATACTGGGTAAGAAAGGGCAGCTTGTTCTTTTTATTAGTTCGAGATCCGACCAGTACCTGCTTGCCAGAAAGGATTCCGATCTGGCCTGGATTGTTAAAACAAATCATGATCTCGTGGATAGTGTCAGAAAAAAAGGTGGTGTTCCCTCTTACAAAATCAGAAATATCAGAGCGAAAGGTGAACATCTTACCGGTATAAACATAGTGGGTTATGAGCGTGATATTTCCTTCCAGGACCTGACTGCGGCTCTTTCTGTCGCGTGGCCCGGTTCAACTGTAAGTCACCAGAGAAAATACACAACAGGTGATGGAATAGTGTCTATAAGGGTCGAAATGACAGGGCCCAACGGTATGAGCGCGAACCGCAAAGAGCTGAAGGTAATAAGGGAGTACCTCAAAAAACTTCTGGTTTCCAGGGGTATTGAAAGACTTCACAGGGTTCATCACTACGGCGGGACAGAGCACATAGGAAGGGCTCTGCTGCCGTTGCTTATAAAAGAGTGCCGGTCCACCGGTGTTAACCAGGCATACATAGCACTGGAGAATGTTACCACATTCAACGCGGAGCTCAAACTTCTACTGGTCACTGCTGCCGGGGAGGCCAACGATACACAGAACCACGACAACCGGATACTCAAGCTTGTGAAGAATCTCAGCCTTCAGAGAGGTATCGGAGTCAACTCTTTTAAATCGCCGTCCAGAAGAGAAGATGTATGGATCGATGTGTTTGACTTTGTGGCAGAACGGGAGCACTTCGACCAGCTGGAAGATGCTTACTCCATAGTGAAACAGGCCATACAGGACAGCTTTGGCAACTTCAGAGATTTTGATCAGGGCATGCGCCAGAATGATGTAAACCAGCTTGATGAGATAAGAAAGGAACTGTCAGACATTCCCTACACTGTTGTTACCGACTTCTACTACAGCCTGGAAGATTTTATGAGAGCTTCAGTTCCTGTTGATGAGCTTTCCAGGCATATCAGACTGCTCTTCAAAACAATCAACTCTCTTCTTTCAGACGATGAAGTAACAGAGAAGGTTGTTTATGAAGATGTTCCAGGAAGAAACAAATCTGTAGCCACTCTGTTCTGCTGTGCCAGAAAAAGCGAGTGCCATGATATGGAAGGTCTTCTCGCAGTGGTCAGAGATTATACTGTTACAGCAAGTATTGTACGGTGGTCAGGTGCTGTTTCTGTTCTTCTTCGTGTTCAGAAGAGCGGCGGTGCTCTGGATCCTGTAGAACGGGATACTATTTTCAGGACCATCAGTGAAAGGATGGAAACACATGACTGATTCTGCTGACTCCTCTTCTTTTGATTTTTCAGACAAAGAAAAGCTTCAGATGCTTGAAAACTGGTTCCAGAAGAGGGCGGAAATGAGTTCAAGGGCCTTAAAACTGATACTTATTCCTGTGATTGCGGTTCTGGTTTTTGCTCTTGTTTTCTGGTTTCAGTACTACATTCCCGTTCCTGCGGTAGCTCTTCTGGGCATTCTCGGAAGTTCTGTACTTGCCTGGATAGTCTGTCTGTTTATTGGCGGCGGGGTACTCAAGAAGGTTAGAACCGGTGATGCTATAATGCTTCGCAAGATAAAGTCTTCCGACGACTCGGTAAAATCTTGACAAAACTTGTGTTCTACAGTATGGTCAGCACCTCTGCCGTGGCGGTGTAGCTCAGTTGGTAGAGCAGCGGAATCATAATCCGCTGGTCGGGGGTTCAAGTCCCTCCGCCGCTACCAGGCGCCGGTTTTTCCGGCGCCTTTTCTTAAGCACTGGTTAAACTTCTCTCCGTCTTCTGGACAGCAGAACAAGATCTCTTAAACCCTGGGTTGTGCGGCACTTTCTCCACGCCTCGTCAAATCCGGGGGCTGTAGTAATTTCCGCGATTGCCATAAGGGCTTTCAGGTGGAAGTTCCGCTGATCCATGGTTCCGGCAAGGATAAACACAGTGTGTACAGGTTCCGATGGGTTCCCAAAATTGATTCCTCCGGTACATCTTGCAAGATTTACAGTGAACTTTCCATTTCCAGGAACAACTATGTGAGGAATTGCAAGCCCCGGACGCAGTGCTGTAGGTGATGCCTTTTCTCTTTCAAGCAGTAGTTGATAGAGTTCAGCTGGCTGCATTTCCAGAGATGGTGCGATTGTTTCTGCTGCTATTTTTAGAAATTCCTTCAGCTCCATGGATTCTGGGATATCAAGAATTTCTGATCTGAGGACAAGTCTGTCAAAACGGTCTTCCGTTATTATGTCTCTTTCCATGAGAACTTTCTTCAGTTCCCGGGTTATGGATTCATTTCTGAATTTAAGTTCTCCGGGAAAGATTCTTGCTGCGAGATGAAGAAGAGCCGAATCCCTCTGCACACGCTTTCTGGAGTAAACAAAGTACCAGATTGATCCTCCGAAGATTACAGCGGAAGAGGCAATCAGAGCATCGGTACCGATCATCACCAGAAAGAACAGCATGGATGCCGTACCGAGTATCTGCATCCAGGGGTACAACGGGCTTTTGAAAGAGGGTTTGTAGGTGTGAATTCGGCTTTCCCGCATTACGATAACAACCACATTGGTCAGCATGAACAGAAATATCTGCATGGCACTGGCCATTTTTACAAGTCTCACAAAGTTGACAAACAGCATGGAGGCAATGAAGACACTGGTGAGAGCGATGGAGAACCACGGAGTTCCGCTCCTGGATCCGATTCTGCCTATTACAGCCGGTACAAGCCGGTCTCTGCTCATTGCCAGGGGAAACCTTGCCGAAGCCAGAATTCCCGCATTGGCCGTTGATAGAAATGCGAAGATCGCCGCAACCGCCATAACTATGAACCCTGTTCTGCCGGCGAATGTTGCGGCTGCATCTGAAAGCGGAGTCATGGAAGCGGCAAGAACACCTCCTTCAAGCGTTCCTACACACACTGTAACTGAAGTGAAGTACAGGAAGGTTACCACTGCAAGTGATGCCATCATGCTGAGGGGAATGTCCCGGCGGGGATTTGCTGCCTCTTCAGCTACGCTTGCAGCTTTTGTAAGCCCTCCAAAAGCAACAAAGATCAGAGCTGTGGCTTCAACGATTCCCCGAATTCCATTGGGAGCAAACGGAAGCATTCTGGCCGCTGAGGTGTGGAGGTTGCCAAGAACGGAAAACACCAGCAGTATCGTGAGAAGCCCGGTAACCATGAAAACCTGCGCCCTGCCTGCGTGGGAGGCGCTTCGCAGGTTCAGGAAGGTAAAAACAGCCAGCGCGGCAAGGGTTATCTCCATGCTGTATGTCCCGGGAACAAGAACCTCAAGGAACACCTTTATTCCCACGAACGCAAAGGCAGTTTTGATACTCAGGCTTACCCATGCGGCAATTCCGGCAACGGTGCCTGCCAGGTGTCCCAGGGATCTATCAATAAAATAGTAATCGCCACCTGCTTTGGGCATGGCGGTGGCAAGTTCAGCCTTGGCGAACAGAGCGGGAAGTATAAGAATACCGGCAATTACATAAGCTGCTATAGCAGAAGGGCCTGCGTAGTAATAAGCCAGCCCCGGCAGAACAAACAGCCCGGAACTTATCATGGCACCTGTGGCTATGGAAAACAGGTCGGGAAAACGAAGAGACTTGTGGAGCCTGGAATTCTTTCTCCCTGTGGAACTATCGGATACCATCTCTGCCCCTTCCGGGTATACCCATCACGGATGCGGATTCACCATTTCAATTTCACGGACAGTCAGTACAAGAGATTATATTAGAATTATGAGGACATTGGAAAAGACATTTCTGCACACTGTTTCCAGGGAGTCTCTGTTCCCTGCCGGCAGTCACATAACTGCGGCTGTTTCAGGCGGTGCCGATTCAGTCGCGATGCTTCATCTTCTTAACAGGTTTGCAGGTGCAAAGCGCTGGACTGTCCATGTTCTGCACATCAACCACGGTATCAGGGAAGAAGCGGACAACGATGAATCGTTTGTTAAAAAACTTTCAAAGAGTTTCGGATTATCCTGCCGGTGTGAACACCCGGAACAGGCTGAAAACGGTTCAATGGAAAGCCGGTGGAGTACTGTAAGGCAGGGGATCTATCAGAAACAGCAGGGTCTGGTTGCTGTTGCCCACACAGCCAGCGACAGAGCGGAGACCATTCTGCTCCGTCTGTTTGAAGGGGCCGGTCTCCGGGGGTTGGGAGGTATGGATTACCGTGGAGTGGGGCCTGTCAGACGGCCGATGCTTGATATGCAGAGCACAGAAATAAGAGACTGGCTGACGAAAAACAGACACAGCTGGGTTGAGGATGTCAGCAACACAGATACCGGGATAAACAGGAACCGTCTGCGGCTTGAAGTAATGCCGGCTGTTGAGAAGAATTTTCCAGAGGCTGTGTCAGGAATATGCCGCTCAGGAGTTCTTTTGAGCGGATGGAGAGACCTCCAGAATCAGATTGAGGTTTTTGCCGGGACAGACAGTATTGCAACAGGGGAACTTCTTGAAATGCCCGGTGTTTTAGGTGCTCTGGTGCTGTGGCAGATGGCGGGTAAACCGAGAAGCGGTTTTCAGGAGTTTCAGAAAACACTGAGCTGGCTCAACCGGGGTGGAAAGGGAGAGCACATTCTGCCCGGAGGAAAAAGGCTTGTTGCAGAGGGTGAACTGGTTCGCGTTGAAATCAGAGGTCCCGGGAGGTTTTGATGGGTATCAAATACGACATTCTGGTCAGCGCATCAGAGATAACTGAAAAGGTTAACAAACTTGGAGCAGAACTTACAGAGCTGTATGCAGGAGAAGAAGTAGTGGTGATCCCGCTGCTCCGCGGAGCGTTTATGTTTGCGGCGGATCTTGTAAGGGCTATGACCCTGCCTGTCCGTGTGGAGTTTCTCGGTGCCGCCAGTTACGGAGAGGAAACTGTTTCGTCCGGGGAGGTTCGTCTTACCCTTGATACTTCCTTCCCTCTGCATGGCAGGAATGTTCTTGTTGTGGAAGATATTGTAGACACCGGCCTTACACTGGCATATATTCAGAAATTATTGAAATCAAGAAACCCTAAATCAATCCGCAGCGTCGTTCTTCTTGATAAGCCGTCCAGAAGAACTGTGAAAGTGGATTTGCATAGAACCCTCTTTACTATCCCCGACAGATTTGTTGTGGGATACGGGCTTGACGGGCCAGGCGGTTTCTGGAGAAATCTGCCTGATATCGTTGCGTTGAGGGAAGAAACGGAGAACACGCACAGTGAGTGAAAACAAGACGCCTCGCGACAAGAAGAAGAACCCCATGCCCACTCCTCCCCCTGGTCTGGGAGGATGCAGTTTCCGTACCGTTACAATGTGGGTTATGCTGGGGCTTCTCGCCTATGTGCTTGTGATATTTCTCGGCTCGGGTTCAGACAGGGCTTCTGTTACATATTCGGAACTGCTTGACTACGCCCGTGATGGGAAGATAAAGAGTGCAGTTCTTTCCACCGGTGGCGAGGTAGAGGGAGAATTTCGCTCACCCCAGACGGTCAGTGACGGAGAATCTTCACAGGATTATCTGAAATACTCCAGCTTTATTCCTTTCGAAGACGCCGGTGTTATTGATCTGCTAAGCGAAAACGGCGTTGATGTTTCAGGCCGGGGTCCCAATGGTCTCATGGCTATTCTTATCAACATTGGTCCCATTCTGCTTTTCATAATTCTCTGGATATTCATAATGAGAAGAATGTCCGGTGGCGGTCAGGCGTTCAGCTTCGGAAAAAGCAAGGCCAAACTGGTTACCGGTGACAGGCCGAAGAATACATTTGAGGATGTGGCAGGCTGCGATGAGGCGAAGCAGGAGCTTGAAGAAGTTATTGAATTTCTAAAGGAACCGGCCAAATTTCAGAAACTCGGGGGAAAGATACCCAAGGGTGTTCTTCTTATCGGACCTCCTGGAACCGGAAAAACCCTGCTTGCAAGGGCTGTTGCCGGAGAGGCGAAAGTACCCTTCTTTTCCATGAGCGGGTCAGACTTTGTGGAGATGTTTGTAGGAGTGGGAGCCAGCCGAGTCCGTGATCTTTTTGTTCAGGCCAAGGTAAAATCTCCCAGTATTATCTTTATAGACGAGATTGATGCTGTAGGGCGTCAGAGGGGTACAGGTCTTGGCGGAGGGCAGGACGAAGGAGAACAGACTCTGGACGCTCGTCTTGTTGAAATGGATGGGTTCGCAGACAATCAGGGTGTGATAGTTATAGCAGCCACAAACCGTCCTTACGTTCTTGAC
>QNDR01000002.1 GCA_003646025.1 Candidatus Fermentibacterota bacterium
AGATGATTCATGGTATCCCGGTTCGGGGCAGGCATTTTCCACAGCATCCGGTCTTCCCTCCAGTGAGGTATTCTGTTTCCTGAAAGTCCCGGGCACCGGGCTTCTTGCCGGAACGGCAGAGGGTCTGGCGCTGTGGACCGGGAGTGGCTTTACACAGTATCAGAGTATTACAGAACAGATAAAGACAATGGCTCTTGATGCCAGGGGAAGGATCTGGTGTATGGGGGAGGCTGGAGTTTACAGAATATCAGACGGCCAGGTAAGTGTTTACAACAGCCTGAACAGTGATTTTGTGGAGTCGCCGCAGTATCTGTGGGAGTATTCCGCTACAGATCCTGTTAACGGAGGAGTTTATCTTTCTTCAGCTGAAGGACTGTGGCTGGTAAATCAGACAGGAGACTCCGGTGGCACGGGGAACGGTGTATCATTCTATCCCCAGCCGTTTATCAGTGGAGAAGATCAGCTGAGATTGTGCGGTGTGGACGAGGATAGTCCGGTGACGGTGGAATTTTTCGGGCTGGACGGCTCACACGCGGGAACTGTGAGCGCGCAGTCTGTGTCCAGCTGGATATGGGATGGAAGTCTGGACGGAAACAAGGTTGCCAGTGGAGTATACATGGTTCTTGTTACCGTTAACGATGTTGTCTACCCGGCAAGAATATCGGTGGTGCGATGAGTATCAGAATAAGAAGAGTTTTGAAACAGGACAGAGCGGCATGGGTGGCTTTTGTTGAAAGATCAAACAACGGAACAGTATTCCATTCGCCGAGTTTTCTGGATTATCACCCTGAAGGCAGATTTGACAATCACCATCTTGTGGTTGAAAGCGGTTCCGGGAAAACAATGGCTTTTATTCCGGGAGCGGTTTCGCAGTGGGATGACGGTGCGTGGTTCAGAAGCTATCCGGGAGCCTCCTACGGCGGCCCTGTTCTTGATGACAGTCTGGGTCTTGACAAGGTGGAGAAGCTTACAGATGCACTTATAAAGTACTGCAGGCAGCAGGGTTTCAAAGGAATAGAGATGACGCTGCCGCCTTTACCCTATTTCAGACGGCCTCACAACTACATTGATTTCTCCCTTATCAAAAACGGTTTCAGCTACAGGAAAAGGGAACTCACCGCGGTTATAGATCTCAGAAGGCTTGGCGAGGAAATAGACCTGGGTTTCAGCCAGTCGGCGAGAAGAGGGGTTCGCAAGGCTGTAAAATCAGGTTTGCGCGTGGTGGAAGACAACGATTTTTCAAAGTTCTACCCTGTTCTTGAAAGCAACCTGAAACAGAGGCACAATGTAAAGCCTACCCACACGCTGGAAGAGCTGAAGCTTCTGGATGATCTGCTGGGCGCAGGCAGGGTGAAACAGTTTATTTCCGTGGATGATTCCGGAAAGGTTTACGCCGGAATGATAATGTTCCACTGCAACCCCCGGGTAACCCTTGCTTTTTACATATCCCACAATGAAGAGCATCAGGCCCTTCGTCCCGTGAACATTGTTTACCGTGAAGTTATCAACTGGGCAAGAAAGATGGGATATCACTACCTTGACCTTGGAACCTACACACTGAACATGGAGGTCAACTACGGCCTGTGCAGGTTCAAGGAATCATTTTCCGCAAGAGGGCAGTTCAGAAATACCTTCACAGGCAAGATCTGATCTCCATGGATCTTCGCACAATAGCTGCATGGAGCGGTCTTCTGATCATATTCTTCGGCGGACGGCTGATGACAACCGATGTTGCTGCGCAGTATCAGGTTGCTGAGTCTGTTTACGGAACCCGCGACCTTTTTACCGCTGAAGACGGCTGGCTGGTATCCGGTGTAAGATCCGACAGCTATGTTCCCCATGCACCAGGTTACTCCGTTGTTCTTCTGCCTGCGGCGGGAATAGGGCTGGTTCTGGGGCTTGCAGCCGGTAAGGTGGCGGCAGCTTTTACAGGCGCAGTTGCAAGTGTTCTTCTTGTTCTTGCTGTAAAGAAGCTGGCCGAGGGGTTTATGGGCCCCGTTGGATTGAACAGATTTCTAGCGGTTATGGTGGGTACCATGGCCCTTGTCTACGGCAGAATGCCCTACGATGTTACAACAGCCGCAGCCCTTGCTCTGTGGGGAGCGTGGCTGATGCAGACAGACAGGTGGTTTGCCGCAGGGATTCTGCTGGGTGCGGCTCTTCTGGTCCGTCCTGATTCAATTGTTCTTCTACCTGTTTACTGGACGGAAAACAAAAACCTTGAGAAGTTCGCTTTCGCGGCTGCAGGGGCATTTCCCTTTGTTCTGGGAATTCTCGGATACAACTTTTACCGTTTCGGCTCTGTTCTTTCAGATGGACATTCTCAGGACCCTGCCATTGCTCTGGATATGTTCAGCCGTGGAATTCCCGGGCTTCTGCTGAGCCCGGGCAAAGGGCTGTTCTGGTATGCTCCGCTTACTATTCTTGCTATTTTTTACTGTGGAGACTGGCGGTTCTGGAGCCCTTTTGTCTTTTCCCTTGTTCTTCACGGTTTTCTTCATGACTGGACAGGGGGAACAGGCTGGGGTCCGAGATTTCTGTTCATGGTTGTTCCGGTTCTTTTTATGCCGCTCATGCGTCCGGGGACAGGTGGTAAGCTGTTCAGGGTGCTTGCTGTTGTGTCTGTACTGATAACCGTTGCCGCAGGTATTACCGATACCAATGCCCTTGAACAGCGTCTGGGTGCCGATGAATTTGACTCCCAGTCAAGGCAGGCCGTTGTGTGGTCGCCGCGCCGGTCACCTCTGCTGCACACAGTACTCCATCCCGATTTTACACACCCCGACCTGCTTGGCTACCACGCCGCCGGAATACCCGGTGCTCTTGCGCAGATGGCCGCTGGTGCTGCTCTGCTGTTGTATGCGGAGAAGGGAAAGAGGTGGAAAAGGGCATGAAAATTCTTCACCTGTCTCCGCAGAATTACACCGGGATCCTTACACTGTTTGTACAGGGACATCGTGCCCTGGGGCACGAGAGCAGGCTTGTAACTTTTTACAGGGCGAAGAATCAGTACCCGGAGGATATCTGTCTTAACCTGCCCTTCGTCGGACCGATGGAATGGTTGTGGAAGGTAAAGAGGCTTATTCGAAGCGGGAGTCTTCGGGTACCGTTCACAGGAACAACGCAGAGGATATTCTGGAAACCTTCAAGGGCAGAGAGAATACTGATGCCTCTCCGTGATCTGCTGTGGTCTCCGCTTGTTAGCAGAGCTTACAGGAAGTATGGATTTTCCGATTTTGACATACATGTTCTTGAAGGGGGAATGAGTTTTTTCAGAGATGGAAGAGATGTTAAGAAGCTGAGAGCCGCAGGAAAGCACATAGTTTCCAACTACCACGGTCTTGATCTGCGGATGAGGGGGGCTATAAAACCGGTGTGGGATGCCACAGAGCTTCATACCACCTGCGAATTTGATCTGTTCCAGAGGTACGATGAGCTGGAGTACCTGTTTCTGCCTTTCGACAGTTCCATGGTGCCTGCCGCAAACCCTTCAGGAGAAATCATAAAGATCTGTCACGCCCCCAGAATAAGGTCTGTGAAAGGTACAGACACAATTATCAAAGTCGTTGAGAAGCTTTCTGAAACGCTGCCTGTTGAAATGGTTCTTATAGAAAACATGCCTCACCAGGAGGCTTTGAGGTTGAAATCACAGTGTCACATAGCAGTAGACCAGATTGCCAGCGGAGACATGGGCTACGGTGTTAACTCTCTGGAGAGTCTTGCCATGGGAGTCTGTACCGTTACCAACCTGTCGCAGGCCTATCAGAACTTTATACCGGATCATCCGTTTGCTCTTGCTGAACCCCACAATCTGGAAGCCGTTCTCCGCAGACTGATTCTCGACAGTCAGCTCCGCAGCAGATACGCCGCCTCCGGTCCGGGCTGGATAAGAAAAACACACCACTGGAAAACTGTTGCCAGTCAGATGCACGCGAAATACGCAGAGCTGGGGTGGGCGGAATAATGTCGCAGACAGGGCAGAGAGACCTGGCAAAAGAGACCCTTCTTTACGCGCTCGCAATGGTGGTAAGCGGTCTGGTGCAGTTCGCTTTCCTGCCGTTCATGAGTACATTTCTAACGCCGGAACAGGCCGGAGAGCTTGGCGTTATAAGAATTGTAAGCGAGATAATCGCGGGGATTGTGGTCCTTGGTCTTCCGGCGTCAATAATAAGAGCATGGCACCGTACAGATGCCCACCGGGCTGTTCTCGCGCGTTCTATTCTGTTTCCCCTTGCCCCTCTCTTTGTGTCAGCGGTACTCGTTGCTGTTTTTGGCGATAAAATTGCCGGTCTGCTTCATGTCACAGATGCATCACTGTTCCTTCACGCACTTGCCCTGGGCGGATCTGTTGCTCTTCTGCAGGTTGCTCTTTCAATGCCGAGAGCACAGGGAATGGCAGGCACTTACTTTGCTATTCAGTTCGCCAGAGGCATGCTGTCGCTGGTTCTGCTGTTCCTTCTGCTTCGAACGGCGGCTGCCGGAGGTGCTGTAAAGTCTTTTCTTGAGGCCAGGTGGATACCAACTGTTCTGGCTGTGGTTTTTTCTTTTGTGTTTATGTGGAGACTCACCGGAAAATCGTCTGGGGAAAAGCCTCCGGAACATCTTTCAGGAACAATGCTGGCATTCAGCCTGCCCCTTGTACCGGCAAGCCTCGCGCTGCTGGTTCTTTCCAGCGCCGATATGTTCATGCTTCGAACAATTTCCACCGATATGGCACAGAGCGGGTGGTACGAATGGGCCGGGAGAGCAGTTCTTATACTGGCACCGCTGACACTGGGTTTCAGCATGGCCTGGCACCGGTACATCTTCAGAAAGAAAAAACAGGGCGGAAGAATGGACGAGCTGGGAAGAAGCGGTCTTCTGTTCATGGTTACAGTTAACTGGGCTGCCATGGTTCTTGCGATACTGTCCAACGAGATAGTATCGGTTTTCGGAGGGGCGGAGTGGCTTCCAGCTGCAAGAGTTCTTCCGTGGATTGCCGGATCTGCCGCAATGTATGCCCTTTTCACCATCTCGCAGACCGCACCTCTGCTCACCGGTCAGACGAAGTACATAGGCTGGATGACCGCTTTCGGTGCTGTTCTGAACATAGGGTTCAACCTTCGTCTCATACCGGTGGCCGGTGCTGTCGGAGCAGCTTTCGCGACTCTGGCAACAAACATGTTCATGGCACTTTCTCTGTTCTGGATAGGAAGAAAGGTTTTTCCTGTGAGTTTTCCCGCTGTGGTGATAATGGTAATCGTTCCTGTGTTTTCCGGGCCTCTGTCCGGGCTGTCCCCTTTGTACAGGGTGATTGCCGTACTTGCTGGAACCGCGGTGACGGTGACCATCATCAATGTACTAAGGAAACTGGGGACCGGCGATGTGCTTGAAGCACCAGGGGGAGACAGCCATGAGCTTTGATATTTCCGTACAGGTTCCGGTAAGAAACGGCGGTGACAGATTCAGAAAGTTTCTCGCAAGCCTTGCGGCACAGGATCTTCAAAAACCCTGGGAACTGGTGATAGTGGATGATGGAAGTGACCTTGCTGTGCAGGAGGAATTCCTGCAGGAGCTTGAAAGTCTGCCTGATCTTTGCTCGGTGAAAGTTGTGGCAATAAATCCCGGAGGAAACAGACCAGCCGCGAGAAACAGCGCGTACATGGCTTCTGAAGCTTCCGTGGCTCTGCTGATGGACGGCGACCTGGAATTTGGACCCTCGCTTTTAAGAGAGCATCTGGCGGTAAGGGAAAAAACCGGTGCGGATGTTGTGATGGGCAGGAGGGTAAACGCCTGGGGTGAAACCGCAACGCCATGGCAGAAATGGTTTGATACCAGGGCCATGGGGGATTCCCCTCCTGGAGAATTTCCGTGGAATTATTTCATCACCGGGAATCTGTCTGTTACCTCAACCCTGCTGAAGCAGGCCGGTGGGTTCGATACGGCCATAGATCGTTACGGAGGCGAAGACACGGAGATGGGCTACCGGTTGAAGCAGATGGGTGTTTCCTTTTACTGGGACCCTCTTCTTTCAGTCAACCATCTGGACAGCGTTACAGTAACACAGCATTCCGGGAAGATGCTTGAGTACGGTGGTACCGGTTTGAAGTACACACTGCAGAAACACCCGGAGATAAAGGGGCTTCTGGGAAGCCGCTGGGTGGAGCCTGTTTTTTCAAAACCGGCGTATCTGTTTCCCATGAGAATACTTACAAGGATAGCTCTGTTCTCGCCGGTTTACAGGGCTGTGCTTGCTTTTATGGAGAAACACCGCAGACCGCAGGTTCTGTTTACATACCTGGCGGTTGGAGCATGTTTGATCGGACTCCGCGGGGGAGACTACAGAAAATGATATTTGACAAAGCTATGCAGGCCGCGCCGGACCGGTTCAAAGTGATCAGACTCTCGGATTTCACAACATGGGGTATAGGCGGTTACACCGCTTCCTGTGCTGTAACATCGGAACAGGAACTTGCAGAGGTACTTAACCTGCTTCGGGAAAGATCACTTCCATGGGTGATTCTCGGGAAAGGATCCAACACACTCGCACCGTCTGAAGGGTGGCACGGTGTTGTTGTTCTACTGAAGGGAGATTTTACAGAGTATTCATTCAAAGGGAACCTGGTCACTGCCGGCGGTGGCGCGCACCTTCCCTCTGTATCTGGAGCTGCCTGCTCCACCGATCTAACCGGTCTTGTTTTTGCCGTGGGTATTCCCGGTACTGTTGGCGGAGCTGTTTTTATGAATGCAGGTGCGTACGGATCAAGTATTTCCGATCTCGTTGAAGAAGTTGGAGTGCTTCATCCAGGCGGTGCAATTGAGTATCTTACCGCGGAGGAGTGCGGTTTCGCCTACAGAACCAGTGTATTTCAGAAAAACGGTGCCGTTGTTCTCGGCGCAACGCTGCGGCTCTCCAGGGCAGTGGGAAACAGCGGTGAACTTCGCAGGGAGGCGAGGGAGATTCTGCAGTTGAGAAGGCGGAAGTTTCCCCTTGATGTTCCCAATGCCGGAAGTGTTTTCCGCCGTCCTGATAACGGACCTCCGCCGGGAAAACTGATTGAAGACTGCGGGTTGAAAGGGTACAGAACAGGGGGAGCGGTGGTCTCCAGAGTACATGCCAACTTTATCGAAAACGCAGGCGGTGCCACAAGTTCGGATGTGATGCACCTTATCGAATATGTAACTGACAGAGTCAGAAGGAATACGGGAATTGTTCTGCGGCGGGAGATCAGACAACTGGGAGAACGGATTTGAGCAGAAAAGCAGCTGGATTCACTTTGAAAGATGGCCCGATTCTTGTAACCGGGGCCGGTGGA
Organism: Candidatus Fermentibacterota bacterium; assembly: GCA_003646025.1. Classification (GTDB taxonomy): domain Bacteria; phylum Fermentibacterota; class Fermentibacteria; order Fermentibacterales; family JCC-6; genus Sabulitectum. Next base: position 7,296 of record QNDR01000002.1, read on the forward strand.
TTTGTCGGCCGGCGGCTTATGGATATGTTTCAGCTGGGGGAAGGCGATATAGCCGCAGACAGCACTGCGGATTTCTATGCTCCTCCAGGTGTGAAAAGGATTCAATGGGAACTTCCCGGCCCGCCTTCCTCCTTTCCAGGGGAAGTACAGTATGTAGTACATCTGGCAGGTCTAAGCTCGGTTGCCCATTCCATGTCCGACGCAGACAAGGTGATGAAAGTCAATGCAGGGGGTACACACAGCGTTGCGCAGTGGGTGAGGGAATATTCCCCCGGGGCTGTGTTCCTGCTTGCCAGTTCCGCGGAAGTCTACCGTCCGTCTGAAGAAATACTGACAGAGAATTCCCTGATTGAACCCGGTAATCCCTACGGGAAGAGCAAGCTGGAGGCAGAGAAACTGCTGGCCTCCTCAGGTATACACCATGTTATCTCACGGTCATTTCCTCACTTTGGACCAGGCCAGGCAGGTCACTTCGTGCTGCCTTCTTTCTGCAGGCGGATTATACTCTCGGGAGAGAACACAGAGATCAGTACCGGAAACCTTACTGCTGTAAGAGACTATCTCTACATTGATGATGTGGTAACGGCCTACGCCTGTCTGCTCGCTGAGGGTATATCAGGTGAGGTTTACAATGTGTGTTCAGGCAATGGGCTTTCCATAGGGGATCTCCTGTCACGGATTATCAGTATTTCCGGAGCAGAATACCGTGCTGTTACAGACCCAGGTCTTCTCCGGAAACAGGATCAGTTCCGGCAGGTAGGCAGCTCTGAAAAATTGAGGTCTCTGGGCTGGACGCAGAAGATTCCGATAGAAAAAGGTCTGAAGATGCTTTATCAATGGTGGGAGGAAAGATTGTGAGTGTTTTCTTTGTTATCGCTGTTCTCTTTGGACGAATTACGGAATGGGAACACTTCCCTCACTATGGCGGAGGAAATGGAATTATCACCAGCGGGGAGGTTGTTCTTGCAGCTACTTCAGGCGGTCTTCTGTTTTCACACTACTCTGCTGAAGAGAACACCCTTGTACCTGATTCAGGCTGGACATCACCTGGAAGGCTCTCGTACGACCGTGTATCTGATGTAACCCGTGATGATTCCGGAAATCTCTGGGTATCCATGAACGGAGGCGGAATAGATGTTTTCCTGCCTGACGGTTCCAAAACCAGTTTCAACCAGATTGACGGGCTTCCGCTGAATCTGGGAATAAACCAGACCATGCCCGATTCCTTCATCTATGTCGCAACCACACAGGGGCTGTGTATCAAAGAGGTCGGGTTCTTCGAGACCTTTAATGCCCTTTCAACAGGTGGAGGTCTTCCCTCTGACAACATTACCTGCCTCTCTGCTTCCGATTCCGGGCTGTATGTCGGAACGACTGCAGGGCTTGTTTTTCTTCCCAGGTCCGCAGATCCGCACCAGGAGAGTTCATGGACCCTGCAGGATATTGATGCGGTATCTGTGGCGGCGATGGAGTGGCAGAATGATACCCTCTGGGCGGCTACGGCAGCAGGGCTTTTTTCAAAGGTTCCCGGCCAGCCGTGGGTCCGGGACGATCTGTTTCCCAGTGGGAATATTTCTTCTCTGGCCTGGGGTTCCGGAGGTCTGGCGGCAGGATGTACCAACCAGTGTTTTATTCTGCATGACGGTGAATGGCACCAGTACTCTTCCAATCTCAATGGGAATGCCCTTACAGGTCTGGTATGGGAAGGGAACAGGCTTTACGGTGTACTGGCCAACACCTATGCGGACAACAGGCTTTCAGGAGCCGGTATTGCTCTTCTCCTGGAGGATGGTTCCTGGCGGAGAAATCTTCCGGACTTTGGACCGGCTTCGAATGATCTCCGGGACTGCACAATTCTGCCTGACGGCAGCGTCTGGGTTTCCAGCAACAGAGCGGGAGTCTCCGTCCTGACCGATCAGCAATGGCAGCAGCTCGGTCAGTTCATGACCGATATCAACCAGAATTTTGCCATCTGCCCTTCCGGTGAAGGAGTGTTTGTTTCATCAATAGGACACGGTGTGGACTGGCTTTCATGGCAGAATGAAACCATAGACCGCACAATTCACCTCAACAGCAGCGATGGACTTCTGAACAACAGAGTTTTTTGCGCGGAGCAGGGCGATGAGACCACGGTGTGGTTTGGACACAGAACTCTGGAGGAGACAGAACCCAGCGGTGTCTGCCGGCTGAAATGGGCACCGGGAGATTCCAGTTCCATATCCTTTACGGACATCACAGGGGCAGACGGGCTTCCGAGCAAGGAAGTCAACGCGGTTCTGCCCGAAGGAGACAGGTACTGCTGGGCCGGTACAGATGGGGGGCTGGCTTACATTGATATCTATATGCAGACCGTCAGGGAAACATACACAGTGCAGGATGGTCTTCCATCATCTCTTGTTACCTCTCTGGCACAGGACAGATCCGGAACTGTTTACATCGGTACCGCGTCGGGGCTTGCTTACCTCAGCGACGGCACAGTTACAGAGGTAGAGCAGATCACTACCGGCGTTACCGCCCTTGAGTGTGACGGTCTTGGCAGTGTGTGGCTGTCCACCGGCGAGGGATTGAAGAGGTATTTCAGGGCTACAGGAACTTTAGAGGAATACACCACATTCAACAGCCCTCTGGCAGAGGGGACAATTTACGACATAACAGCAGACAGCAATCGCGGTTACCTCTGGCTTGCCACCGACCACGGTTTCTGGAGAGGCAGACTGGGTGAAGGCCTGACCGGTGACGGTTCCTCCGCGGTGGTTTACCCGGATCCATTTATTCCAGGCCGCGGAGATATCCTGGGGGTGGCTGGTATACCGGACACTGCGGCAGAGGTAAGTGTTTTTGATGTTGCGGGAAATCTTGTGTGGCGGTTCTCCTCATCCAGCCGTGAAGACATTGCCTGGGATGGTTTGAATACCCAGGGGCACCCTGCCGCGTCAGGAGTTTATTTTCTGCAGCTGGAACAGGCTGGTCTGGAGTCAGCTCTGCTTAAGTTTGCTCTTGTAAGATAGGGTAATGTGACAACCTGAATAATGCTATATTTAGAGGGGAGGGCGCAGGTATCGGCAGTCTTCTGAAAGCAGACACAGGTGTAGCGGGGATAAGAAAGGAAATCCGATGAATCTTCTTGTTACCGGAGGAGCGGGTTTTATAGGAACCAATTTTGTCAGATACATTATGAGCCGTCGCCCGGGGTGGTCGGTTACAGTGCTTGACAAACTAACCTACGCCGGCAGAAGAGAAAACCTTTCAGAGTTTGAGGGTTCACCTGGATACAGATTCATACAGGGAGACATCTGCGATCCGGAAGCGGTCCGCGAAGCCATGGACGGTTGCAGCGGTGTTGTTAATTTTGCCGCTGAAACCCATGTGGATCGTTCCATAGATGATCCATCTTCTTTTGTAAAGACAGACATTGAGGGGGTCAGGGTTCTTCTGGAGGAATTCCGGAAGGACGATTCCAGAAAGATGTTTCTGCAGATCTCCACTGACGAAGTGTATGGAAGTGTAGAGAGCGGTCGATCCGGAGAGGGAGACCCGCTTTGCCCAAGAAGCCCCTATTCCGCATCGAAGGCAGGGGGAGAACTGCTTGCAATGAGCTACTTTACAACCTTCGGAATCCCGGTTACCGTTACAAGGGCATCAAACAACTACGGTCCGTACCAGTATCCGGAGAAACTGATCCCTCTGTTTATTACCAATGCTTTCGAAGCAGAGAAGCTGCCCCTGTACGGTGACGGTGAAAACATGAGAGACTGGCTGTTTGTTGACGATCACTGCAGTGCTCTTGTCGCTGTGCTGGAGCGAGGCAGGGCCGGGCAGATCTACAATGTGGGAGACGGGCAGGAATTAACCAACACCGAAGTTACAACCGCTATAATTGAAGCTACCGGTGCCGACAGGAACCTTGTCCGGCATGTGGAAGACAGGCCGGGACACGACAGGCGGTACGCTGTTGATGTTTCAAAGCTGCAGAGGGAGCTGGGCTGGAAACCTGAAACGGATTTCGCAGCCGGTATTTCCGCAACAGTTGAGTGGTACAGAGAGAACTCGCAGTGGTGGAAATCGATTAAATCCGGTGAGTTCCGCGAGTATTACAGGAAGATGTATTCAGAAAAACTTGAGAACTCGGAAAGGATCCGATAAATGAGAATACTGGTAACCGGAGGAGCTGGATTTATAGGAAGCCATCTAAGCGACAGGCTTCTTGAGAAGGGCCACTCTGTAATTGCTCTGGACAACCTTATAACAGGCAGCACAGACAACATCTCACATCTGGCGGGAAGAAGCGATTTCAAATTCATAAACCACGATGTCACCGAGTACATATACATTCCCGAAGATATCGATTTTATTTTCCACATGGCATCCCCGGCCAGCCCTATTGATTACCTGATGTATCCCATTCAGACGCTGAAGGTTGGTGCACTGGGTACACACAAGGCCCTGGGTCTGGCAAAAGAAAAAAACGCGGGGCTTCTGCTTGCTTCAACCAGCGAAGTTTACGGTGATCCTCTGGTACATCCCCAACCGGAGAGCTACTGGGGAAATGTTAACCCTGTAGGCCCCAGAGGAGTGTACGATGAGGCCAAGAGGTATGCTGAGGCACTTGTTTTCGCCTACCACAGAACCCACGGTGTAGACACAAGAATCGCACGGATCTTCAATACATACGGGCCGCGCAACCGGGCGGATGACGGCCGCGTTGTTCCCTCATTTGTGTGTCAGGCCCTGAAAAATGAAGATCTCACAATCTTCGGTGACGGCGAACAGACCAGAAGTTTCTGTTTTGTTTCCGATACGGTTAACGGACTTATCGCGCTTATGGAGAGCGGTTACCACGATCCTGTAAACATTGGAAATCCAAATGAAATGACGGTAAAGGAGTTTGCTCTTGAAGTGATAAGGCTTGCTGGAAGTGCCAGCTCTCTTACCTACAGGGATCTTCCAGTGGATGATCCGAAAGTAAGAAAGCCGGACATCACAACTGCAGGCAGTGTGTTGAACTGGAAACCGGAAGTATCCCTTGAAGACGGGCTGAAAGAAACTATAGAGTACTTCAGAAGAACGGTTCTGTAATGCTTGCACTTTTTCTTATTCTTTTTTCTGTTCCAGGTGAACTGCCTGAGGATGTTTCATCCGCACCGGAGGTACAGGCCTCTCAGTTTTCAATTTTTGAATCGGTAGACAGGGACGAATACATTCTTGGTGCCGGAGATGTTCTGCAGGTTGTTGTTGAGGGTGGAATCAGTGAAGTAATGATGGTTTCCGGGCTGGGATCCATAACCACGAGCCAGGTTTCCGGAGATGGAAAAATACAGGTATCCGGTGTCGGCCAGCTAAGTGTCACCGGGCTTACCATCAACCAGGCTGAACAGGCTCTCAGGGCACTTACACGGAGGTATTACAGCCATGTGGAAGTTGGCCTTTCCCTTCTGCAGCCAAGAACTGTGAGAGTCTGGATCACCGGTATGGTTGCACATCCTGGCAGGTATACACTGTACGCCATTAACCGTGTCAGCGATCTGGTAAGCGCCGCTGGAGGAATGTCCTCCTACTCTTCCAGAACTGGATGGATGATCACTGATGAAGGGGATTCAGTGTATGTGGATCTGCACTTTGATCCACTCACAGGAAAACCGGTGTGCGATCCGTTTGTTGATGGTGGTGCCGGCGTTGTGTTCGAACTTCTGATCTCTCCAGTGTATGTAGTGAGGCCTGGTATCAGAAACTACAACGATGCCTATGCGGTTCCCGAGGTTGAAACATGGGATGCGGTTCCAGGGGAAACTGTGGAAGATCTGATGTACAGAATCGGTGGTATATCCGGTAACATTGATCTTGCAAGGAGCGTTCTGATAACCAGCCGCGGCACTTCCCCTGTGTGGGTAAAAAATCAGGGGTTTTCTCTGACTCCGGTTGAGGCTGGTGACACTCTCCGGCTGGTGGTGGAGGGCAATGATATCTATGTTGCAGGGGCTGTTCACCAGCGTGGTATTATCTCGTACACTCCTGGCGCAACTGCAAGAGTTTATGTTGAAAGAGCCGGAGGAAAAGTTTACAATGCCAATATTGGAGGCACTACAGTTACAAGAAATGGTGTTGTTCTTGCCTCTGGAGATGAGGCGCTGGAAACAGAAGTTCTTCCAGGTGATGTTATAGAGGTTCCGTACAACTGGGTGGCTCAGCATGCACAGGAAATAGGCATACTTGCTACAGTTGTGGGAATTACCTCTGTGATCATCAACCTGTCGAGGTAGGTAGTGATGTCAGATAAAACCGTTTCAGAGAAGTTCACAGGCAGGGTTGTGAAACAGGTAGCTGCCAGTGCCCGGAGTATTGTTGTTCTGTGTTTTGTTGTTGCTGTGCTGTCTTCCGTGTGGGCACTGACCAGAACCCCGAGATGGAGTGCATGGGCAGCGGCTATCGTTCCCGGGTCTACCTCTTCTTCTCTGTCTGCCTCTGCCGGAGCGCTGGGTCTGGGAGATGCGATGGGTGTTATGGGGGCTCTTGGTTCCGGAGTGCTTCCCCAGCCTGCAGGAATTGATATTACCCTTGCAACACAGATCCTGGGTTCCCGGAGAATACAGGAACGAATCATACTGAAGTATGATCTCATCAACAGATACCGGGCAAACAGTATGGAAAAAGCCACAAAGAAATTCGGGGAACACTTTTCTGTAACCCTTTCACCAGAGGGAATAATATTTATTACCGCCGAGGGCAGAACCAGAACGGAAGCTGCCGCCATTGTGAACGACATCGTGGACTTTGCCAACCAGGAGCTTTTAACTCTTGTTACCAGCAGAGCCAGAAGAAGCCGAATTCAGACTGAAAGTGCTCTTTCCATTGCTCAGGACTCGCTTGAAGCATCAAGAGATGCCATGGAATCTTTCAGAGCCAGAACAGGCCTGATCTTCCCGGAACAGCAGGCCTCAAGCATGATGGATGTTATGGCTTCCATAGAGAGTGAAATGGTTTCCGCAGGTGCGGTGCTCCAGGGGCTTTCCGGCAATCTTTCGTCAAGAAGTGCCATATACAGCCAGGCCAGTGCGCAGTACAGGTATCTGGAAGATGCGCTGAGGGTAAGGTCTTCTTCAGGAGACTCCATGAGTATCTTTCCGGTAATGGACAGTATGCCCGCCTACATGCGCGAGTACGAAAACCTTGTGGTGGACATAGAAACCAGAAGCGCCGTGTACCTGTTCCTCAGGCAGGAGCTGGAAAACCTGCGTATTGAGGAATCAAAGGAAAGTCCCACAATAGAAATAATCGTACCGCCGGCACCTGAATACCTCAGGGTGTATCCTAAAAGGGCCGTTATGGTGATAACACATGTAGCTGTCGCCTTCATTCTCTCAATAGTGTGGATAGTTTTTCTCACATGGTTCAGATCTGTCCTTGACTCTCCGGAATCAGGTCCCTTCGTGAAAGGTGTACTGGCAGATGTCAGAAACCAGTTCCGCAGGCAGGGGAATGGTACTGAAAAAAAGTAAGATACTGAATCTTGGATTTCCCGCGCTTGTAAGCCAGGGTTCCCTTGCTATGTGGGGTGTAATTTCCATACTCATCGCAAGATACCTGCCGGATAACGCCTATGCGGTGTATGCCCTTTCCCGTTCAATAGAACTGTTTGGTGGTCTTCTCGGCGGCGGCTTTGTACTCAGTGCTCTTCTTAAACTGGGCAGTGAGAAAAGCAGCAAAGAAACATCCGCCACAGCCAACACGGCTATGCTGGTTACACTTGTATTCAGTTTGATCACCGCTGCAGGGCTTTTGCTGTTCGGTGACCTGATAAACTCTTTCTACCCTGAAATACAGCTTTCAGGTATCCCTCCTGTGATTGCTCTGGTGGTTGTTACAGGGGCACTGTCTCAGATTCCCAGACACCTTCTTCTTACGAAGCTGAGTACTGTGAAGGTCATGAAAGCCGATATTCTGTCTTTTCTCATTCGGGGAGGGATAGTTGGGTGGCTGATATACACCGGCGTTCTTACCGGGGCTGTTCAGGTTTTGAAGGCAACTGTTCTGGCGAATACAGGAGCATTCCTGTTCAATGCATGGAATGCCCGACATCTTTTCGATCCGGCGGCAGGAGTGAACAGGGCCTCTCTGAAGCGTGTGCTGAAGTTTGCCGCCTACTCGCTTGGTACCAGTTTCGCAGGCTTTATCTACACGAGAACAGACATTCTGATGCTGGGCAAACTGGCTCCCCCGGAAGATGTGGCTGCATACAGTGCTTCAAGAGCTCTTACCTCTATGGTGGTTATGGTCTCGGCTGCGGCAAACATGATCCTTATGCCGGCTATATCCCACGACTGGACCAGCGGTGTCAGAAAGACTGTAATGAAGAGATCCATGAAAGCTGTTGCTATTGTAGAGCTGATCCAGCTGCCTGTTGTTGCAGCTCTTGTGATCTTTCCTGTTCAGATAATCAACACCATCTACCACGGCAGATACTCGGCGAACTGGCCCATCCTCGCGATCCTCGGAGGGCTTGCGCTCGTAAGACCCTTTGGCAGTATTTTTTCCACAGTCAGCTCGGCTATGAACAAACCACAGTATTCCTTCTGGTGTATTCTTCTGTCGGCAGGAGTAAATGTTACACTCAACATCATTCTCATCCCGAAAATGGGAGGGATAGGTGCTGCATGGGCCACAGTTGCAGCTGTTCTGTCCGGTGCGATTGCGGTTATTGTTCTGTCTGTTCTCCACTGGATGAAAGAAACAGGAGAAGAACCTGTAAAACAGATCTTGTAATCATTCTTTCGGACCAGAGGAGCAACTTCACAGATAACACTCTCTGTTGTACGGATAACAACCGTACATCTTGACGCAATGTCCCGACCGCTTTATACTGCCTTGCAGTACGGAATGTTTCCGTACGTAATACAAGGAGATGAAATGGCAACCGCCCGTTTCGATATGCGACTGGATGAGGAAATAAAGGCGAAAGCTGAAAAAGCAGCAGCCCTGCTCGGTTTGAAAAGCCTCACCGAGTATGTGGTGAAGCTTATGGAAAAAGATTCCTCCAGAGTGATAAGTGAATATTCAGGTGTTGTGGTTGAGGATGACGTGTTTGATCGTTTTATGCAGGCATGTGAACAGGCAGGAAAACCAAACAGTGCTCTGGTGGGAGCGCTTGACTTTACAAGAGAACAGGAAGCTGAATAATTCCCGGCATGGAATTCGTTGAACTGAGTAAATCAGTTCATGACAGGTCTTCATTTGACTGTGGCGAGCCGGAGTTGGACAGATTTATTCGGTTTTACGCTGCAAAGCACATGAAGGCAGGGATCAGTACAACAATGCTACTGCCGGATTCGGTGCCTCTTCCAGACGGGAAGTATTCTGTCCGGGCTTTCTATACCATTGCTCCCGGCTCTATAAGCAGAAAAACCCTTCCAGCAGAACTTGCCGCAAAACTGCCATATTATCCTGTACCTGTGTATTTACTGGCGCAGATGGCTGTTCACAAGAAATACCACAACACCGGGCTGGGGAAGATCACACTGATCAAGGCCCTTGAGCATATCTGGGCTGTAAACGCTCACATGAGAGCCTATGCTGTTACTGTATACTGCCTTAACCGACAGGCAGAACAGTTCTATCTGAAATACGGCTTTGAGTACCTGCACAAACACGATGGCAGAACAGGATTGTTTTTGCCAATGAACACCCTGGCGCAGCTGTTCGGGCACACCGGAACGGAAAACTGAACCTCTGAACACATTCTGTTACCTTGATAGAGGGAAATACTCCCCGCTAGAGGGAGAATATCCCATAATTAATGGCTGCAGCCTCTCAACGATACCCTATAAAACGCTCCGGTGCAGCAAGAAAACTCTCTGGTACGGCAATTGCTTCTGCGTACAGTACACGAACGAGAAAGGAGAATTGTTATGAAAGCAGCAATGCTTGTTGTATTCGCAGTTTCGTTTGCTGCCCCTGCAGGACAGATCGCTGTTGATCCCTGCAGTGTGCAGGAAAAGGATCCTGAATGGCTCGTTTACGATGACGGTACTGCCGCATGGCTGTCGTGGGGCGGGATGTATCGGGGTGTCTGGTTCAATGTAAAGGATTTCAATCCTTCAGGAGCTGGTGCAATAGTCTCCCAGGTAGAATTCTGGTTCTATCATCACGCCAGCTATCCATGGGATACATCCGATTTCTACGCGGAAATCTGGAGCGGCGATTCTACCTGCCCGATAAGCCTGCTCAATCAGACTCAGACCACAGCAGTGCATTATGCACCTGTTGTTGTAACCTATGACCCTGCCATTGTCTGCGAGGCTGAATTCTGGGTGTTTGTAAACCCGGAGATGAGTTCAGGGGGATGGCCTTCCATTCTGAGTGATGGTACACCTGGGACTCACAGTTTCTTTTCTGATGGCTTATCGTGGGAGCCCCTGGATAGCGGTGACTATTTTATCCGGGCCTATGCGGAAATAACTCTTGCTCTGAATAACACAACCTGGGGTGAGCTGAAAACAGTATTCTGACCTTATCAGTGAACTATCAGCTGCCCCTGGTCGGAGATGTATACCCTTGAAGAATCGTATATGCAGGTTGTCTACTCTGGCTCAAGCCAGGCATGGCGGGGCTGTGAACACCGTCAGGGCATATTACCGAAAGCATCAGGCAAAGAAAAATTCGCCTCTTCAATGGTATTGACGGGATAAAATATATGAATTATCTCAATCATGTGGTTTAAAGAAATTGCCATAACCATAAGAATAACATATGGTTAAGATGAGTATTCAGAGGTGGGGTGTTTGATTGTGAAAAATCTGTCAGTTCTTCTGCTTTCTGCAGTTGTGTTTTTGCTTGTGCCGGGTGTGTCTGAAGGTTCAGACGGCTCGATAGTGGCCTGGGGCTACAATGAGTACGGCCAGTGCAATGTGCCCGTGCCCAATGAGGGTTTCGTGGCGGTTGCAGCAGGAAGTATTCACAGCCTCGGTCTTAAGGCAGACGGCTCGATGATGGCCTGGGGTTACAACGCCCAGGGTCAGTGCAATGTGCCTGCGCCCAATGAGGGTTTCGTGGCGGGTGCAGGAGGAGCTTATCACAGCCTCGGTCTTAAGGCAGACGGCTCGATAGTGGCCTGGGGTTACAACAACCACGGTCAGTGCGATGTGCCCGCGCCCAATGAGGGTTTCGTGGCGCTTTCGGCAGGTTATTATCACAGCCTCGGCCTGAAGACAGACGGCTCGATAGTGGTCTGGGGTTACAACAACTTTGGTCAGTGCAATGTGCCCGCGCCCAATGAGGGTTTCGTGGCGGTTTCGGGAGGTTCTTCTCACAGCCTCGGTCTTAAGGCGGATAGTTCGATAGTGGCCTGGGGTTACAACGGCTACGGCCAGTGCAATGTGCCCGTGCCCAATGAGGGCTTCGTGGCGATTGCAGCAGGAGATAATCACAGCCTCGGCCTGAAGGCAGATAGTTCGATAGTGGCCTGGGGTTACAACGGCTACGGCCAGTGCAATGTGCCCGTGCCCAATGAGGGTTTCGTGGCGGTTGCAGCAGGAGATAATCACAGCCTCGGCCTGAAGGCAGACGGCTCGATAGTGGCCTGGGGTTACAACGGCTACGGCCAGTGCAATGTGCCCGCGCCCAATGAGGGTTTCGTGGCGGTTTCGGGAGGAGCTGCTCACAGCCTCGGCCTGCATGCATATCTTCATGTTATAGAACCGGACAGCTCAACCATATGGATGCAAAATGAAACGGACCTTCCAGTAAGCTGGACAGGTGTTTACTCCGATGGCGTAAGCATTGTTCTCTACGACGGAGCGGTATTAGTTGATACTCTTGCAGCATCAGCTCCTAACACCGGCTCCTGGGTTTTCAGCGGTCCTGTGCCGGTGAGCTGGGTTCCCGGTGTTGAGTACATGATCTACATAGAAGACGATCTCGGCCATTCCGGCTGGAGCGATCAGTTCACTGTTGCGCCACCTGTTCCGATTGTTGATGATGAATCAGCAGGTACAAATAATTATGCTTTGCATGGTGCAGTACCAAATCCTTCATGCGAAATGGCGCTTGTTGCATTCGAAATCCCTGAGACTGAAGATGTCTGTATAACTGTTTACGATATTTCCGGAAGAGTTGTTACTGAGCTGATGTACAGCGCACTGACTGCTGGTGTGCACGAAGCGGTTATTAGTGATCTTCGTGCAGGGCTTTATGTTGTTCGCATGCAGGCCGGTGATTTCATAGACTCCGGGAGGATGATTATAGTTCGATGATCAGACCGGTCGTGAGGTTCTGAACTAATAGATCTCAAGGGTTCCCTTCTTCCTTGAGACGGTGACATTCGATGAAGGTTCGGATGCCGTGCTTTGCCAGGGAGAACACTTTCACCCCGCCCCTACCAGGAACTTCGATGTTGCAGATCCCCTGAAATGGATAGCACGGAAAATATTCCATATCCCGGGGAAGGGCTCGAAGCAGGTTATCTACTCTGGCTCAAGCCAGGCATGGCGGGGCCGGCGTCCGGAGGGCAGTACGCTGGACAGTTTCTGTTGAAATTCTGCAGGCAGGCATGTTTGACCAGGCTTGTCTCGAGCAGTATGGTAAGTTTCAGGTAAAGATACTGGGTGATATTGAGACTGATATACAGTTTCGGAAAATTCCCGGAGCGGCTTGAAATCAAGATTCCTGTTGCCAACTGGAGCGGAGCATATATCGTGACTACCATTGCAGTAATCGATGATGAGCAGGACATCAGAGAACTGGTAGAACTCCATCTGAAGAGGGCAGGTTTTGATACAGTTTCTTTTGAAAACGGCAGTGATTTTTTCAGATGGCTTTCTCCGGGGAATGAGCCGGCACTCTGTATCCTGGACATCATGCTTCCAGACATGCAGGGAACAGACATCTGTGTAAGGATCAGAGAATCTGAGGATATTCCGGATCTTCCTGTAATAATGCTTACAGCTCTTGGTCATGAAGCCGACAAAGTGGCGGGGCTGGAAATGGGAGCAGACGACTATGTAACAAAGCCATTCAGTCCAAGAGAACTTACAGCCAGGGTTAGAGCCGTCTTGAGAAGACACGAATCTGCAGAGAGAAGGGGTAACATCATTGTCTGCGGTGCTGTGGAAATGGATACTGAAACTTTCCGCTTAAAGGTTAACGGAGAATTAAAAGAGCTTACCTCCACAGAGTTCAGAATACTGAGAATTCTTCTTGAGGGAAGAGGCAAGGTGTTTTCCCGCACGGAACTGCTTAGTCTGCTCTGGGGCGGTGAGAAGTTTGTGTTTGAAAGAACCGTTGATGTTCACATAAGAAACATCAGAGAAAAACTTGGTTCAGCTTCGGAAATTGTTCAGAATGTTCGGGGTATTGGCTACAGAGCGGAAGAGACTGTCTGATGCAGAATACAGAATCAGGACAGGTTCCCTCTCTGCTTCATTCTATTCTGCGCGGGTATGTGTGGATGATTGCTCTTCTTGCTGTGGGTATTACTGCTGTAGTCTTTACAACCTTGAGATCTGCATCCAGAGAGCGAGCCATGGAGGATTTAACCAGGTCTGCATACGCTCTTGTTCCCGCTGTGCAAAGTTACATTACAGACTCAACATCTGCTGCTCTTAATTCTCTGGTTAACGAAGTTGCAACGACAATGGACACAAGAATCACTGTAATCAACAGAGATGGTTCCGTTGTTGCAGACAGTGAAAAAGATCCCGATGAAATGGAAAACCACAGAACAAGGATTGAAGTTATTGCAGCCTTTAACGGGGTTCCGGGGCGGTCGGTAAGATTCAGCAAAACCCTGGGCAGAGAAATGCTGTATACGGCAGTTCCTGTTGTTATTGGAGATTCAATTACTGCAGTTGTTAGAACCAGTCTGTTCTTTGACAGCTACTCTGCCGCTCTGCAACCTATAGTGAAGGAAATGCTTCTCATTATACTGACAGCACTTGTAGTAGCGGTGATCAGCGGATGGATAATTTCAAGAAGAATTGCCGGTCCGATGAGTGATCTTGCCAGTGTTGCCGACCGGGTGAGAAGGGGTGAACTGGGAGCAAGGGCAGCTCCTGGTCACACCAGAGAGCACAACAGCCTGGCATTGTCGCTTAACGAAACGCTGGCCAGGAATGAGAACCTGATCCTGGACCTGTCCAGATCGGACAGCAGAAACCGTGCAATTCTGGAATCGATGATTGAAGGGGTTGCTGTGGTGAACCGGGATGGGGATCTTCTTGTTACGAATGATTCTTTCAGAGACCTGTTCAACACGGGATCTTCGGAGATAAAAGTACCTGCAGAATTAGCGGAACTTTTCAGCCAGTCTTCTTTACCTTCCAGTGGAATTGTTGAATTTGAAGGGAAAATAGTAGCATTTTCCAGTGCAGAAGTATCAGATTCCGGAGATTATGTTTTTTCCTTCAGAGATGTAACTGCTGAAGTTCATCTTTCAGAGATGAAGAAAGATTTTATTACAAATGTTTCCCATGAACTTCGTACTCCACTCACGGCAATCAAGGGTTATGCGGAAACTTTGCAGGAAGACGCCTCTGGAGAATCATCAGATTATCTAAAAATCATTCTGAGAAATACCGAGCGTCTTATTGCTCTGGTGAAAGACATCCAGACCCTCAGCGAGGTTGAAAGCGAAGAAGGCACCTGTAGAGGAGAAAGCGTATCCGTTTCAGATATTCTTGACACAGTGTTACCTCTTTTTACTTCAAGAGCCATGGATAAGGGAATTACCATTACAGCCGAGCAGATAACGCCCAACCTTACTGTAAACGCAGATCATCACCGAATTGAGCAGGTTTTTGTTAACCTCATAGACAATGCCGTAAAGTACACCGATTCCGGTTTTATTCAAATCAGTGCTGCGAAGAAGGGGAATCAGGCGGTATTTGCTGTATCAGACACAGGGCGTGGAATTCCCCGGGAGGCAATACCCCGCGTGTTTGAACGATTTTATGTTGTAGACCGGTCGAGATCCAGGAAAATGGGAGGAACTGGCCTTGGTCTTGCCATAACGAAGCACATCGTGGAAGGGTGTGGCGGAACAATAAGTGTATCCAGCACCCCCGGCCAGGGTTCTACATTCCTTTTTACATTGCCGCTGGCTACCTCTTGAACCTAACCGGTAACATGTTTTAATGAACTATCAACTGTCCCTGATCGGAGATATAGACCCTTGAAGAATCGTATATGCAGTTTGTCAGTTCCAGTATGCTGGTTCCGTTGATAACGATATCGCTGTTTGATATGTCACAGTCGAATGCATAGCCCCTTGCATTGTCTTTTATGCCCAGTTCGCTGTTAATAGGGTCTTCCGGATCATCGCTTCCTATCAGGCAGTTGTGTACAGTTACAGTTGCATTGCCGTTGGTATGAAACAGCTGACCAAAAACATGGCTGTTATAGAGTGTCAGGCTGGCATTACCGCTAAGCACTATTTCCAGAAATTTGGTGTTGTAGCTGTATGCCCCGCCGGATTCCTCGCCTGTTACTATCAGATTGTCATTATCTTTTAAGTACATGTTTATGAAATACACTTCTGTATTAACAACATTCACGATGGAGCCGAACTCGGTTACGGTGAAACTGGTGGGAATTCCATCGGGATTAACCAGATGGATAGAGTCACTTACAGATCCGTCTGACCAGAGTGCAAGTGTTACATCTTCGGAATTTTGAATTGTTATGTCTGTTAGTGGTTTAACATCAACCTGCCACCCCTGTGCGGTTGAGGCTGTCATGTCCAGTTTCCAGCCGCCAAGAGCAGTATAGTCCTGGAGATAATTCACCGGTGTGTATGAATCGGGGAACTCAAGGGCAGAACCCGGGCTGAAGAAAAACTGCATATTGGGATAGATCTCGCAGTTATTGATGGTTGCCGCGCCGTGGTTGTCCATTCTAAGTTCTTCGATCAGGGTGTTTGCCCCGGTAAGAACTGTGTTATCAAAAAGTTTTACCGCAGAGTGATTTATGAGATACGAATCAGACACTTCAATAACCGCATTGTCCCTCAGTTCGAACTCCCACATCTTGTCAGCCGACTGAATGGTTGAGCTGCTGATCTCTATCCTGGCATTGTCCTCGAGGTAGATGCCATACTGCAGGTCTTCGGTTAAAGCAAAGGTAAGAGTGGCATTGCTTATTTGAAGTGTTGTGTTGCCTCCTATACAGATACTTCCGGTGATGTTATCAATATCTGAATCAATGATCCAGGTTCCGCCATCGTACAGATCAAGATCTCCGGTGATGCTGTCTATATTGTTGCCTGCCGGGCTTGTGCTGCTGTTGCATGTTGAAAGCAGCAACACCGCGGGAATAATTGCAGCAACCGCCCGTTTAGATCGTATCATTACGCCCTGCTTTCCTGTTTAGCCATATAACCTGCTGTGATGATATGGAACACTTGCGATGTGGTCAACCCGATGGGACGCTACCTATTCGGAAACTGCTGTGAAAGCCATACCGAACCGGGCCGGGCTGTACAAAAGCCTGCAACTTCTTAACAAAATCTTAACAATTTCCAAATACTGTCTTAACAACCCTGTCTGATGTTACCACTGTCATCGGTAATTCGTCCGATGCAGAGATGAAACAAAAGGAGGTTGTTAATTGAGTAAAGTAGTGTTTCTTGTTCCCGCACTGGTAATGGCCACCATGGCACTGGCCAGCGGTGAATTCTCCACAGGAGGTTCTGAACTCCTTAAGTTCAAGGGATACCTTGTCAGCACATTCAATACCTATGGTGAAACCGATGCCAACCCGAACAACGGTTTCAGTATTGCCGCTTCCATAGAATGGCTTCCGGTACTGAACCACTGGCTTGATGCAAAGATTGCGTTCAAGTCATTACCCACAAGGTACACAGGTGCCATTGAAGACCTCAGCCTGACCACTGAAGACATTGTTCTCAATATGCATTTCAATGAAGTAGCAACATTATCCATGGGTCATTTCAAGAGACCGATATGCTACAACTACACAAGATCCAGCAGCAGCATGTACTTCCGTGACCGGGCGATTCTTACCGGGTTGACAGGTGATTTTGGGAAACGGGATATCGGTGCCGATTTAGGGTTGAACTTTGGTTTTACCAGCATAGACATTGCCTACACAAATGGTGCCGGGGATAATCAGCCGGAGGACGACAGTCACAAGAGTTTTACCGCCCGCGCGGTGTTTGAGCCTATGGACAACATACAGGTAGCAGGGGCGTTCGGCCACTATTCAGAGGATGCCGACTCTACAGGTACCACAACAGTAGCTGCAAATGCCATGGATTTCTACACCGTTATCAAGCAACCTGTCAGTGAGAATGTTGAGCTTTCGTTTACAGGCGAATACATGGTTGTTGGCGAGCCGATGGAAGACAGTTCCGACTGGACAAATACTACGGGATATGCCGCTACTCTTATGGCAGACTTCGATCTGAATGGAAGCATGTTTCAGGCAGTGAGGCCTGCGATTCGCTATGAGAACAGCAGCCCAGGATTTGTCGGTGACGACCCTGAGAATGATGAGGGAGCTTTTGATTTTGCTCTCAACCTGGATGTGTACAGCAGGGATAATACGATTCAGACAGGTATACGAAATCACACTTTCCAGAGTACCGGTGAAGACAGCTACACGGATATGTACTTTGGTTGGAGGATGAAATTTTAACAGGATCGGAAAGGAAAAAATGAAAAAGAGAATTGCAGGATTTGTTACTCTGTCAGCCGCGGTTTTGTTCACAGGTGCGTGTGGAGAACAGGGAGCTGATGAAACTGTAGAGATAACCGTTGTTGGTTCCACAACAGTTCAGCCACTTGCAGAGTGCCTTGGTGAAGCCTGGGAGGCAATTGATCCCGGGGTTCTGATCACAGTCAGCGGCGGAGGAAGCAGCGTTGGTGTTAACAGCGCATCAGAGCAGACCGCAGATATCGGTATGGCCTCCAGAGAGATAAAAGACAGTGAAATACAAAACTGTCCCGAGATTGTGGTTCACACCATAGCAAGAGATGGAATTGCAATTGTTGTTCACCCTGACCTTGCCGTTGACGGTATCACAATGGAGCAGGCCAGGAAGATATTCGCGGGAGAGATCACCGACTGGAGTGAGGCCGGTGGAACCCCGGGAACAATTTTTGTGGTTGTGAGAGAAGAGGGTTCAGGCACACGGGCCGCTTTTGAAGAAATAGTTATGGAAGACGATATCATAATTGACAGTGCAATTCTTCAACCTTCCAATGGAGCGGTACGAACATCTGTTGCCTCCACGCCGGGCTCAATTGCTTTCATCAGCTTCGGGTATCTCGACAGCACTACAAAGCCCGTTGCCGTTAATGGAGCACTTCCCACTACAGAGAATGTAAATTCCGGGGCATACCCCATTGTAAGGCCACTGAATATGGTGACCTTCGGTGAGCCTGAGGGGGCAGTTGCCGACTGGCTGGAGTTCATCAAAGGAGAAGACGGCCAGGCAGTAGTAGCCGCAGAGGGCTACCTGCCACTCTGAGCAGGGAGGAGAAATGACCTTCGGAACAAAGCGGGACTGCACACAGAAGATAATGCGTACTGTACTGCTTGTTTCTGCTCTGACCTCTGTGCTGATTGTTGTGCTGATCTTTGTGTTTACAGCAGGCAGGGCAGCACCGGCATTTCATGAGATCGGAATCTGGAAAATGGTTTCGGATACAACATGGAGGCCTGGGAGCGGTGAGTTCGGCATCCTTGCCATGATTGCGGGAAGCGGAATTGTTACTCTTGGAGCAGTGCTTCTGGGAGTTCCGCTGGCGCTGGGCAGCGCTGTTTTTCTTGCCGAAATCGCACCGGAGTGGATTGCAGGAGCAGTCAGACCCTCCATAGAACTGCTGGCAGGTATTCCGTCAGTTGTTTACGGGCTTTTCGGTATGGCGGTGATTGTTCCCATGGTAAGAACAATTCCCGCGCCGGGAAATGCCGGGTACGGTGTGCTCTCGGCATCTGTGGTTCTGGCAGTGATGATTCTTCCGACGGTTACAAGTATCTCGGAGCTTGCAATAAGAAGCGTACCTGCAGGGTACAGAGAAGGTTCCCTCGCTCTGGGAGCTACAAAGTGGGAGACAGTCCGCAGGGTTCTGATCCCCGCTGCAAAGCCCGGCATTGTCAGTGCGGTTATCCTTGGGCTGGGGAGAGCCCTGGGTGAAACAGTAGCCATGATAATGGTAATAGGTAATTCGGCAATTCTTCCAGCAGCTTCCACAGGCAATCCTCTCAGCATATTTCTCAGCAGAGCAAGAACACTCACAGGCAACATCGCTGTTGAGATCTCTTACGCAACAGGAGTTCATGAAAGCGCTCTGTTTGCAACAGGAGTAGTTCTTTTCGTTCTGATCATGCTCATTAACAGTTCGGCGGCATTGCTTCTGAAAAAGGGGGTACGCTGATGAACAGGCGGAAGCTGTCACAGAATGCAGCATTCAGCCTGTTCTGGGCTGCCGGAATCATGTCGGTGCTGATCATGGCAGTGGTCGTCGGCTACGTGCTTGTAAAGGGGCTGCCGGGAATCAGCTTTGACTTTTTTACCACATCTCCCAGGGGAGGGTTGTCCGGGGAAGGCGGAATCTACTCCACAATTGTTACCACCTTCTATCTGGTGGTTGTAACACTTGCCTTCGCCATTCCCCCCGGTGTGGGAGCCGCAGTCTACTTCTCCGAGTATTCCGGCAGTACAGTCGGCAGCTTGACAGGGAAACTTGTGAATCTGGCAAGGTTTGGAGTTGATACACTTGCCGGCGTACCATCCATAGTGTTTGGATTGTTCGGCTACGCTGTGTTTGTTACTGCAATGAACCTTGGGTTTTCCATACTGTCGGCTTCCATGGCAGGAGCCTGCCTGATAATTCCTGTAATTATAAGAACAACAGAGGATGCGTTGGAATCCGTACCTTCAGGTTACAGGGAAGGTTCTCTCGCACTCGGCGCCAACCGGTGGGAAACAACATGGAAGGTTGTTCTGCCTGCGGCATTCAGAGGAATATCCACCGGAATTCTGCTCAGTGCAGGGCGCATAGTCAGCGAAACAGCCATTTTCTTTGTAACACTGGGAGGAAGCTACAGGGTTCCACACTCGCTGATGTCCGGAGGGCGAACCATGGCCCTTCATGTGTACTACCTGGCAATGGAAACAAGAGCATTCGACAGGGCGATGTCCACGGCAGCTGTTCTGGTGGGTCTTGTAGTTGTAATGAACCTTGGAATAAACACAATTACCGGCAGAATTACCGGGAAGCAGAGGTGAACAAACTGGAAACTGAAGCGAAGGGAATGAGTACACGGAACTACAGCCTTTTTTACGGAGGGTTCAAAGCCCTCAACAGAATCAGTATACAGATACCTTCCAACAGAATAACTGCATTTATAGGGCCTTCCGGCTGTGGGAAGAGCTCATTCCTGAGAAGTTTTAACAGAATGAATGATCTTATACCCGGGGTAACGACTGAAGGGGAAGTGTGCATAGACGGCAGAAATGTAGCAGATGAAGATGTGGTGCAACTGCGAAAGAAAGTCGGAATGGTTTTTCAGAGACCAAATCCGTTTCCCAAATCTGTTTTTGAGAATGTTGCCTACGGTCCAAAACTTCACGGGGTAAAAAACCGGTCGGACCTTGCTGTTGTTGTGGAGAAAAGCTTGAAAAGAGCGGCTTTGTGGGATGAGGTAAAAGATGACCTGCACAAGTCCGGAATGTCTCTTTCCGGCGGGCAGCAGCAGAGGCTCTGCATAGCCCGTGCAATTGCTGTAGAGCCGGAGGTGATTCTTATGGATGAACCTGCTTCAGCACTTGATCCGGTTGCAACCCTGAAGATTGAGGAACTGATGAATGAGCTGAAAGCAAACTACACAATAGCAATAGTAACCCATAACATGCAGCAGGCAGCCAGGGTAAGTGACTACACAGCATTCATGCTTACAGATGAAAACCGTGCCGGTAATCTGATAGAGTTCGGCACCACAAAGCAGATTTTCACAACACCTTCTGACACGCGGACAGAAGACTATATAACCGGCCGTTTCGGCTGACAGGAGGCGGGATGACCAGAGAGATTTTCAACAAAGAGCTTAGGGAAGTAAAAGACAAGCTTTTCCAGGTTACAGGTGATGTAAGAAGGAACCTGAAACTGTCGGTGAGGTACCTTGAAAAAAGAGATATGACCGGGGCAAAAATGATTGTGGAGTCAGACGAGATTATCAATCTAAAAGTTCTTGAAATAGAGGATCTGTGTCTGAGCATAATAGCAACTCAGCAACCAGTGGCATCTGACCTGAGGCTTCTTTTTTCAATTCTGCAGATCTCAACTGAAATAGAACGGATTGGAGATTATGCCAAAGGTATAGCCAGAATCAGTCTAAAAATCGGCTCTGAAAGTCTTATCAAGCCCCTGATTGATATTCCAGGGATGGAACAGCTTGCCGGGCAGATGCTTTCTGATGCAATAACAGCGTTCATAGAAGACAATGCAGTGGCGGCAGAGAGCATTTCCAGAAGAGATGCCCGGATTGACGCCATGTACAATCAGGTACACAGGGAACTTTTGACATTTGTGATGGAGAAGAGATCAAACATCAATCAGACGATTATGCTGGACTGGATAGCCCACAATCTTGAACGGGTGGGAGACAGAGTTACCAACATCTGTGAGAGAATAATATTTACAGTTACAGGCAATTCCGTTGATTTGAATTGATCCTCTCCGGCAGTCTGGCGGTGGAACTATTCCGCGGGAACGGGGTAAAATTAGATGAAGGCAGGTGAGTAAACGCTTGCGCTTCATCCGGTTAATCCGGTCAAACATCCCTCCTCGCCGGCGTACCTGTAACAACACAGGTGCGCCGGTTCTGTTTATGTTCAAAGGTTTCAGGTAAGTTACAGGAATCGCAGTGAGACTGGCAGCAAAAACCGGGAGGGGGCCGACAGGTGGATAAAAGAAACAAAGTTCTTTTTCTGTGCACAGGCAATTCATGCAGAAGTCAGATGGCACAGGGTTTCTGCAGGAAGTACCACTCAGGAGAGATAAAGCCTTTCTCCGCCGGTATTGTAAAGCACGGTCTCAACCGCCTTGCGGTAAAGGTAATGGAAGAGGCCGGTGTTGATATATCCGGTCAATTCAGCAAGACGGTTGATGATCTGGATGAAAAAGACTTTGACTTCGTGGTAACAGTGTGCGATGACGCGTACGAAAAATGCCCTTACTTCCCAGCTGTAACCGCAGTTATTCACAGAAACTTTGATGATCCTCCCAGACTGGCGGCTGAAGCGGCTACCGATGAGGAGGCGCTTGTTCACTACCGCAGGGTGCGTGACGAGATAAAGAAATTTGTTATCGATCTGCCGTCTGTTCTACACAGCTGATCATCGCCAGTGAGTTTGTTTATTGTGATTCGGCAGCAAGCCTCCTGCCTGCAGAGGTGATTCTGTATTTCTGAAGCCTGCTGTTCGGCTTTTCAGGATGGGTCATTTCAATCAGTCCGGCATCCAGCGCAGGGTGCAGGTATAGTTTCTCAAAGTTATCCCGTCCTTTAAGATCGAGTCTGTCCATTATTTCTCTTCGGGAAACGGGGTTGTTACCCAGACATTCGAGAAGCTTTTTAACTTGCCCTGTGACTTGCCCTGTGGAGTAGTCAAATTCCTTTGCCGCTTCAAGGATTGCTGCAAGCATAAACTCAACAAAAGGCGAACAGTTTGCAGCAGTCGTACTGTCGGCCAGAGCATCATAGTATTTCTGCTGGCGGCTGTGAACAATACTTTCAACTGGAAGAAACGAGAATACAGGGTTCCATTCCGTAAGAATCAAAGTCTGCCAGAGGCGACCCATGCGTCCGTTACCATCTTCAAAGGGATGTATAAATTCCAGTTCGTAATGAAATACAGAGCTTTCGACCACAGGATGGTGATCACTTCTGTTCAACCATCTGAACAGCTCACCTGTCAGAAAGGGTACTCTGTCTGCAGGTGGAGCGACATGAACAACTTCTCTGGCGCCCATAACTCCCACATTGCCGGTCCGGTACTTTCCCGGGAAATCCAGAAGTCCTGACATCACTGCTCTGTGGGCCGCCAGAAAATCAGTTTCACTGCGTGAATTCCATTGGTTGAGTTTTTCATAAGCAGTAAACGCGTTTCGAACTTCGCGTATTTCACGGGGAGGAGCTATCACACGCTTTCCTTCGATAACTGCTGTTATCTGTCTTTCGGTAAGGGTATTACCTTCAATTGCCAGTGATCCGTGGACTGTCCGGATAAGGCTTGCCCTTCGCAGGCGTAAATGTCGTTCTGCGTCTGGCGAGGAAGAAAGGCGGCCAACGAACTCGCATACTTCCCCGATCAATCGCTCTGTTTTTGCAGTTATCTCAAAGGGAGGAGAGTACAGGGGATTGTCTTCCATTTTGCTCCCTGGTTATCTATTTTGAAACCCATCAAAATATTATAACAACTGCAGTACTGCCGGAGTAATATTGAAAACAGACGGTGTCGATACAGCTGTGTATGCTGTTTATCGCCGCGAGTGGGCTGTTTCCTTATAATCAGAGATAATCATGGAATGGAGAAAATATGCCACATGGAGTGTACATTGCAGGAGCAGGAAAAGATGCAGGGAAAACAACTCTGAGCCTTGGGCTGCTTGAGGAGTTCAAAAAGGTTCTTCCGGATGGAGTTGCCTTTACCAAGCCCCTTGGGCAGAAAACCACCCTTGTTGAGGGAGAGCAGGTGGGGCAGGACTCCTGGTTTGTGGACAGGGCTCTTAACATGGGTCTCTCTCTGGACAATTCCGCACCGTTTGCCGCCTCCCACGGATCTGCCGCGAGGTACATAAAACTGGGTGAGCCTTCTGACCTGCCGGGAAGAATCCGCAGGGCCTACAGAGAAGTGGGCAGGAAGGGCAGAATGGTTGTTGTTGAAGGTACCGGGCATCCAGGCGTGGGATGTGTGTTCGATATGTCAAACGCCAGAGTGGCTAAAATTCTTGGGATACCGGTGATACTTGTTCTCGACGGAGGAATCGGTTCAACAATTGACAGGTTCAGTCTCAGCGCATCGATGTTTTACAATCTGGATGTACCGGTACTCGGTGTTGTTATCAACAGGATAATTCCCGGTAAAATGGAGACGGTAAAGGAACTGCTTGGAAAATGGTTCGGTGAGAGGGATATACCTGTGTTCGGTTACATCCCCTACGAAGATAGTATAGCAAGACCATCGCTGGGGCTTCTTCAGCGTGCGCTGGGTGCGGAACCAATTGTTACTGTGGAGCCTGGGGGAGAATCGGCAGTTGCCGGTCATCTCACTGCTTTCGGATCTGCGGAGGAAGTACTTCGCTCGGTGAGAAAGCATCCGGGCAGATCACTGCTTGTTGATTACTCCCGCCCGGATGTACTTGATGCTCTTGTTGTTTCACGGATATCAGGAGGAAAAGGCCCTGGAGCTGTTATTGTGTGCGGAGGAGAACCGGATACGAGAAGAATAGATGCTTTCCGAGCCACCGGAATTCCCCTGTACGCCACGGAACGGGGTATTGAACAGTCTTCAGGGAGGATCTCGCAGAAAATATTCAAGGTGGAGCCCCACGAGGAACACAAGATAAAGAGGATAGTAAATCTGATCAGCTCAAATGTTGATACCGCTCTGATACTTTCCCATCTATCCGGAGAAGCCAGAGGGGAGACCGGAGAAAAGAAGCCGGGAAGATTCAAGAGATTTCTTCGAAAGATTTTTAAAGGATAGCCATGATCGGACGGTTCAGCCTTTACGGATTCCTGAAAAACCAGAAGTACTACGAACCGTTCCTTCTCCTGGTTTTTCTTGAGAAAGGGTTTTCCTTTTTTCAGATCGGTCTGCTGATAGCTTTCCGTGAGCTGGCGGTAACTGTTATGGAAATCCCCAGTGGGGCGCTGGCCGATTCCCACGGTAGAAGGCTCTGTATGGCAGGTTCCATGGCAGGTTACATAGTGTCTTTTGTTGTCTTCTGGCTCTCCTCTTCGTTTCTTCTGCTGTTCATTGCCATGTTTTTCTTTGCCATTGGTGATGCTTTCAGAACCGGTACACACAAGGCAATGATCTTCAAGTGGCTTGAAAACCAGGGAAGGCTATCAGAAAAGACAAAAATTTACGGGGTTACCAGATCATGGTCTAAAACGGGTACAGCCCTTTCCAGCATTATTGCCGCCGCTCTGGTCTGGAGAAGCGGGAGTTTTTCCACGGTGTTTCTGTTCTGTATTCCACCCTATCTGATCAATCTTGTTAATCTTATTACTTATCCGGGAAACCTGGAGGGCGAGGAACACGGAGGGAAAACCCTGCGGGACAGCATTGTAATGATGAAATCCTCTGTTGTGGAAGCCGTAAAGTTCAAACCTCTCAGAAATCTGATGACAGAGACCATGGGGTTCCAGGGTATGCACAAAGTAACAGGCGACTACATACAGCCTGTAATAAAATCCATGGCGCTGTCCATACCCATTCTTGCGGCTCTTCAGGGAGACAAAGGATCGGCCGCTCTTGCAGGCGGGGTCTATTTTGTTCTCGCAGTGCTTGGTATTTTTGGTTCCCGTTTCTCTCACAGACTGGTGAGTGCCGCAGGAGGTGAACGGGAAAGCGCATCGGTTTTGTGGCTGGTAAACTTTGTCTGCTATGCTGCAATGATTCCCATGCTTGCTGCAAAGTGGTACATCGGTGTAATCGCGGTATTTATTGTGCTGGAATTGCTGCAGAACCTGTGGAGACCCATGCAGGTAAGCAGATTTGACAGGGTCTCTCCAGGGAAAAGAAGAGCTACGGTACTGTCCATCGAGTCGCAGGCTAAGTCGATATCTGCCATGATATACGCTCCTGTTCTGGGACTGCTTGTGGATAAATTCGGCCTGTGGGTACTGGGTGCCTTCGGAGCTGTTGTCGCCGGTGCTGTTATGGCCAGTCGCAGTCGGGTTCCCGAGCCCATGCGGTAAACTGCTGTCAGGGGTATATTCTGTGTATGTATGATGTTTTTGAAAAAGCAGGACACAGTCTATTCCTGGTTGGCGGTGCAGTGCGCGACAGACTGCTTGGTATTCCTCAGAGTGATGTTGACTATGCAACTGACGCCCAGCCGGGGGCTGTTATCGACATTCTGTCTGATACCGGTATAAAGGTAATTCCCACTGGTATCAGGTACGGTACTGTTACAGCTATCTACCCGGGAACCCACGGGAAAGCAGAGATTACAACCTTCCGCAGTTCCGAGGTCTACAGAAGAGGTTCGAGGTTCCCGTCTGTTGAATTCGGAGGAACCATAACACAAGACCTCAAGAGACGGGATTTCACCATAAACGCCATGGCTATTGATTCCAGCGGAAAACTTATAGATCCCTGCGGGGGAAAGAGGGACCTGGAAAAAAAGCTGATCGATACACCTGGCAATCCGGACACGGCTTTTCTTGACGACCCTCTCAGGATTCTAAGGGCATACAGATTCGCAGCGAAACTTGGTTTCAGCATTGCCGAGAGAGTAAGGCAGTCTGCCAGAAACTTTTCCACAGAGCTTTCCACTATTTCCGCCGAGAGAAAATACAAGGAATTCACAGGTATTCTTACCGTTGAGCAGGGAGAGAGAACAGTTGAGGCCCTTTCCATGATGAAGCAGGACGGTGTTCTTCTGAAAGTGGTTCCCGAGCTGGAACACCTGTTCATAATAGACGGGTTGAAACAGGGCAGATACCACACCGGAGACGCATGGCACCACACTCTGGAGGTGGTTTCTCAGGTCCCGCCGGTGGCTGTTTTAAGGTGGGCAGCTCTGCTGCACGATTCGGCAAAAGGGCTGGTTCGTTATGTTGATGAAAACGGTGAGCCGCACTTTCACGGCCACGAAAGGCTGGCCGAAAAAATAGCGAATTCAGTGGCGGAAAGGCTCCGTTTTTCCAGAGTCGATAAGAGGGCTCTGTCTGTTCTGGTGAAGAACCATATGCGGCCGATTCTTTACCGCTCTAACTGGAAAAACAGCGCTGTTCGAAGGCTTATGAGGGATGTAGACGACCAGATTGAGAATCTTTTTGTTCTGGCGGAAGCGGACATAAAGGCGCACACTGGTGAATATGTGGAAAAGTCTCTTAAATCCCTGCAGGAACTGAAGGAGCGGGTTTCCAGACAGAACATGGGAAGAATAATTCCCGCTGAAATGGGCCAGAACCTCCACGCCATGGGTTTCGAAGGACCTGTAATAGGTACAATTCTCAGGATGCTTGAAGAGATGACCGACGATGGGATACTGCCTGCGAACCCCACAGTTGATCAGTGCTTTTCTGCCCTGTGGGACAAACAGTCGAAAATGCTGAAGGAATCAGAGCAGAGTTCCAGCTGATGCGGAAAACCCCGGCGGGCTGCACAGGCCTGCGATTGCCCGGTCTGAAAGTCGCCTTGAAAAGAACAGCATCAGATACATCACCAGCCATGAGAAAAGTATTCTTCCCGGCAGAGCCGCAATGGCCCATGCACCAAGGGAACCCACAAGCATGGTATCTTCAATCACCGCGTGGCATATACTCATGAAGGAGACAGAGGCCAGTATCTGTCTGGGTGGTATGGTTCCTTTTGCTGCTTCTCTGATGATCATTCCACCGCCGTATGAAATTCCCAGAACAAGCCCGATAACTGTAATGGTTGATGCTTCGTCACCTATGCCCATAGGAGAGAAAACAGGTCTGAAAAAACGCTTCAGCAGAGTCATGAACCCTATTCTGTCCAGTAAGTCCATCACACTGAGTACGGCCAGTATCACAAGGAATATGGCCGCCATGCTTCGCAGTGTTCCAACTCCCCATGCAGCGAGGCCTGCTCCCTGCTCCGCAGCACTCCACAGAACTACCGGGTGACCCTGAAGTATTCCGGTGACACGGAAGAGCTGGCCGAGAATTATTCCGAAACCAAGCCCTGTTATCAGCCTGAAAGGGATCAGGAACCACGGTTTTACGCCGGCTCTTGCCGCGACTGTTATTTCCACCGGCAGAGAATGGGAAACAAGAAGCATGCTGCAGAGTGTGGTTACCTGGGCGGAATTCAGATGAAGCGGATGGATCATCCCTGCGGTGACTGTGAGCCCGCCGTACATATTGGAGAGCATACCGGTTACCCATGCAAGCCCTGCCTCACCTGGAAGCCCTGCCAGTTTCATCACCGGGGCAATGGCGCCTGCAACCGGACCGAAAATACCTGTAAGCTCAAGGATTTTTACTGCCACAAGGGCAGGTATCATTACCTTGAACAGATCAATACACACACCGCCTGTTTTTACAAGTATGGCTGCAAACCAATGTGTTATCTGTTTAAGCATAGCGGCTAATATAATTGGTCTGTTGCGCGTCAGGCGCGGTGTTTCCAGTTGTTCAGAAGGGCGAAGATCAATTCATCGTGAAAGCTGCCATTGAAAAACACACTTTTCTTCATGTGGCCTTCTTTACTGAATCCCAGTTTTTCAAGCAGTTTAACTGTTGAAGTGTTTTCTGGAACAACAGTGGCCTGTATCCGGTTGATGTTCATTGTGTTGAAGCCGAAACTCAGTATTTTCAGAAGGGCTTCAGTCATGTATCCGTTACCCTGATGAGACCGAAGAAGTGTAAAACCGAGGTCTGCTTTACCGTCCAGAAAGCTGAACTCTTCAAAACCAGCGGTGCCTGCGAACATCCCGGTTTGCTTCAGTGATATTGTCCAGATAAGGCTGTTTCCCTCTGCAAACCCCTGTATGTAATCTTCCAGAACGCCTTGTATGGCATCCCGGTTATCAAGCGGCGTAGACAGGTATTTCATTACAACAGGGTCGGAATAGGATTGAAAAAGACCCTGTTCATCTGCAGGGGAAACCTGACGGAGCAGCAGCCTGTTTGTTTCAAGCACCGGGAATGTTTCAGGCCATGCAATGGAAAACATTACCTGTCTGCCCTGAACTGTTCTGTGCCGGCATAATCTTCTCTTGGGCTGAACCGCCCCTGTTCGATCACCGCAAGGCATGCCTCAACACTTCTGCTGCCGTACAGAACACCGCTTCTTTGCTTGAGCTGCTCCACTGTGGTCTCCAGGTTGAAAGGCGGGCGATAGGGTCGTCTGGAAGACATGGCTTCCACAGTATCGGCAACACACAGGATCTGAGCCTCCTGCATGATTTCATTACCCTTCAGGCCAAAAGGATATCCGGAGCCGTCTATGTGCTCGTGGTGCTGAAGAACGATGTCTGCAATAGGCCAGGGAAATTCAATGTTCTTAAGAATGTCGTAACCGTTCTGCGGATAGGTTCTTACAACTTTGAGTTCAATTTCACTGAGTTTTCCCGATCTGCTTAAGAATTCCTGCGGTATTTTGATCTTTCCTATACCGTAAACTATGGACGCGAAATAGATTGCCTGTATCTGCTCTTCGGAAAGCTTCATCTCAACTGCAATAGAGCGGGCAAGGTCAGCTGTTCTGAGATGGTGCCCCTGGTAGTAGGGATCACGCATTTCAACGATCTTTGATATTGTGCAGATGGTTCCCTTGAAACTCTTTTCAAGCATGTCATAGCTTGCCTTGAGGTCGTTTTCCGCATCTATCAGGGCCTGTTCCGCTGTCATCCTCTCTGAAATTTCAGTTTCCAGTCCCCGGTTTACCTTCATAAGCTCGGCAGTTCGTTCCTGAACCACCTTCTCGAGTTCGCTTCTGCGTTCTTCAAGCTCGATCTCTGCTATTTTCTGCTGATCCATTATCTTCCGGAGTTCAACATTTTTCTGTCGGAAGTTGTCTGCTTCCATCTGTTTACGTTCTGTGCCGAATTTTACGCTGAGAACCGCAATTTTTTCTCTGCTGTCTTCACTGAACAAGTTGTCTTTTATTTTCAGGTACTTTTTCAGGTAATCAAGAGCCTGTTTGTAGTTTTCTCTGGCCTCGAAGAGTTCCGAGAACTGATACATACAGATTGCTTCCAGATCTCTGGCACCAATATCCGCAGCAACCTGCAACCCCCTGGTGAAAAATTCGGAAGCCATGTTGTACTGCTTCTGCTTCAGAAATGTTGATCCGATGTTGGAGCAGGAGATTGAAATACCTCTGCTGTCCAGAAGCTTCTCTTTTAATTCAAGGGCTTTCGTAAAGTATTCACGGGCATTTGTGTGCTGTTTCAGTTCTCCAAGGATAGATCCGATGTTCCCATAGGAATTTGATAACCCGTAGCTGTCTTCAATTTCCTGTCTGATGGCAAGTGCTTTTCTGTGTTCTTCAAGGGCAAGCTGGCTGTTGCCCATCTGTGCCTGGACCAGCCCCAGATTGTTGTAGCATTTGGCTATGTTCAGATCGTCTTCAAATTCTTCGTAAAGAGAAAGAGCTTCTGCGTAGTTTTCCCCGGCCTGCTCAAAAAGACCCTGCTGCCTGTATATGTTTCCGATGTTAAGAAAGGAAATAGCCTGACCCTTTCTGTTCCCGATGCTGATTTTGATCTGCAGTGACTGGAGATACCAGTCCAGAGCTTCGCTGTAGTTTCCACGATCTCTGTATATGTTTCCTATGTTGTTACTGGTTCCCGCAATGCCTTGTTTATCCCCCAGCTTTTCCCAGATGATGAGAGCACTCCGGTAGTTCTCAAGAGCTTTCTCGAAGTCGCCTTTTACCCAGCATGTCGTACCGTACATGTGAAGGCTTGAGGCGATGGAACTGTCGTCATTCAGTTTGCGGGCAAGGATGAGAGCTTCTTCCGCATGGCGCCTGGCATTCTCCGGGGAATTGCGGTATTCCGCTCCAGCCAGCCGATTTAGTGCACTCACCAGCTCCAGGTCAGTTCCGGGGGACGTTCTCAGTCTCTCTACTTCGGAAACAAGGCTTTTGAGGCTGCTCACTTCACCCTCCTGGGGAGCGGGTAATTTCCTACAGCTCAGAGACAATAGCAGGTAGTTTCACCAGCTGTCAATATTCATGAGTCGTACGAAGGTGTTATTCGGATGTATTCTGTGGCGGTGGTTTGATTCCGACTACAAGAGAACTCCATTCAAGGGCATACCAGCTTCCGTCGTTTCTCTTTCTGACTGTAATCGGTCTTGGGCTGTGGGCACCGGTGCAGGCCACAAACAGCTTGACTCTGCCCTGGTCAGGTGTTCCGCTGTAGCGGTTTGTAGTAAAATCAAATTCAAGGTTTTCAGGGAGCCTGTAGCCGTTTGAGGCGGCGGTTCCTGTGAAATAGGAATGAATCATGCAGGGTTTTGATTTCAGCTGACTTTCGGCAAGCTGCAGAGTACTGAAAGTGACATCCGGGTTCATTTCCTTCAGAGCCTCGATGCCGGCAGAGCTGTTTCCCGCCAGTATATTCAGCGCAAAGATACAGGCGGCCGCCGCTCCTTCGGGGGATCTTTGAAGATCGGGAAGCAATGTGCTGAATTCCTCTTTCGAAAGAGGCAGTTCTTTAACTGCGTATTTCAATTCTGTTTCCTTTCTGCCAGAATTCTGCTGAAGGTTGAAAAAAGTATGTGTACCTGTTTTTCAGGAGAATGACTGACGGTGATTTTTTTCCTGCCCTCAAGACCCATACGGCTGGCTGATTCACTGTCTGCAAGCATCTTTTCAATTGCATCTGCAAGCTCTTCTGCGGAATCGGGGTTAACAAGAACACCGTTTACTCCGCTTTGGATCAGTTCAGGAATTCCGGATATTCTGGTAGAGATACAGGGTACACCCATACCCATCGCCTCCATCAGTGCAACAGGGATACCGTCTCTGTCTCCATTCTCTGCCTGGACGCAGGGAAGAACAAACAACTCAGCATTTGAAACAGCATCCAGTGTTTCTTCAGAGCTCAGCGCCCCGGGGAATTCCACAGGGAATTCGTAATTTTTATTCCTGTACTCTTTCAGTCTGGTTCCATCCGCATCTGAACCGATGACTTTGAGTTTACACCCTGCAGATCTGCGGTTGAGAATGGCGGCGGCTTCCATAAGAACCGGTATCCCTTTTTTAGGAACCAGACCGCTTGCCACGCACACTGCCAGATTCTTTTGCGGAGGCTGTTTCTTTTCAGGAAGCTCGGATATGTTAAGCCCCAGCCGCACCACAACTATGTCTTCGCGACAGAGACCGTAGTTCACCAGAAAGTCGATGTTGTACCGGGAGATGGTGAAAACCGCTGCTGCTGAAGACAGAACTCTTCGCAGCCTGTTTACAGACTTTGGAACAAAGATGTCTGTAGCATGCGTTGTTACAGTATACGGCACGTTCAGTATGTATGCGGCAATTCTGGCTACATGGGCGCTGTCAAGGGCAAAGTGAGCATGAATAATGTCCGGCCTGCTGGATGGATTCATTCTCAGCACAGCATCTGATGCCACAATAAAATACCTGAACTCCTTTTCCTTCAGTGATCGGATCAGAGCTTTTGTAAATCGCAGAGCCCTCAGCAGCGGAAGCACCAGATACCTGGCAGGGCTGGTCAGGTATTTGAATTTGAGAACTCTCTGAACCTCCACCGATCCGCTGGCTGGGTTCGGGGAAATTTCACTCCAGAAATCAGCCGGCCGGTTGCCTTTTGACTTTTCAGGCAGCACAACGGAAACATCCACCCCTGCGGCAGACAGAGCATCAATCTCCCTGTTTACATAGGGAGGTAAAAAACCCAGCATGTAGAGAACCTTCACGGGCCGGCCATTTCGTCAAGGAAACCTGCCAGTTTGCGCATAACATTTTCAGCTGAGAAAGTTATCTTTATGACTTCAAAGTCTTCAGGCACCCTGAGACCTGAGGTTTTCCACTGGTACTCCAGATTCTCGAACATCACTGCCACCTGTTCCGCATCGGGATGAACGATGTATCCCCGACCGGGATTTCTTATTCTCGCGGCCATGGATCCTTCAGGTACTATTCCCAGAACGGTTCTTCCCGAGGCAAGGTACTCTGCGGTTTTGCTTGAGTTTTTGTAGTGACTTCCCCGGTGCTGATCAAGGTATGCGATAAGTACATCGCAGTTTCTCTGGAATTCGGGGACCTCCCGCCATTTGAGATGTCCCACATGGGTTACCCGGCCTTTCAGCGGCTCAGTGTTTATTTCTTTCAGAGAAGAACGGTCTATGCCGCCGGCCATCTTCACTCTGAGTTTTGATTGCGGATTTCTGCCGTAAAACATTTTCAGACCATCGAGAAGCTTTGCCGGGGAATGGTTCGCGAAGAAGTTCCCTGTCCATCCAGCAGTAAGATGGTTAGTGTCAGGTACAGGGGAACCGGCCCTGGTAATTCGATCGGGATCGTATCCGTTTTCAGCCACATGGGACCTGGGACATATCTTCTCATACTTTTCCAGGAAGTAGCCTGCAGAGTCTTCCGTTGTTGCTATTATGCCTCGGGCCCTGCTGACCACCTTTCTCTCGAGCAGAGATTCAACAAATCTGTTCAGTCTGCTGGGCCATTCTACGCAGCTGTCTTCCAGCCAGAGATCACCAAAAAAAGGAATAAAGGGCAGAGCGGTCTGCTGTGCTGCCGAAACGGCTATCAGATGCAGAGAATGATGGGGACCGAAAGAAACGATGGCATGGGGTTTTTCGTCTGCTATGATCTTTTTAAGAACAGGAAGAACTTTTCTTCTCCAGGTGATTACCCTGTCTGGAACAAGTACGTAGTTGTGAGCAATGAAACTTGCGAGTCTGCGAAGTGAATTCTGCTCTTTGCCGGAGGTGTCGCTTTCTGAGGAAGCTTTCCCGTGGGGGACTCTGAACACTTTCAGGTCTGAAGGCACTTCACGAAGAAGAGTTTTGTCTACAGCCATACCACGGGGCTTATCCACAGTTACAACTATTACTTCCCACTGGTTGCGCGGCAGATACCTGCACATGTTGAGGACAACAGAAGTTCCCCCTGTGGACAGAGGAGGAAAGGTGTAGGTAAGAAGGATCAGCTTTTTCATTCTACCTCAGTTTCCTGTACAGATCCCGGAGGATTTCACTCTGCGGTTCCCAGTTGTATCGGTCCAGTGCCGCTTTCCTGCCATTTCCTTTCATTCTGTTTCGCATATCCGGGTTGGCAGCAAGTCGTTCCACCGCCTCTGCTATTTCTTCAGGCGAGTCAGGATCTACGGTAATACCGCTGCCGGCCTCCCCCAGCACCCTTTTGAGTTCGGGAAAGTCACTTGAAACTATGGGTACACCGGCCATCATGTACTCATACAGTTTGTTGGGAAGCGAGTAGTAGTGGTTCAGACAGGTGTTTCTGAACAGAATGAATCCCATATCAGCGTCTACGGTAATCTCCGGAAGCTCTTCTGAGGAAACAGGAGGAAGGAAAAATACCCTGTTGTTCAGCCCTCTGTCCGCTGCAGTCCGCTGAAGTGTACCGTTCCATGTGTCCATGCCTATAAACACAAATTTCAGTCTGGGATTTTCAGAAAGTTCTGCCGCGGCCAGCAGTTCTTCCAGCCCTCTTTCCGGGCACAGAACACCCTGATACAAAGCTATTATATCGTCCGGTTCCGCATTGATCAAGGATCTAAGCCGCCCCTTTTCCGGAAGCTTCAGGAGTTTTTCAGGGGCATTTTCAACAATTTGAAGATTTTTCATCGACGGGTACATTTCCTGCATCCTGCGACCGCGCATGGGAGTTACAGCGATTACTGCATCTGCTCTCGAAATGTACTTCCGCTCTATCCTTTTAAGTCTTACTTTGTTCAATGGGTGTGTTGCGATAAGATACCTGGATGATTCCAGCCACAGTTCGTGGCTGTCGTAAACCAGTTTTGCCCCGTTTTGTGCAGCGACTGATCCGCAGATCTCAAGAGTGTCCAGATCGTTGGCATGGTAGACATCAGCATTTACCTGCAGCGCAGCTTTTTTAAGCCTTTTCTCCCAGGGTATATCCCGTTGAAGGTCTGCTACCAGTCTCCGCAGCTTGTTCCTTCTCAGGTATCGAATAACTCTTGCTCTGGTTGACTTATCGTTGCTTTCAGAGGCTTCTGTAACAATGCTGCGGAGTTTTTGTTTTGATTCTGAGAAAATCGGCGGTCTGAGTATACGGATACCGTGTCTGTCTTCTTCCTCCGGTGCTCCTGCTTCAGGCATGGCAATTACAGTTACACGCCATCCGTCTCTGGCGAGAACAGCCATCTCCTTTTTTACTCTTGCATCATTTGAAAGGCGATTTTTCACCACCATACAGACACTGTCTGTGGACAATTTCCCTCCCTGTACAATCTGCATTACATCTCAAACATAATTCTTTAACGGCGGTCTGCGCAGTGTGACTTCAATCCTGCGCTTGGCTATACTTCCGTGTACCGGGTCTGCTGCACGGAAGTTTATCGAAAGAGACAGCTTTGAGAATATCATTTGTAATGGTTGGCTTGAAAGACCTGAGCACAGGTGGATACCTGTTCAATCTCAAAATGGCTGATGCGTTGAGTCATGCCGGTCATGAGGTTGATGTAATACATTTTTCCACAATGCCGAAAAGCATCCGGGGTTCAAGGTTAAAGGGTTCCTTCCATGTTCTTCGCCGTGTGCTGAAGTACAGGCCTGATCTGCTGGTAATCAGTAAAAGCTACAGTTTCATGGTGCCTCTGAGGATGTTACTGCCCTTTGTTTCCTGCCCTGTGCTTTATCTGGTTCATCATCTGGAATGGCATGACAGGAAAGGTCGGGTCCCCCGGTTGAGAAGGTCACTTGTCCGCTGGTTTATCAGAGCGGGGAACAGGGTGTGGGTAAACAGCGGAAGCACTGCTGATGATGTTGTTTCCCTGGGGATATCCAGGAACAGGATTTGTGTCATCCCACCGGGATTTGAAAGGTTCAGCACAGTTTCTGAAGGCAGACCGCTGCCTGTGCAGGTTCTCACAGTTGGCAGTGTCTGTGCCAGAAAAGACCAGCTCACCCTGGTTAAGGCCTGTATCATGCTCCGGGATCTTGATTTCAGGCTGGTTATCGCCGGAGATGAATTGGCTGATGCCGACTATTCGAAATCGGTGAGGGAACAGGCAGCAGCTCTGGGAGACAGGGTAACATTTACCGGGCACGTATCCGCAGATGAACTTCATGATACCTACAACAGCAGTCATATACTTGCGAACCTTTCTGTGTGGGAAGGGTATGGAATAGCTGTGGCTGAAGCCATGTGGGCGGGGCTGCCTGTCATTGCAGCCGACGCGGGTGCAGTTCCGGAGCTTGTTACCAGTGGAGAAAACGGATATCTGATTCCTCCCGGCAATGCGGAGGTTTGCGCCGACCGTCTGAAAGAGCTTATTGTCAACGAGGCCTTGAGAAAACAGATGTCTCACAGTGCCAGGAACAGAGCGCAAGAGCTTTTTTCATGGAGCGATACAGGAAGGGAGTTTGTTCACCTTGCACAAGAAACTGCTGATTGCTAAGTTCGGCGGAACCAGTTTGTCCGATGTGCAGAAGCGGGAAACGGCAGTCAGCCACTGTGCTTCTCTGCTTGAGGAATCTGAGAAGCTGGTTGTTGTTGTCTCCGCCATGGGCCGAAGCGGCGACCCCTACGCAACAGACACCCTTCTGAATCTGGTATCGGAAGACTCAAGTGTTTACGAGAAAGACAGGCTGATGGTGTGTGGAGAGGTAATCAGTGCACTGGTGCTGGCTTCCGCTCTGCGTAAAAGTGGTATAAGCGCGGAAGCGCTCACCGGCTGGGAGGCGGGGATTGCAACAGATGGAGAAACAGGCAATGCCCGGATAGTCAGCATTGATACAGCCAGAATACTGGATGTTCTTTCCAGCCACAGGGTTGTGGTGATCTCAGGATTTCAGGGCCTTTCTCCCGACGGTTATGTGAATACTCTGGGCCGGGGGGGGACGGATACATCTGCAGTTGTTCTGGGAATAGCTCTTGATGCGGATGAGGTTCTTCTTTACAAGACTGTCGATTCCGTTTATACCGCCGACCCGGTGAAAGTCCCTTCAGCCCGGGAACTTTCGGTTATCTCATCTGAAGACCTGAGGCAGATGGCATGGCAGGGAGCAAAAGTGGTTCATCCCAGAGCGGCGGAAGCTGCCCAGGCGTCTGATATCGTGTTAAAAGTAAAGTCTTTTCGCAGCGGAAAAGTTGTTACCGAAGTTGTGAAACAGCCTCTTGAAAATACGAATTACATAGTTGGCGTTGCGTCGGGACAGGTTGTTACCGGGTTTACTGTAACAGGTTCCGGAAAACCTTCCGCTTTTTTTGCCGGCATGTTCCGGAGAATTGCAGACAGTGGTATTTCCATGGATATGTTCAGTGTGTTCAAGTGTACTGCGGCATTCACCGTTCCTCTGGATTCCACTGAAGCAGTAAAAGAGATTCTTGACTCAATGGCTCTTCACTACAGCACACTGGGTCCATGTACCAAAGTTTCCATTGTGGGAGCTGGAATGCATGGTCTCCGCGGTGTAATGGCAAGGTTCTGCGAAGCTCTTGATAGGGTTGATATTGACGCACTGCAGACGGTAGATTCGCACGCAACCATAAGTGCTCTGGTCCTTGTTGAGCAGAGAGATACAGCATTGCAGGAATTACACAGGGAGTTTATTGAATGAATCCATTAGAAGCTGCTGTTCTGGCAGTGGTTCAGGGTCTTACAGAGTTTCTGCCGGTGTCCAGTTCCGGTCATCTGGCCATGGTCTCACACCTTATGAATGTTCCGGACGGAGGGCTGGCTTTTGATATAGTTCTTCATCTGGGTACCCTTCTTGCAGTGTTTGTTTTCTACTGGAAAGACATAACTGCCCTCGTAAGGGGTATTGTTTCCAGAGAAAAAAAGAGCCTTGTTCTGGGTGCGACTCTTGTCGTCGGCACCATACCGGTCGCGGTTGCCGGTCTGTTTTTCGGTGATTTCGTTGAAGCTCTCAGAGAAAACATGATTTTTGTTTCCTCTGCTCTGATCGTTACAGGCACGATCCTGTTTCTGTCGGGGAAAATTACTCAGAAATCCACACCGGGAGTTACCTTCAGGAGGGGGTTGATGGTAGGTCTCGCACAGACCATTGCCATCCTCCCGGGTATCTCGCGGTCGGGAACGACCATCAGTACAGGTCTCTTTGCGGGGCTTTCACGGGAAGAAGCCGCAAGGTTTTCTTTTCTCCTGGCTGTTCCTGCTATTCTGGGGGCTGCTGTTAAAGAGCTTCCGCATGCCTCCTGGAGTATACCGGTGGGGAATGTGATTATCGGGTTTGCTGTCTCTGCTGTGGTGGGGTTCGGCGCATTGGCTCTTCTCGTAAGATTTGTAAAGCAGGGAAAGCTTTCCGGTTTTGCATGGTACTGCTGGGCGGTGGCCATTGCCGGACTCGCAGCTTTTCAGCTGGGTTAGAGCGAGGACCGCAGGAGGTTTAGAATTACTTCAAGAAAGATTGATGCCTTTGTAAGCAGATGCGCCGTGGCAAGGCTTGGCGTTATTTCCATGGGTGAACCCTATGTTGTTCCGCTCAATTTTGTTTACATTGATGGAACAGTGTATTTTCACGGTGCGTTGAGTGGAAGAAAGATTGAAGCATTGAAAACAAACCCTGCAGTGTGTCTGGAGTTCGATGCCATGCACGGAGTGAGCGTAGAGAAACAGACGACATTCTACACCAGTGTTGTTGCGTGGGGCAGAGCGGAGTTTCTTGCAGATGCAGACCAGGAAAAGAAAAAACAGCATATACTGGAAAAATTGTGTTTGAAGTATCTGGGCAGTTCTCCGGTGATTACCCGTGAGATGGCGGAGGGTACGGCTGTGGTTGCCGTTCCACTGAGAAAAGTTACTTTCAGGGAGAGTACGGAGTGATTATTCTTCTGGCAATTCTGGCATCGTGGCCTTACGAATGGTACCAGGCCTATTCGCAGATGAACTGGTCCGCCATGGACAGCGTGTCTGCCCGGCGCGGTAATTCGGCTGCTGACCTTTCTATGAAGGCTGTTTCACAGTTCGGAACAGGCTCGGGAGATCCTGTTTCAATCGCGGAACAGGCCGTTCTGCTTGACAGCACAGACTACAGAACCTGGACCGCTCTGGCGTTTGTGGGGATGGAGCAGGATTCAGCCGCAATGGAGAGTCTGTATACAACCGCTTTCAGCCTTGTGGACGGGATCGATCCTGTTCTCAGTGAAGCCTACGGATACTGGCTTCTCTCAATGGGAAACAGCGCGGAAGCCGAGAAATATGCAAACGAGTCACTGTCTGTGGATTCCATGTTCGGCCCTGCCTGGCTTACCCTTTCCATGGCCGTTGTTGACCAGGGAAGAATTGATGAAGCCATGGTTTTTACAGAGCAGGCGGTAATCAGGCTTCCAGAGTGTTCTCCCATTCTGTGTCAATACGGTGAAGTTCTCGAACAGGCTGGAGATACACAGACAGCCATCGAAGTTTACAGATACGTGATAGATCTGGATCCCTGGATGATCTCAGCCTATTCATCCCTTGGGCTGCTTTACGAAAACAGTAAAAGGAACGGGGAAGCCATAAAAGTATACAGAAGCGTTTTGCAGGTTCGCCCGGACTACGGCTGGGCCTGGAGCAGGCTTGCCTCCTGTTTCCTCATCGAAGATAGAGCTGATTTGGCAGACAGCTTTTTCAGCAGGGCACTGGAATTCACACCGGATGACTCGTGGTCTCTGTATCAGCTTGCAAAACTAAGAATCAACACACAGCCATCATACTCCCGGGAACTGTTTGAACATGCTGTGCAGGTTGATCCGGACTACATTCAGGCATGGCAGGAGCTTGCTTTCCTTTATGAATCGGAAGAGAATTATTCAGCAGCAGAGACCGCTCTCAGGCGGTGTATAGAACTTGACCCCCAACCGTGGCTTTACGGTGAACTGGGTTGGGTTCTTGAGAACAGAGCAATGTACCGTGAGGCTGCAGAGGTATACGAAGAAAGCCTGTGTATTGACGACCAGTACCTGTACGGCTGGCAGCGGAGAGGAGACATTTACAACATCGACGGTGACAGTCATGCCGCTGCTTTGTGGTACAGTGAAGCCCTCGGTACGCTGGATCAGCAGGATGCATGGATATGGGGGGAACTGGGTGGTATTGCTGTTGAGGAAATGCTTTTCGATTCGGCTGGAAACTGTTTTTCAACCGCTGTGGCAATTGATGAGGATTTTTCCATGGGCTGGCTTAACCTGGCAAGGGTACAGAGAAGGAACGGAGAGCCGAAGAAGGCACTGGCCTCCCTTAACAGATATCTTTCACTCAGTGGCGATTCCGCTGTTGTATCTGCAGAACGGCTGGTACTTCATGGCCCTTCACACGAAAGTACCTGGCTGCTTGAGGAAAGCATGCTGAACAGATGGCCTGATGCATGGGTTTCAGCAGGCTGGAGTGCTTACTACGGTCACTACACGGAGCTTTCCGAAGAATTTGCCGGCAGAGCACTTTTCTCGCCACCTGAAGATCCATGGCAGCTGATCAATCTGGCTGAACTGTTTGGAGTTCTGGGAAACAAATACAGGCAGAAGCAGTGTTATCAGCTTGCTCTTCAGAACGGTACTGACGATTATCAGATTGCTGTTCGGGTTGCCGATTTTTACTACGATCAGAACATGACAGACGAAGCAATACAGCTTCTGTCGGAAGCCTACGCGGAATTTCCCTGGAACGAAAGTCTTACCACGGCCCTGGCAGAAGCATACCTGTTCAACGATCAGCTGGAGAAAGCCGGAGAGCTTCTTCTCGAGGTGGTGGAGCAGAATCCGGTGTCTGTGTATGCTATCTGCTACCTGGGGTTGATTGAAGAAAACAGGGGGAACCAGTCCGGGGCTCTGGACAGATACCTTGAAGCTCTTCGTATCGAACCCGGGTACCCCTATGCAGAGGATCGGCTCCGTTACATCAGCAGTGATGACTACAATCCCGAATATCAGAGAAGCAGAGCCAGGGCTTTTAACTGGAGTGCATGGCTGAACCTGTCTTCCACCGGGGGTAACACCGATGAGCAGTACTACGGTGGTGGTGGAGACGCATCGTTCGACTACGGTTCCCTGGGAAGCTCGATTTCACTTGAGCTCAATCTTCTTTCGGAGATAAAAGACGGAAGAGACATACGAAAAACTGCATGGGCATCTTTTTCAACAGAACATTTCCTTACAGATCATCTGTACGCAGGAGCAAGTACCAGCTGGGACAGACAGCCGATTACAGTGCGTCCCTGGCAGATAAGTTCGTATCTCGCCGCCGGCTGGAAAAGCTGGCCTGCTTCCTGGATATGGTTTGCACCGGAAGCCGGGGCCGGTCTGGTTAACACAAAATGGAGTACAAGTCAGGGAAGAACAAATGAGTTAACTGCATTCGCCTCTCTGAGCACCTGGGCTTCCAGCTCACTTTCATGGCTTCCTTCTCTGTGGCTTTCCGGCAGTGTTTATCTTCCCCCGGGTAATGTAGATCTTCTGGTTGCAGATGCCGTGGGTGAGATCGAATTCAAAATGTCTAAAAGGATTTCCCTTGTTCTTGGTACAACACTGGACTACACCCGCACTCCTGTTGTAGAGAGCTGGAAAAAACTTGATTCAGAGGTTTACATAAGACTGAGATTCCAGTGATATCTCCTGCTTTTCTGGTGCACACATGTTTCTAACGGGGGAGAACAACAAGCCTTGCCTGACAGGAACCGCCTTCCATGGAGACAGTTGCAGTGAACACACCCCCGGGCAGGTTGTCAACCAGAATTCTGTTTGCCGCTCCCGGAGACACTGCAAAATACTCTGCCTGGACTGTTCTTCCCGCGATATCGAGGATTCTGAAATCCGCATACCCGGGGCTGGTGGATGAGACAATCAATGATGGTGACGATGACGGGGAATTAAGAACCCTGAGGGTAAGTTCAGAGCTCTCCGGGGTAATGCCTGAGGGGTCGAACCCGAAGATCTTCAGCTTGTTGTCTCCTGTGCACACTACGAACAGCCTTTCGCCGTCCGGATGTACAGCGATGTTTGCCGGCGCCCCAGTAACAGCGATATCACCTTTTACCGCAAGATCATCTGTTCCAATAACCGTAAGAGAATTCTGCTCCTGACACACTCCGTAGAGATACGGAAGATCCGGCAGAGCCGCCATTTTGCCAGGGGTGTCTCCGGGACAGGCCACTGTTGTTTCAACGGTGAAAGATTCCGTGTCTACCACTTCGACAAGCTCCCACGAGGGGCACGAGAGAAACAGTCTGGAACCGTCACCGGAAACAGCGCATCCGTAGCTGTCTATACCGCTGTTGAAGTGCGTAACCGCACCGGTGGAAGTGTTTATTGCCGCTTCTTCCGGGCTCTGGTCATCTGCCGCGACGATCAGGCTGTCAGAAGGGGTGATGGTCATTGAGTTTATCTCGGACCCTGCCCAGAAAACATCGGTTACCTCCTGGTTCTGTGTATCGATAACGGTGATCATTCCGCTTTCATGGGAGAGGTAGATCCTGTCTTCCAGAGGAGAAAGAACCATATCGGAAGGATCCGGCTGGATGCCGAAATCTTTTACAATGGATAGATCGGAAGTGTCTACAACATGAACGAGATTGTTCTCAGTGTCTGCAACGAACAGATAGTCGCCGGAAACATCGCACTGCAGGGTAACAGGCTCGCCGTCTATGCTTACAAGACCTGCCAGAGAAAAGTCGGAGTAGTCATTTATGTCAATAACCGTGGCAAACCCGAATCCAACCGCCACGTACGCTCTACTGCCGTCAGGAGACAGGCACACATCTGTCGGATTCTGCCCCACAGAGACTGAC
Organism: Candidatus Fermentibacterota bacterium; assembly: GCA_003646025.1. Classification (GTDB taxonomy): domain Bacteria; phylum Fermentibacterota; class Fermentibacteria; order Fermentibacterales; family JCC-6; genus Sabulitectum. The sequence goes on from QNDR01000002.1 coordinate 49,935, forward strand.
CCCAGAAAGAAGTCCGGGTACTGTGCGGTTGCAGACAGAACGGCAAGCAGCAGCGCAACAGCTGAAAATTTCATTTTATCCTCCGTTTATCTTCTTAGCAGTTCTGTAACAGGCGTTGACAGTATTTTCCTGAAAAAGAACCATGCTGAAACTGTTGAAACTGAAAGTACAAGACCCAGTCCGGCGGAAAGCCAGCCCACCGGGAACACGGCCAGAGAACTCACAGCCATCTTGAGTACAGGCAGCAGGTTCAGCAGGGTTGAACTCACAACATAGGCCAGGCCGCATCCCAGAAGACCACCTGACACTGTGCTGATCAGAGACATAAGGAATATCTGAAAAGCAAACACGGACACCAGCCTGTCCCTTCTGGTTCCCAGGGCAACAAGAACACCCAGCGCATACGATCTGTTCTTAAGATCGGCAACCAGAGTGTGTATGGCACTGGCAACAGCAGAGAACAGTATTGCCGCGGCAAGTGCCCCCAGGGCTGCTGTAACAACGCTGACCAGGATTTCAGCTTTCTGCGCTATTCCCCGGCGGGTTTCCGCTGAAAGCCCCATTTCTTCGGCGTAGCGCACGATTGAGGGTACGTCATCAGCTTCCTTCGCAGTAACCATGAGAGCACTGTATGTGTGCTGATCGTCAGGCAGGTAAAGGGAGTTGACTTCTTCAACAAACTCAATCGGGACTGCCAGTGCGAACAATGCCATGTTTCTTGAGGTTCCAACAATTTCAGCCCGCAGATTCACAGGAGACGCAGGCAGTGAAGCGATTGAGCTGCTGCCGACATTCACCCGGACTTCGAGGCCTATAACGCCTTCAGGGGTAAGACCCATCAGTCCGTTTGATTCCGCGAAACCCGCGTTGTACAGAACAAGCAGGTTTTCGCTGAGTATTATGGGAAGAGGCTTGGAGGAACTGTCGCTCAGCGTGTATTCCCAGTCAATGTATTCCAGCATTGAATCCGGTACAAATGCACTTGAAACCCCCTCCAGGGTGATATCGGTGTAGTAGTTCTGGCCGCCAAGCAGCCCGCGCAGGTACGCTGGAACATGGGCGTATACCTGGGGATCAATTCTTTCAACCTGGGGAAGGGCAGAGAGGGAGTCCAGAACATCTGAAGTTATTTCAGTGCCGCCTCTCTCTGTCTGGAAAAAACCAGCCTGAACCCCCATCGGAGTGATGCGGACCTGCTCTTCCGGGAGATCCGAAGACAGAAAGCGCTGAAGAATATTTCCCACACCGAGCCCTATGGAAATAAAGAAAACAAGAAGAAGGGAGGCAACAAGAAGCATGCCCTGACTGAAAATGTAGTCTTTCCAGTGACCCCGGTTCCAGAGGGATATGGCTTTACGCATGTTTTTCATAAAGCACACCTTCTTTCAATTCCAGAACTCTGTCTGCCCGTGACAGTATTCTCTTTGAGTGGAGAACAGCGATAATAGCGAAGCCATTCTCCTTCCGTAGAATGTCCAGCATGTCGAACAGAGTTGATTCGCTCTCCTCGTCAAGACTTGCTGAAGGTTCATCAGCCATAAGGACCTGAGGATTGTTCACCAGCGCTCTGGCAGAGGCAACCCTCTGTCTCTCTCCTCTGGACAGGAACCTGGTAGGCGTGTCATCGTGACGGAGACCCAGCCTTGAAAGAATTGAAGAGGCGTGTTCTCTTACCTCCCGGGAGTCTGTTCCGCTGAAAACCGCAGGAAGAATGGCGTTGTCCATGGCACTGAGATTGGGAAGCAGGTGAAAGTCCTGGAAGATATAGCCCATGAATTCTCTTCTGAGTTCCGCCAGTTCCGATGGAGAAGCTTTCGCTGCGTCAACTCCATTGATGAGAAGTTTCCCGGTAAAGTCGGGATCAAGGGCTCCCAGCACACCCAGCAGTGTTGATTTCCCCGCCCCGCTTCTGCCTGTAACGGCTACAAATTCTCCTTTTGACAGGCTGAAGTCAGTGTGGTTAAGAACTTTGATGTTCTGGAAACTTCTGACAATCGACCCTGCCTGTATCAGAGGCCTGCTCATTCAGAAACTCCCTTCCGCCACACTCAGCAGCAGGGCAAAACAGCTGTCGGCATCTATGTGTGTGTCGGAAATGGAAATCTCGACTGTGCTTACACCCCCGTCGCGTCTGGCAAGCATTACCCCGGCCTGAACTGGTTCATCTGTATCCGGCCCGGGCCAGGAAACAGACACCGAAAGAGCCGCAGGTCTGATTCTGTTCATTACAGCTTTGTAGTCTGTCCACCCTGGAATCTGCCTTTCCAGAGGCAGCAGAGACAGAAATCCGAACAGGTTTTCGGGAAAGAGCACGGTGATGTGTCTGTGTTCCGGAATTACTTTCAACAGTGATGTGTCTGCGGCAAGAGAGTTGTCTTTTTCCAGGTCAAGCCAGCTTCCCAGGGTTACATGAGGAGCAGGACCTATGTAGATAGCTGTCCATCCGTCACGCTGTGTTACCGAAGCCCGGGCATATCCGTGTTCGGAAACAAGATCAACCCGGTCTTCCTCCTGTCTGGGGTCGAGGTTGAGAACCCTTGCTGTAAGGGCTGTGGCGTACTCTGTTGTTGTGTTCTGCGTGAGCAGAAGAAGCTGCGGGTTCAGCGTTGAAATGTCTATACCCACAAGGGAGACACCCAGAGGTCCTTTGTTCAGCAGGGAATCCGCAAGAATAAACCCGCTGAAACTGCTTCCGGCAAAGGAAGTTAAATTGTTATTCAAGCCAGGTTCCATGTGTACATGAAGCAGAGCTGTTGCAGGAACCAGCTGCAGCTCGGGGACGGGATCGTCCTTACCGCAGGCTGAAAAAAGCACAACTGCAGCCAGCAGAACAGTTGCGGAAACACCGGTTTTTTTCATATTTTCCCTGTCTCCAATCCGTGAAAAGTTTTGCTGTCCGAGTATGAATTATGAATAAAAAACAGCCCGGCCGACAGGTACTCGGTTTTGCGTAGAATAAGACTTGACGGGCATTTCACGTAATAGTATTATCGCTGTCCTGCGCTGGCGTAGCTCAATTGGTAGAGCAGCTGATTTGTAATCAGCAGGTTGCGGGTTCAAGTCCCATCGCCAGCTCCAGGACGAAATAATACGCGAAAGCGTTGCAGCATAAAGGTATAGTGGCGAGGTTCCCGAGTGGTCAAAGGGGGCAGACTGTAAATCTGTTGGCGGATGCCTTCGGTGGTTCAAATCCACCCCTCGCCACCACAGTTCAGAGCGGGAGTAGCTCAGTTGGCAGAGCATCAGCCTTCCAAGCTGAGGGTCGCGAGTTCGAGGCTCGTCTCCCGCTCCAGAACCGCAGGAGGCCGTGCAGGTTTTGGGCGCCCACGTAGCTCAGTCGGTAGAGCGCGTCCTTGGTAAGGACGAGGTCAGCAGTTCAATCCTGCTCGTGGGCTCCACCGGGATCTTTGTATGTTCGGCGACAGGTATGTTACATAAACGGGTAGATAACTGAACCCCTTGCCGGGAGTTAGGAGTAGCTTATGGCTAAAGAAAAATTTGAGAGGACCAAACCGCATGTGAATGTGGGTACCATTGGTCACATTGATCACGGTAAGACAACCCTTACCGCTGCAATCACCAAGTGTCTGGCTACACAGAACGACAATGTGAAGTACGTGGCATTTGACCAGATCGACAATGCTCCCGAAGAGAAGGCCCGTGGTATAACGATTGCAACTTCCCACCAGGAATATCAGACAGACAACAGACACTATGCTCATGTTGATTGTCCCGGTCACGCTGATTACATCAAAAACATGATCACAGGTGCTGCCCAGATGGATGGAGCAATTCTTGTTATCGGTGCCAACGATGGTGTTATGGCTCAGACAAAAGAGCACGTTCTGCTTGCCCGTCAGGTTAACGTTCCAAGGATCGTTGTTTTCCTCAACAAGGTCGACATGGTCGATGATGACGAGCTTATCGAGCTTGTAGAGATGGAAGTGCAGGAGCTTCTCGAGAAGTATCAGTTTGAGGAAGACAGTCCTATTATCCGCGGTTCCGCTTTGAAGGCACTCAACAGCACAGGCGCTCCCGATGACCCTGATGCCAAGTGCATTTACGAGCTCATGGAAGCCGTTGATTCCTGGATTCCAACTCCGGAACGCGATACAGACAAGCCTTTCCTTATGCCGGTTGAAGATGTGTTCTCAATCCCCGGTCGCGGTACTGTTGCAACAGGCCGTATAGAGCGCGGTGTGGTTCACACCCAGGACAAGGTTGAGCTTGTGGGAATCCGTGAAACAAGACCTACAGTCTGCACGGGTGTAGAGATGTTCCGTAAGATTCTCGACGAGGGTATGGCCGGCGACAATGTTGGTCTTCTTCTCCGAGGTGTGGCAAAAGATGAGATTGAGCGTGGTCAGGTTATCGCCAAACCCGGTTCAATCACACCTCACACAAAGTTCGAGGGAGAGGTTTACATTCTCAGTCAGAAGGAGGGTGGTCGTCACAAGCCTTTCTTCAACGGTTACAGACCACAGTTCTACTTCAGAACAACTGATGTTACCGGAGCAATAGGTCTGCCTGAGGGTATGGAAATGATCATGCCGGGAGACAATGTGAAGATGACAGTTGAGCTTATCACTCCCATCGCCATGGAAGAGGGTCTGCGTTTCGCTATTCGCGAAGGTGGACGCACCGTAGGCGCCGGAGTGGTGACCAGGGTTATAAAGTAGGTCAGCGGTGAGAATAATAGTAACACTGGCATGCACTGAGTGCAAGCGCAGAAACTACACTACTACCAAGAACAAAAGGACCCATCCTGAGCGGATGGAACTTAAGAAGTACTGTCGCTTCTGCAGAAAACACACTCTGCACAGAGAAGGCAAATAGACGGTACTGACTGGAAGAGCGCCGCAGGGCAGTAGCACAATTGGCAGTGCACCGGACTCCAAATCCGGGGGTTGAGGGTTCAAGTCCTTCCTGCCCTGCCATCCGCTCTTCGCTGAAGTGACAGGCAGAGATGCCGAAAGGACGGGGAAATGGCTGCAAAAGCAGCGAAGACTGCAAAGGAAAGTAACTTTCTCATCAGATGGTGGAAAGTCGTTGCAGTGTTTTTCGGAGAGGTAAAGGCTGAAATGATCAAGGTGGCGTGGCCCAGCCGGGACGAGGCTATTTCTTCCACCTGGGTGGTTATCGGTGCCGTGGCGGTTGTTGCTGTCTGGATATTTGCTGTCGACAAAATTACAGCAGTGACCATGACAGGTCTGCTTAAACTTCTGGGCTGACATTATTCTTCAGAGAAAGGCACACGATGACTGTAGATCCGTTTGAAAAAAATGACAGCGATGCAGCCGAAGTTGTTGCTGAGCCTGAAGAGGAGAATGTCAACTTCAAGTGGTATGTGGTTCATTCTTTTTCCGGATACGAGCAGAGGGTTGCCAAGTTTCTTGAAGGTCAGCTTCTCAGGCGTTATCCCGGACGAATAGGCAAAACACTTATTCCTACTGAAGAGATAACCCACAGAAAAAACGGCAAGGAGTACACCAGGGAAAAGAAGCTTTATCCGGGTTACGTCTTTGTTCAGCTGGAGATCTCCGACGAGATAATCATGGACATCCGGGCCATGAGCAATGTCAGCGGGTTCCCTCCTATGAACAGGGGAAAACCGGTGCCGCTTACATCGCTGGATATGAAAAGAATTCAGGGCCAGACAACAGGTGCTGCCGACAAGAAGGTTGTGCGGATTCAGTTCAAGGTTGGTCAGACCGTCAGGGTTACAGACGGGCCGTTCAGGAACTTCACCGGTATTGTGGAAAGTATTAATGCCGAACGCGGCAAGGTTAAGATAATATTTACGATCTTCGGGCGGAAAGCGCCTGTGGAAATAGATTACAAGCAAGTCAGGATGGTTTGAGGGAACACCGGAACCCTCAACCTGGTATAGTGCAATCCGGTAAACTACTGTCTGCCCCAGTAAGGGGAGGGGTCGGCAGCAGAAAGGAGTAACCATGGCCAAGAAAATCTTGGGCGTGGTAAAGCTTCAGCTCCCTGCAGGCAAGGCTACACCGGCACCACCGGTTGGCCCGGCCCTCGGTCAGTACGGAATAAATCTGGCCGGGTTCTGTAAGGACTTCAACGCCCGAACCCAGGGTAAAGAAGGACTTATCGTTCCTGCGGTGGTGACTGTCTACAAAGACAGAAGCTTTACCTTTATACTCAAGTCCCCCCCTGCTTCAGTACTGCTGAAAAGAGCAGCAGGGTTAGCCAAGGGATCTGCTGAATCCAACCGCGACAAGGTTGGTACTGTCACTGTCAGTCAGTGCAGAGAGATCGCGAAGCTGAAAGAAAAAGACCTGAATGCAGCGTCGGAAGAAGCAGCTATCAGTATGATAGCGGGTACTGCACGCAGCATGGGTCTGGAGGTGGTGGATGGCTAAAAGTAAAAGATTCGCCAAAGCCCGGGAAGCCGTTGACAGGGAGAAGAGCTACACTCTCCAGGAGACTGTGACAGCTATCAAGCAGCTTGCCACTGCAAAGTTCAACGAAACTATCGAGGTTGCATGCAATCTCGGAGTGGATCCGAAGTACAGCGATCAGGTTGTTCGAGGCACCTGTATGCTTCCCCACGGAACGGGAAAAGTTGTTCGCGTTCTTGCTTTCGCCAGAGGTGATAAGGCAGAGGAGGCAAAAGCAGCAGGGGCAGATTACATCGGAGACGAAGAAACAGCCGCGAAGATAACAGACGGCTGGCTTGAATTCGATGTTGTTATTGCCTCACCAGACATGATGGGTGTTGTTGGAAAGCTTGGAAGGGTTCTGGGGCCCAGAGGGCTTATGCCAAACCCCAAAACAGGTACAGTTACCATGGAAGTTGCTACTGCAGTGAAAGATGCCAAGGCCGGTAAGATCAGCTTCAGAGTTGACAAAACCGGTAATGTGCATGTTCCTGTTGGCAAAGCAAGCTTTGAAGAGGATGCTCTCAAGGAGAATATCCTTACCTTTATGGAGAAGGTTATTCAGCTTAAACCGGCATCTGTTAAGGGACGTTATCTTAAGAACATATCTGTCTCTTCAACCATGGGTCCGGGAATCCGCGTGGATATCAATGATATCCGGGCATTGCTCAGATAGAAAGGAGTTGCGACGATGAGTATTACAAGAAGCCATAAAGAAGTCGTTGTCTCCGATCTTAACGGTGGTCTCGGAGATTCAGGCTCTGTCATACTGGCAGATTTTACCGGTATCAATGTGGAAGATATGACTGAACTGCGCATTCAGATGCGGGAGGCTGGCGTCGTTTTTACTGTAGTTAAGAATACTCTTCTCAAGCGTGCTTTTGAAGAGATAGGTATAGATGCCAGTGAGGAGATTTTCGGTCTTCTGAGTGGTCCTACTGCCATTGCTTACAGTAAAGATGAAGTGGCACCGGCAAGAATCATCAAGGCTTTTTCGAAAGCCCACAAGGGATTGCTTGTTATGAAGGGCGGATTTGTATCCGGAAAGACCTTCAGTGCAGAAGATGTTGTCAGTCTGGCCGATATGCCAGGTAAGGATGAGCTTATTGCCAGGGTGATTGGTTCAATGAATTCACCTCTGCAGGGCTTTGTAATGGTTACCAGTGGTGTTATCAGAAAGTTCCTTTACGCTGTTAATGCCATTACTGAGAGTAAAGAATAACTTGAACAATAGCAACACGGAGTTCACTGGAACTCCGCGAAGTACGGAGGAAATACGATGAGTGAAGACAGAAAGGCCACGATCATCGAGGCTATTTCAAACATGACCGTTCTCGAGCTCGCAGAGCTTGTGAAGGAAATGGAAGACAAATTCGGTGTTTCAGCTGCGGCACCTGCAGTAGCAGTAGCCGCTGCCGGCCCTGCCGGCGAGGCCGCTGAAGAGCAGAGCGAATTTGATGTTGTTCTTGAAAGCTTTGGAGCCAAGAAGATCGCAGTGATCAAGGTTGTTCGCGAGCTTACAGGTCTTGGTCTCAAAGAGGCCAAGGACCTTGTAGACGGTGTTCCATCCAAGATCAAAGAGGGCGTAGAGAAGCCAGAGGCCGAAGAGGTCAAGAAACAGCTCGAAGAGGCCGGTGGAACCGCTGTTCTCAAGTAGATACCGGATTACCTATACTGACGGCGGGAGGAGAGTACTACTTCTCCCGCCTTCAGCCCATAATTCCCGGAATTCCTGCCGGGTTCTAAAACAGTACTGGTAAGAATTTCGTGACATACCGCTAGTCAGCTTATTTCGGTACAGGAGCAGTGTAGAGGAGTGGCAGTGAAAAAAACGAGACCTATGAGGAATTTTGCCCGCGTGAAGCCGGCTATAAGAGTTCCTGACTTATTGAGAGTACAGAAGGAATCGTTCGATAATTTTCTTCAGGCGGATGTTAAACCCGATGAGAGGCTCCCGCAGGGGCTTCACAAGATTTTAATAGACACCTTTCCCATAGAGAGTTCTACAAAGGAGTTCTCTCTGGAGTATGTAAGTTACGATATTGGTCGTCCAAGACACTCAATACGCGAAGCTGTTGAGCGAGGCGTAACCTATTCCGCACCTCTGAATGCCACAATGCGGCTTGTAACAAGAGACCCGGAAACACTTGTCATGAAGATGGCGGTCGATCAGGGTACCTTCCTTGGAGAGCTGCCGCAGATGACACAGAACGGGTCGTTTATTATCAACGGTGCCGAACGCGTTATTGTCAGTCAGCTCCACCGAAGTCCGGGAGTGTTTTTTGAAGAGAAAACACAGCCCAGGGGCAGAAGGGTCTGCACTGCGAGGGTAATTCCCCAGAAGGGTTCCTGGCTTGATTTAACACTTGATTCCAACGATGTAATTTTTGCCAATATTGACAAGAAGCCAAAACGCATACCCATAACCATGCTTCTGAGGGCTCTTGGTTTGAGCTCAGAATCAGAGATACTTGCCTCGTTTTATCCTGTTCAGGAAAAAAACCTTGCTTCGGTGCTTAAAAGACAGTCAAAGGTGTCTGAGATAGTACACAAATCCTTTGCAGAAGACATCGTTGATACCGAAACAGGAGAATATCTTGTAAGATGCGATGAGCCCGTTGAGAGCGTAGAGAAACTGGAGAAGCTTCTGGAGGCGGGGGTTGAAACCATCAGATTCCTTGAACCGCGAAACAATCAGCACAGCATAGACAGTATCCGCCGTACGCTGGCTAAAGAGGAAGCTGCTCTTGGAGCAGGTGTTGAAAAAAGCGAAGCCTCTGCCACCATGTGGATATATGAAGCTCTTCGCGGGACAGATGCTCCCTCTCTGGATCACGCAAGAAGTTATCTTCGATCCATGTTCTTTGACAGCAAGCGATACAGCCTCAGTGAGGTCGGTCGTTACAAGCTGAACGAGAGATTGAACATCACTACTTCAATGGACAAATTGACCCTCACTGTTCCGGATCTGGTCGCAATCGTAGACAACCTTATCCGTCTCCGCGAGGGCACAAATGTAACAGATGATATTGACCATCTGGGCAACAGACGAGTTAAAACCGTAGGTGAGCTTCTGGGTCAGGAGTTTTCCAAGGGGCTGGCCAGAATGGCCAGAACGATAAAAGACAGAATGGGACAGCAGGACAGAGAAAAGCTCAGACCTCAGGACCTGGTAAATTCCAGAACGCTTTCCAGCGTTATCAATTCTTTCTTCGGTCAGAGCCAGCTTTCCCAGTTCATGGAGCAGACTAATCCCCTGGCAGAGCTTACACACAAACGCCGAACCAGTGCTCTTGGAGAAGGTGGGCTTACAAGGGAGAGAGCCGGTTTTGATGTCAGGGATGTTCACCACACCCACTACGGACGCGTGTGTCCTGTGGAAACACCGGAGGGTCCAAACATCGGTCTTATCACCACACTCTCCGTTTATGCCTCTATAAACAGGTTTGGATTCCTGGAGACACCTTACAGACGGGTTATCAACGGAAAAGTAACCAACGAGGTGTCCTACCTGTCGGCAGACAAGGAAGACAGAACCACCGTAGCTGAAGCAGATTCTCTTCTTGATGAGAACAACAGGCTGGTGGGGCCTCTGGTAAGGGCGAGAAGGGCCGGTAACTTCCCCATGGTTACACCAGAGGAAGTGGAATACATCGATGTGAGTCCAATGCAGCTGGTTGGTTTGTCTGCGGCTTTGATCCCGTTCCTTGAGCATGATGATGCCAACAGAGCTCTCATGGGTTCAAACATGCAGCGGCAGGCAGTGCCTCTTCTGTTTACAGAAGACCCGCTGGTTGGAACAGGCATGGAGGAAATTGCAGCAAGAGATTCAGGTGCTCTGGTTACCGCCGACAGAGCTGGTGTTATTACACATGTTGACTCTGGAAAAATCGTAATAAAAGCCGATGGAGACGAATACGACTTTGACAGAGATGATGTTTACAGATTAAGAAAGTTCGAGCGCTCAAATCAGGATACCTGCGTTAACCAGAAACCCCTGGTCGCCGTGGGTGATGCTGTTGAAAAGGGCGATATACTTGCTGACGGAATGGCAACAAAGAACGGCAGACTTGCCATTGGAGTGAACGCTCTCGTTGCCTTCACACCATGGAACGGCTACAACTTCGAGGATGCCATTGTTGTAAGTGAGAGGGTGGTTAAGAACGACACTTTCACCTCTGTTCACATTGTGGAACTGGAAACGCAGTTCCGCGAGACGAAACTTGGCCCGGAGGAACTTACTTTTGATCTGCCCAACGCCACGGAAAAGCGCATAGCAATGCGCAATCTTGCCGACAACGGTATTGTCCGTGTGGGTTCCAGGGTAAGAGCAGGAGATATCCTTGTAGGAAAAGTCAGCCCTAAAGGCGAGCAGGATCTTTCTCCGGAAGAGCGGCTTATCAGGGCAATCTTCGGAAAGAGAGCCAGCGATGTGAAAGATACTTCGCTTAAGGCTCCTGTTGGTATGTCCGGTATCGTGGTTGATGTGAAGGTTTACTCCCGCAGAGATGATACCGAGAGAGGCAGGCGGGAGATAGAGTCCCGTGTTGATGCCCTCCGGGAAGAGCGGATGGACAGCGAGAAAAGGTTGTTTGCCAACCGGGACGCCATGCTCCGTGAGGTTCTCAGCGGGCAGAAGGCAGCTACTTTCATCGATGGAGTAACCGGCGAACAGCTTATTCCTGAGGGCAGAAAAGTAACCGCTACTTTCCTGAAGAAGATCGACTTTACCGATCTTGATTTCAACAGACAGCTTGTTGAAGACCTTGTGGTGGACGACAGAGCCAGAAGAATACTTCGCAGTGCGGAGAACAAGCTCAAAGAACTCAATGACAAGTACCAGGATATAGAAGACAGACTTCACCGTGGAGACGAGCTGAAGCCCGGCGTAACCAGGCTTGTGAAGGTTTACATCGCGAAACGGCGCAAACTGCGTATCGGTGACAAGATGGCAGGTCGACACGGCAACAAGGGTGTTGTGAGCATCATCGTTCCGGAAGAAGACATGCCTTACCTTCCCGATGGTACTCCGGTGGATATCTGTCTTAATCCTCTCGGTGTTCCAAGTAGAATGAATGTCGGTCAGATCATGGAAACGAACCTGGGCATGGCTGCGGGAGAACTGGGGGTCAACACTATTACCCCGGTCTTCGACAGTGTAAGCAATGAGAAGATTGCAGATCTCCTGGAGGAGGCCGGTCTTGACCGTGACGGCAAAACAGTGCTTTACGACGGCAGAACCGGAGAACCCTTTGACCAGCGGGTTACAGTGGGAAGAATGTACATGCTGAAACTGGCACACCAGGTTGAAGACAAAATACACGCAAGATCAACAGGACCATACGCCATGGTGACACAGCAGCCTCTGGGCGGTAAAGCGCAGAACGGCGGTCAGCGACTGGGTGAAATGGAAGTCTGGGCTCTTGAAGCGTACGGAGCGTCACACTGTCTTCAGGAAATGCTGACCATCAAGAGTGATGATGTGGACGGGCGTACTGAAGCTTACAAGGCAATTGTTCATGGACGGAATGTTGAAACCAGAGGAACGCCTGAGGCGTTCAATGTTCTTCTCAGCGAAATGAGAAGCCTTGCTCTGGATGTCGAACTCGATATGACGGAAGAGAGGGAGAGGTAGAATGCTTGATTCACATTCCCTGAGAGATGCCAATACATTCCCTGCTGATTTTTCTGGTATCAGGATCAGTCTGGCTTCTCCGGAAACCATAAAGGAATGGTCATACGGAGAGGTGACAAAGGCTGAAACTATAAATTACCGCAGCTACAAACCTGAACCTGACGGTCTTTTCTGCGAAAAGATATTCGGTCCGGTTAAAGACTGGGAATGCAGTTGCGGAAGGTACAAGAAGCCCCGCTACAGAGGTGTCAAGTGTGACAGGTGCGGTGTTGAAGTAACCCATTCCCGGGTGAGAAGAAGCCGAATGGGCCACATAGAACTTGCAGTTCCAGTGTCACATATCTGGTACTTTAAGAGCAGGAAGATCAACAAGCTCCTGGATATCACAAACTTGAACCTTGAAAGGGTTCTTTACTACGAATCCTATATAGTGATCTCCAGTGAACACCCCTCTCTTAAACCTGGAAAAGTTCTCGATGACGAGGATTACTACGCCGCCAGGGAAACCTACGGCGAAGACGCATTCACCGTGGGCATGGGAGCAGAAGCGGTAACAAGCCTTCTGTCTGGAATAGATCTTGATGAGCTGGCGGCAACACTTCGGACAAGCATTGCCAACGAAACAACACAGAGCAGAAAACAGAGGAATCTAAAGCGCCTGAAGGAAGTTGTCGCATTTGAAAACTCAAAGAGTGACAACAAGCCGGAGTGGATGATCCTCAGGGTTCTTCCAGTGCTTCCACCGGATCTCAGGCCTCTGGTTCCCCTTGAAGGCGGCAGGTTCGCCTCCAGTGATCTCAACGATCTTTACAGACGGGTAATCAACAGAAACAACAGGCTTCTCAGGCTACTGGATCTACAGGCTCCTGATGTAATCCTTCGAAACGAGAAGAGAATGCTGCAGGAGGCTGTTGATGCTGTTCTGGATAACGGCAGCAGAAGAAAGCCTGTAAAAGGTGCGGGAATGCGTCCGCTCCGAAGCCTTTCCGATCTGCTCAAGGGCAAGCGCGGAAGGTTCCGCCAGAACCTTCTTGGAAAGCGTGTTGACTACTCGGGTCGTTCAGTGATCGTTGTGGGGCCGGAGCTTAAGATGCACCAGTGCGGTCTTCCTAAAACCATGGCTCTGGAGCTGTTCAAGCCCTTTGTGGTCGGCAGGCTGGCCAGGCTTACAGGTGACAAGGTGAAGATGGCCCAGAAGCAGGTTGAAGACAAAGAAGAAATAGTCTGGGCAATACTGGAAGAGGTTATCGCGAACCATCCTGTGATGCTCAACAGGGCACCTACACTGCACAGACTTGGTATACAGGCGTTCGAGCCTGTTCTGGTGGAAGGCCTTGCCATAAGGCTTCACCCTCTTGCCTGTGCGGCGTTCAACGCCGACTTTGATGGTGATCAGATGGCTGTTCACCTGCCTTTGTCCGCTGAAGCACAGATAGAAGCCCGTGTTCTTATGCTTGGAAGCCGCAATATACTTCAGCCTTCCAGCGGGGAACCTGTTGCTTCTCCCAGCCATGATATCGTTATTGGTGCGTACTACATCACAAAACCGCTTGCCAGAGACAAGGGTGAGGGTATGATTTTCGCGTCCAGAGAAGAGGTTATCGGTGCACTGGACGCCGGGAAGGTCAATCTTCATTCAAGAATAAAGATCCGCGGTATCAACAACATCAAAGAGATGAACTCCAAAGGTGAGAGACGCCAGCCCAAGTACTGGAAGGATTACACAACTCCCGGGCAGGTCATTTTCAATTCTATCGTCCCCGAGGGAATGGGATACATAATGGCCAATGGTCTTACGGATTCCCATGCGAAGGTGTTTGGCAAAAAAGGCCTTAACCGCATGGTATCCAGGTGTTTCACCGAGCTTGGCGCTGTAAAGACCGCAGTGTTCCTTGATAATCTCAAGGATCTGGGGTTCAAGTACAGCACGACATGCGGGCTCACAGTTGGCATGGATGACATGATTGTTCCGGATGCCAAGAAGGAGCTCATCAGCGAGAGTACCAGCCGCGTTGCTCAGATCGAGTTTGCATCTCGCAAGGGTGAGATGACAGAGAGTGACAGGTACAACAAGGTCATTGATGTGTGGTCAAAGGTTACGGAAGATGTAAAAAACTCTATGATGGAGCAGCTCAGCCACGACAACCACGGCTTTAACCCTATCTACCTGATGGCCAACTCCGGAGCCCGTGGAAGTGTTGAGCAGGTTCGTCAGCTCGCCGGGATGAGAGGTCTTATGGCCAAACCCAAGAAAAAGCTTCTTGGTGATATAGGCGAGACAATTGAAACTCCGATCATTAGTTCTCTTAAAGAGGGATTGTCGGTTATTGAGTACTCGATTTCCACACACGGTTCCAGAAAGGGCCTTGCAGACACAGCACTTAAAACTGCCGACGCAGGTTACCTTACCAGAAGGCTTGTCGATGTGTGTCAGGATGTGGTGATTACCACAGACGACTGCGGTACAATCCGTGGCCGGGAGATATCTTCTCTCAAAGAGGGAGAAAAGGTTATTGAGAAACTCAGCGAGCGTATTGTCGGGCGAGTTACAGCAGAGGATGTCTACGATCCTGTGACCGATGAGATAATATGTGAGGCCGGTGCGGAGATTACTCCAAAACTTGCGTCATACATAGATTCCCGTTCGATTGAATCTGTGAAGATTCGATCGGTACTTACCTGCGAAGCAGAGCGTGGGCTTTGTGCCAAGTGTTACGGTTGGGATCTAAGCCGCAATCGCATGGTTACCGAAGGAGAGGCCGTTGGTGTTATTGCGGCTCAGTCCATCGGTGAACCTGGAACACAGCTTACTCTGCGTACCTTCCATACCGGTGGTGTCGCTTCCCGTGAGGCTCAGGACAACCAGGTAAAAGCCAGACATCCGGGTAAGGTCAGTTTCCGGAACATTCATCTTGTTGACGGAACCGACGCCGAGGGAAAGCCCAGTGTAATTGCTTCAAGGAACGGACAGATAGATGTGGTTGATGCCGATGGAGAGATTCTTTCTTCGTACGAAATTTCTCCCGGTTCAATAATGTTTGTAAAAGACGATCAGATCGTTGAACGCGATGAGCTGCTGTTTGTGGCAGAGCCGTTCAGTAATCCTATTGTCAGCGAGCACTCCGGGTCTGTACACTATGTCGACATCGAAGAAGATGTTACGCTTCAGGAAGATATCGACAATGAACAGCACAGGCAGATGATAATAGTGGAAGACAGAAGCCGAACGCTTCATCCGCATATATTCATACTTCCGGAATTTATGGTTGTTCTGTCCGGACGGCCCAGGCGTCGTGAAGAGGAACTCATCACTTTCAATGAACTTGTCGAAGAGGCTGAAACTTCCAACGGCAGGATTGTGTTTACATACCGCGACACTAATGCGGTGAGGCCAACCTCGCTTTACGATGATATTGTAGCCAGCCACGGGGAAAGCACTTCGGAAGCACCTATGCTTTCCGTAGATTGCAGAAAGGTCGGCACAGGCAGTTACGCAGCTTTTTCGGAAATCGTTCAGCAGCTTGGTGATGCTACGGCAAAGACTAAGAAGGACAAGAAGGCGTTTGCGGCTCTGAAGGATGTTACAGATCGACTTGCGGCTTCCAGCAGTCGTAAGAATGATGAACTTGAGGATGAGTTCATGGAAGCTCTTTCAGACTACAGCAGGAGTCATCCGTTTATAATGGGTCTGGCATGTCTTGACAAAGCTCATGCAGGGACCAGACAGGTTATTCTGCGGTTCAGCGACATTGTAGCAGACTCAAAGATTCTTGTTCTTGTGAGTTTCTTCCAGAAGGGTGGCTTCAGAAGTCATATTGTCGTGCGCGGTAAGCAGCGGCAGATTGGGCAGGATCAGGTGGAGCAGTTCATCAAGGATCACGTAAGAGGAGTGTACCCTATACCAAGTGGTGCTACATTGCATGTCAGAGATGGGCATCTGATCAAAACAGGAACCCATATCGCAAGGATGGTAAAACGGGCCGGTATGCAGAAAGATATCACCGGTGGACTTCCCAGGGTAGACGAGCTTTTTGAAGCAAGACGCCCCGGTGACGCTGCCGCTATTGCAGAAATCAGCGGTACTGTTACTCTCAGCCCCATAAAGGCTGCCATGCGTACTGTAACCATTACAGGGGATCAGGGACAGGAAGCCAACATAAAGATACAGGCCACCAAACACATCAGAGTGCGTGAAGGAGACCGGGTGGAAGCAGGCGATAAGCTTACCGACGGTCCTCTTGATCCCCATGATATTCTCAGGGTTATCGGTACTGAGAGTGTTGAAGACTACCTTCTTAACGAGATTCAGGAGGTCTATCGTCTTCAGGGTGTGAAGATAAACGATAAGCACATAGGCATCGTTGTAAGACAGATGCTCGGTAAAGCCAGGGTTGAGAATGCAGGAGATACCCAGTTCCTTGAAGGAGCCAGGGTAGGCCGTCTCAACCTGAATAAAGTCAATACGGAGATGATGAATCAGGGCAGACGCCCTGCGTCAAGTGATGTAATGCTGCTTGGTATAACCAAGGCTTCACTTGCTACGAACAGCTTTCTTTCGGCTGCTTCTTTCCAGGAAACCAACTCGGTTCTTTCGGATGCTGCCATTAACGGCAAGCTTGACAGGCTGGTTGGTTTGAAGGAAAATGTGATTGTAGGACATCTTGTTCCTGCAGGAACCGGAGCGAAAGCCTACCGGGAGCTCACCATTTCCATGAGTGACGGGTCCGACCTGCCGGAACCGGTTCCGGAGCCGGAGCTTGACGATAAGTTCAATCATGTATAGAGTTGCACTCACTGTAACAGGAGAAACGGCAGCTCGCGCGAGCTGACCCACGAAAGGAGAAAGATTGCCCACCATTAATCAGCTGGTGCGGAAAGGGCGTAAGAAGCAGGTTCAAAAAACCAAGGCTCCTGCCCTGACAAGCTGCCCGCAGAAAAAAGGAATATGTACCCGTGTGTACACATCCACACCCAAGAAACCTAACTCAGCGCTCCGTAAGGTTGCCCGTGTGAGGCTTCGAAACGGATTTGAGATTACAGCATATATTCCAGGCGAGGGACACAACCTTAACGAACACTCAGCTGTTCTTGTAAGGGGTGGCCGAGTGAAAGATCTTCCCGGTGTGCGTTATCACATCATTCGCGGTGTTGAAGATACCAGCGGAGTGGAAGGTAGAAAACAAAGCCGTTCCAAGTACGGAACCAAGCGGGAATCTTAGAGCGGGGATTAGACAAAAATGAGAAGAAACAGACCAAAGAGAAGAGAAATTCTGCCTGACGTACGGTACGGGAATATCACCATTGCCAAGTTTATCAATAACATCATGCTGCAGGGCAAGAAGTCTGTGGCGGAGGCTATTGTTTACGGTGCATTTGATATCATTGCCGAGAAAACCGGTCAGGACCCTGTGTCCGTTTTCAGCAAGGCGATGAACAATGTGCGCCCGACTCTCAAGGTCAAGAGCCGCCGTGTTGGTGGATCGACCTACCAGATTCCTCTGGAAGTTCGTCCTGAGGAGAGAGACGCTCTGGCCATGAGATGGATCATCGGTTTCTCAAGAAAACGCAAGGGTAACACCATGCGTGCCCGTCTGGCTGCAGAGTTTATGGATGCTGCCAGAAACGAGGGCGCAAGCGTTAAGAAGAAAGAGGATACCCACAAGATGGCCGATGCCAACAAGGCATTCGCCCACTACCGCTGGTAGACACTTTCTGTACAGAAATGGCCGCTCAATCAATGGGCGGCCATTCTTTTTGCACGCCGGAAACGGATGCGGGAGTAACAGGCAGAAGTGTGTGGAATGGTTCTTCATCAACAGGTGAAGTGCTGTGGAACCAGTGCAGTTCGTCAGGCAGTGCAGTTCCCAATGGAGTTTACCTGATAATGGTTGAGTCCGAAAACCTCGACACTTACACCTCAAAGGTGGTTGTGCGGTAGTAGTACATCCACCCTGGTAATACTGTTTGATACAAGTCAGCCCCCGCTTTTCTGAGCGGGGGCTGTTTCAACAAACACAACAGTTGTAAAACAGTATTTCACTGCAGTACAGCATCACAGCAGTATTGACATCCGTTTGCCCCCCCCCATCATATTTGCTCACAGTTACAGTAAATCGAACGCATTCACAGACAGCACTGGTTCTGTAATGGTTAACAGGCAATACTATCTGAAAGGAGCTGTATGAAAGAGATTCTGCGACAGAAGTGATTCAATACAAACTGATGTTTCGCAAGTTTCAAAGGAATGGAAGGATC
>QNDR01000003.1 GCA_003646025.1 Candidatus Fermentibacterota bacterium
AACATAGCAGAACTCCCTCTGGGAGTCTTCCTGCTTTATGTAGTGGTTCATCCATGAGATAACTCCCCTTGGGTCTACCGTTTCAAATGTGGGCTGCCACTTCATTGTGCTGTCGATATCAGGTCTGTAGACGCTGTCCATAGCCTGGGTGAACATATCAGGCATGTAGTCGTCGTATTCGGAATAAACATGATCAATACTGTCGGTAACCATTCGATTCCACTGGATAGCAGGAGCTTCATCGCGACCGTAGTAAAACCATACACTGTGAGAGTTCTGATTGAACAGAGTCTCCAGATCCTCTGCTACATTTGTCATCTCCGTTATCATTTCACTTGGATATTTTTTTGCAAGAACAGTATCACCATTGCATGTGTAAGCTGTGCTTCCAATGTAATATACGAGATTTTTCCATCCTGGTCTTGAATAGGCGGAGTCGGTGTTCATTTCAAACATATGCGAATACCAGTTGGTTACCGAGGTCAGATTCCAGGGGTTTATTACTGTCAGCATTCCGGTGGTGTCACCGGAAAGAACCACTTTGGCCAGGATTGAATCGGCCTGGTAATACTGTCTGCTCAACCCGTCATAGTTGTGCCAGGAGAGCAGGCAGAAGAACTCTGTATCTATGTCTTCATAGTTTGCCTTAAGTCCGATAACAGGGATTGTGTTTGCGGGAGGAGTGTCCGAATAGGAAATAACTGTGACAGACAGAAGACAGATGAGTAGTAAGTATCCTGATCGCATGATATACCCTTCTTTCATATCTGACCCGATAATATACAGTTAACGTGTGAATATGGCAGTATAAGGGGGGGGGGCTTGTCAAGTGCGAAAAGTTGCTTCAAGGCTTTCAGGTCAACAATGCAGGGATTCAGGCATGTTGCAGTTTGTGTGGTGTGTTTTAAGCGGATAAGGTGTTTTATCGAAGTGTTCTCTTCCCGGTGTGGTGCTGTAAACGGTAACTGTGTGCCGGTCAGTGGAATAAATAAGCGAGAAGGCTTGTGTCTGTTATCCGCCAGTCTCCGTCTTCCCACACCATCTGGAAAGAAACGGAAGCTCCATTGAAGTAGTAAATAACAACTGTGGCGGTTCTTCCTTCCATTTCAGCTGTTTCACGCATTACCTGTTCGTCCGGCTGAACAACAACCTCGCCCAGAAGCACCCCGAGGATCTCCTGATCGTTCAGAGATTCGAAATCCGCAATCGTTATTCTTCCCCTGTACCTGCTCTGAAGAATGCTCTCAACAAGAACAGGGTCCTCATCGCGAAGCGCCCTCATCTGGTCGATGAATTCTGTAAATGCAGAGTAAAGGTCACTGGAGACAAGATCCTCCAGGGCATAACCGTCCTGCCATGCAACAGCGTCAAGCAGGTCATAGGCTGTGTCAACAGGCGATGCGGATACACTGCACGCCAGTACAACGGTGAGAACCAGTGCTTTCATTGCTTCGCCTCTTTCCTGTTTCTGACCTGTTCTGCACTCAACCCCTGAACAATCCATGTTCTCCCGCGTCTGCGAACTTCAATGTAGACAGGAAGAGTAACCTTCCCCAGACAATGGGTTCCCCTCTTCAGGGTCACAGCATCCGCCTGCGGTTCTCTGTACTGTCTGATTACTACCTCACAGTCTTCCGGAAGTTTCAGATACAGCTTTCCTTCATGGACTGCAGAACGAAAACCGGAAGCGTCTCCTGCAATGGCGTTGCTTACAAAGCATTTTCCGTGCCTGAGCGCCTCTGTAAACTGGCCCGGTTCTGTGAACGGTTCGTCGAGAACAAGGTGAGTCCTGACTCTGTTAAAGAGCATTTCGTATCCAAAAATTTCCTTCCCAAAAAAACGATGACCGTGGGCGTCGGCACCGCCGACAAGACAGCCTCCTGCTTCAAACCACATATCCACGGCTTTTTCAGGGGGGCTCAGTACAGTTCTGTCCGGGTGGTGTATCCGGCTCCAGGCGTTAAGCGGGCTCAGTCTGCCCTTCCAGCTGCTCATCCAGTTCCAGGCTTCAATACCGCTGAGGGGATGATCTGTTCCGAAACCCCAGGGATACCCCCCTATTCCCGGGACATACGGTCTTACCTCAACAGGGTGGGCTACAATGGCAATACCGTTCATATCAAGAACACTGTTCAGCTGATCAAGTATATGACCTGCAGGCCTGATACTCTCTACACCGTACACAAGAAGGTGGCTTTTCAAGTCTGTGTGCTGCAGTTCGGTACCTATAACAGACATCAGTCCTCCGGTTACCCTGCCGTGCCAGCCTTCTTCCATAAGTGCAAGATTTCTGTGATCGTTAAAGGCGATAAAGTCCAGCCCGGTTTTTATACCTGCCTGAACAATTTCGTCCGGTTCACCGTATCCGTCGGACCTGGTGGTGTGTACATGAAGAACCCCTGTGGCTGAGTACTCCTCAAATACCACAGGGGATGAGTTATTCAAAGAAATCTATCCTCTGCGTTTTTCTATCTCTTTTACGAGGGCAGGAATGATTTCAAAGAGATCGCCTACAAAACCCTCGGTGCAGAACTGGAATATGTTTGCATCGCGGTCTTTGTTCACTGCGTAGATCGTGTCTGAAGACTGCATACCAACCCGGTGCTGAACTGCACCGGAAATGCCTACGGCAAGGTATGTTTTAGGCTGAACAGTTTTTCCAGTCTGACCAACCTGCCTGGGGTATTCTATCCAGCCGTTATCCACCGCTGCGCGGCTTGCCCCTACAGTTCCGCCAAGCAGATGAGCAAGGTCGTGAAGAATGCTGAAGTTTTCCGGGTTCTTCATTCCCCTGCCGCCTGAGATAACTATCTCGGCTTCGGTGATGTCAACCTCGTCTCCGGCAGACGGAACGAACTCAAGAACCTTCGACCTGTTCTTTGTCATCTCGTCTGTAACCTGCAGATTTATAACCTCTCCGGTTCTGGAAGTGTCAATCTCCATTGGCTTCATTACGCCGGGCCGGACGGTAGACATCTGCGGTCTGGTTCTGTCACAAACGATTGTAGCCATGATGTTTCCACCAAACGCAGGTCGGGTCTGCATAAGCATTCCACTGTCCGCGTCGATTTTCAGGTCGGTGCAGTCCGCTGTAAGACCTGTATCCAGAATCTTGGAAACTCTTGGCATAACATCTCTGCCTGTTGTGGTTGCAGCTGCCAGAACTATCTCAGGCATATACTCTGTAATTACATGGGTAAGAACACTGCTCCAGGGTTCGGTTGAAAAGTGTTCAAAGCTGCTGTGTTCAGCCACTATTACCCGGTCCGCACCTGCATGTATGAGTTTCTCCGGAGCATCAGACGGATCAGCTGCTATAAGCAGAGCAGAAACCTCTTTCTCTCCTGCTGAAAGCTTTCTTGCTTCTCCCAGAAGCTCGTATGTGCTTCTGTCCGGAGAGCCGTTTCTCATTTCACACAGAACAAGAATTCCTGAATACTTTGCCAGCTGTTCCTCGTTTCCACCGAAGGAATGATGAACAGCAAGGGACTGGAACGGACACGAGTCTACGCAGATGCTGCACAGCGTGCACGCATCTGAAACAACGGCTCTCTTGTTATCATTTATGGAGAGAGCCTGAACAGGACAGGTTTTCACGCAGATGCCACAACCTGTACAGCTATCCTTTATTTCGAGAAATCCACTCATGCTAAGCCTCACCCCCTTCTCCGAGAAGCAGGTCGGCGAGCCTTGAAACAAGTTCCTCTGTGCTGCCCTCGTGTATCTGACCACCGGTTCTGGCTTCAGGTGTGGCTGTTACCACAACCTTTGTGGGAGACCCGTTAAGCCCGGTCTCTGCCTCTGTGAGGCCAAGATCGCTGAGTTTCCACACAGGTATCTGAACTTTCCTTGACTTCATTTTTCCCCTGAGGGATGGTACCCTTGGGACATTGGCATCTTTCAGGATCGTAAGCACAACCGGAAGCTCCGTCTGCACGACCTGCATACCTGTTTCAACATACCTCTCCGCAATAATGGAATCTTTGTTCAGCTCTCTGACCTTTCCTACAAATGTGATCTGGGGCCAGTCAAGAGAAGCCGCGACGCTGGGACCTGTCTGCGCCGTGTCCCCGTCAATGGCCTGCTTACCGAAGAACACGGCATCAACGTCACCGAGTTCCGCCACTGCTGCGGCCAGTGTGTGGCTGGTGGCCCATGTGTCCGCACCTGCGAAAGCTCTGTCACTTATAAGGATGGCATCGTCTGCGCCCATGGAAATAGCCTCTTTCAGCACTGATTCAGCCTGGGGAGGGCCCATGGTGATAACTGTAACCACACCTCCCAGCTCATCACGCCACTTCATTGCCTCTTCCAGGGCGTAAGTATCAAAAGGATTCATTATCGACGGTACACCGTCGCGAATCAGGGTGCCCCTTTCAGGATCGATCCTGACTTCAGCGGTATCCGGCACCTGCTTAACGGCAACAACGAACTTCATCACTCCTACTTTCTGTGTGCTTCTTTTATCATGGCTTTGGCGATTACACTTCTCTGTATCTGGTTTGTGCCTTCGTAGATCTGTGTAATTTTAGCGTCGCGCATCATCTTCTCTACGGGATACTCTTTCATGTACCCATATCCTCCAAGAATCTGAACAGCATCAGTTGTTACCTTCATGGCAACATCACTGGCAAACACCTTTGCCATGGCTGAAACCTTGTTGAAGTTCTTTGCCCCGCTGTCTATCAGACCTGCGGCGGTGTAAGTAAGAGCCCTGGCAGCCTCAATCTGGGTTCCCATGTCTGCAAGCATGAACTGAAGCCCCTGGAATGAGTTTATCTTCACTCCAAACTGCTTTCTTTCGTTAGAATATTTCAAAGCTTCATCAAGCGCGCCCTGGGCTATCCCAACCGCCTGGGCCGCCACGCCCGGTCTGGAATTATCAAGGGTTTTCATCGCAACCATGAATCCGAAGCCTTCGCGTGAAATCAGGTTTTCCGCCGGAATTCTGCAGTCTTCAAAAATGAGTTCCCGTGTGGCGGAGGCCCTGATACCCATTTTGTTTTCTTTCTTGCCGTAGTTGAAACCGGGAGTACCCTCTTCCACGATAAACGCGCTTGCCCCGCGGGCACCTCTTTCAGGGTCAGTAAGAGCAATAACGGTGTATATCTGGGCCTCTCCGCCGTTGGTGATCCACTGTTTTGTTCCGTTAAGTATGTAGTGATCTCCGTCTTTAATGGCCCTTGTTTTTACACCGCCAGCATCACTTCCAGCTTCTGGTTCAGTAAGCGCAAACGCACACAGCTTCTCTCCGGAGGCAAGCTGGGGAAGATACTTCTTTTTCTGTTCCTCCGAGCCCATGAGAAGGATAGGCATGGCACCCAGGGCATTGGCAGCGTAGGACACAGCAACTCCACCGCAGTAGCGGCTCAGCTCCTCTGTGGCCACTGCAAGAGCCATACTGCCCATACCGGTTCCACCGTATTCCTCGGGGATGTAAATGGTGAACAGATCGCTCTGCGCCATGATGTTCATGATTTCTCTCGGAAACTTGTTCTCCTCATCAAGCTCGGCTCTTATGGGAAGAATGTGTTTCTCCCCTATTTCAATACAGATTTCTTTTATAGCCTGTAAATCTTCATTAAGCATGTAGTTCATTTAGTCTTTCCCTTCAATGGCCTGAAGTGCCTCTGCAGCAGCCAGTTCCTGCGCTTTTTTCTTACTTGATGCCCGGCCGGTGCCCAGCACTAAACCTTCTACTGATACGCTGATATAGAAAACCGGATCATGGGATGGCCCGGCTGTTAAATCCGTTGTGTACACAGGCAAAGACCCTCCTCTGGCCTGACAGTATTCCTGAAGAACCGTTTTAGCATCGCCGGAACTGCTGATCTCTTCCTTTGACAGAAGGGTTTCCTCAACAAAACGGAACGCACTGTCAAACCCCGAGTCCACGAACAAAGCCCCGACAACCGCCTCATAGGTATCTGCAGCCACAGCGTCTGGAATAGACCCGCTGCCAAAAGCCGTCCCGGTCACTATACTCTCTCTCAATCCCAATCTGTCTGCACACCTTGCAAGGGCAGCTTTCCTCACAAGACCTATCTTCATTCTGGTCAACTCCCCCTCGGAAGCCTCAGAATTATCTGAAACAAGGCCCCACCTCACGGCAAGCTCTATTACCGCATCGCCGAGGAACTCAAGACGTTCATTATTTTCCGCCTGGGAAACAGACCTGTGAGTCAGAGCAATGCGCAACAGCTCAGAGCGGCCGAAAAGCCGCTCCAGACTGTCTTTTCCATCTGTTTTCAGCTATCGCCCTTGTACTTGCGAAGAGCAATACAGACATTGTGCCCGCCAAAACCAAGTGAATTACTCAGAGCACACTGTATATCTGCTTCTCTCGCAGTCTTCGGTACGTAATCAAGATCACACCCCTCACCTGGATTTTCCAGAGTTGAAGTCGGGGGAACAAGCCCGTTCTTCAGAGCGAGGGAGGTAAGCATTACTTCCATTGCACCTGTGGCTCCAAGCATGTGGCCGTGGGTTGACTTTGTGCTTGAAACCAGAACCTTCGCTGCGTGACTGCCCAGGGCCGCCTTGATCGCATCCGTTTCGTTGATATCGTTGAGCTGAGTTGACGTACCATGAGCGTTCACGTAGTCAATATCTGATACAGCCATTCCGGCGTCACTCATGGCCATTCTCATGGCTCTGGCACAACCCTCTCCCCCTGGTGCCGGGGCCGTTATGTGGTGTGCATCACAGGACATGCCAACACCCGAAATCTCTGCAATGATATGAGCACCTCTGGCCTCTGCATGAGACAACTCCTCGAGAACAATAATACAGGCGCCTTCTGCTATAACAAATCCGGATCTGTCTCTGTCGAATGGTCTGGATGCTTTCTCAGGCTCATCGTTGAATGTGGCACACAGCGCTTTCATTGAGCAGAAACCACCAACACTCATCATTGTGAGCGGTGCTTCACTTCCACCGGTAACCATGACCTCCGCCCTGCCCAGGCGAATTGCGTCTACGGAAGATGCGATTGCATGGGAACTGGATGCACACGCAGTAACTGTTGCGAAGTTAGGACCCTTTGCGTTAAGATCTATGGCAACCTGCCCTGCAGCCATGTTGCTTATCATCATAGGAACAAACAGAGAACTGATTCTTCCCGGCCCTCTGTTCATTGCAACAGTGTGCTGCTTTTCAAAGGTATCCATACCGCCAACACCTGAGCCGATAACAACTCCCACACGTTCCGGATCAATGGAGGCCTCTGAAAGCCCTGAGTCAGCCCATGCCTGTTCAGCGGCGGCCATTGCAAACTGTGTGTATCTGTCGTTTCTTCTGGCATTCCTGGGACCCAGCAGCTCAACCGGGTCAAAGCCCTTAACCTCGCCTGCGACCTGACTGGTAAACGGTTCCGGGTCTATCATGGACAATCTCACGATACCGCTGTTTCCTGCCACGGCATTTTCCCAGGCCTCAGACACTGTATTTCCGATTGGGCTGAAAACGCCCAGACCGGTGATTACTACCCGTTTATCAGACACGGAATTCCTCCAGGTACTTTAATCCGGCAAATCGCCACACCCCTCCGGCTGCGGCGATTTGCCGGCAATTCATAAACTGCGTTTCTCTAGGCTTCTATACCTTTTTCTTTCAGAAACTCAACAACAGAACCAACGGTCTGAAGCTTGTTTCCATCTTCATCAGAAATCTTGAGATTAAAGGTATCCTCAAGGTCCATCATGAGATCAACCATGTCAAGAGAGTCAGCTCCAAGATCGTCTTTAAGGCTGGCAGAGTTTGTAACTTCCTCCGGCTTAACATTAAGACGACTTACAATAATTTCAGCGATACGGTTTTCCAGAGACATATCTTTCCTTTCTCAGGTGGTAAGACCGCCATCAACGGGCAGTACAACGCCGGTAATATACTTGGCTGAGGGGCTCATGAGAAATGCTACTGCTTCAGCAATTTCAACGGGCAGTCCCAGCCTGGCCGCAGGAATCCTCGAAAGGTAGTCACCGCGCACCTCCTCCGATAACTTCTGTGTCATTTCTGTTTCAATAAATCCGGGAGCCACAACATTGACTGTGATACCTCTTGCCGCCAGCTCTCTGTTAAGAGACTTCGACATACCGATAAGCCCTGCTTTGCTTGCAGCGTAGTTTGTCTGGCCGGCAGATCCAGTAAGCCCGACCACCGATGAAATACTCACAATACTGCCTTCGCGTGCTCTTATGAGAGACCTCATAAAAGCCTGGGTTACCTTCCATGCACCGGTGAGGTTAACATCGATAACCATATTCCACTGGTCTTCACCCATACGCATCATCAGAGCATCACGGGTAATTCCTGCATTGTTTACGATGCCCTTTACCACAGGCAGTTCTTTCCCTATGGAAGCTGCAACCACAGCAAGCTGCTGAGTATCGGTGATATTGACCGTATAGGGTTTGTACATGCTTCCCAGCTCAGACGCAGACCTGCCAAGGTCATCTTCCAGCATGTCCAGTGCTGCTACGGTCCAGCCTGTGTCTATAAGTTTTTTCGCGATCTCGAGACCGATTCCTCGGGCCGCACCGGTAACAACGGCAGTGGCGTTAAGATTCATCACTCCACCTCACAACAATGCCACCCCAGGTAAGGCCGGCACCAAAAGCAGCCAGTACAACTTTGTAGCCTGGCTTTATTGTTCCATTGTGCAGAGCCTCATCCATGGCGATGGGAATAGAAGCACTGGATGTGTTGCCGTACTGATCAATGTTTACATACACATCTTTCCACTCGAGTCTGAGAACCCTGGCAGTTGATTCGATGATTCTTACATTTGCCTGGTGCGAGATAAGCAGGTTCACATCCTTGTAGGTAAGTCCATCCTCCTCCAGAGCTTTGAGAGCTGAATCTCTCATGGCTCTCACAGCACTCTTCATTATCTCTCCGCCAGCCATGTGAATCTTGTTGTCTTTGTTGTCTATGGCCTCGTGAGTAATTGGCTGCCTTGAACCGCTTGCAGGCAGATCGAGAAGATGACCGAGAGAACCGTCGCTGCCCCAGTGAAAACCACCAAGCAGTCCGCCCGGGCCCTCGCTGCCTATACAGGCTGCTCCGGCTCCGTCTCCGAACAGAACACAGGTGTTCCTGTCTTCCCAGTCGGTTATTGATGTGAGTTTTTCAGCACCTATCACAATAACTTTGTCAAGCAGACCGGAGGTAATAAATGCTTTTGCCTGTATCAGGCCGTAAATAAAGCCACTGCAGCCAGCCTCAAAGTCATAACATGGAACCTTGTTGAGACCAAGTCGGTCGGCAACAAGAGCTGCTGTATTTGGAAATGAATAATCCGGTGTTACCGTTCCAAGAAAAACAGCCTGTACATCCTCCGGCTTCCAGCCGGCGTCATCCATTGCTCTGCGGGCTGCTTCGTAGGACATATCACTGTTTGCCATATCATCTGGAGCAATATGGCGCTGCTTGATACCGGTTCTCGATGTTATCCATTCATCGTTCGTATCAACCATTTTGGAAAGGTCATCGTTTGTAAGAACAGGCTCCGGAGCAAAATGTCCTGTACCTTTGATATAGGCGTGTCGTTCATTCAACAGCTTTTTCCTCCTCCATTAGTTCAGCCATCTTGTCTCTGATGGCTTCTACTGCACCGCTACGCCTGAAATCGCAGGCAGCAGCAACAGCATTTCTTATAGCAAGTGCAGAAGAGCTTCCGTGGGCCACTATGGCAACCCCGTTAAGACCCAGAAGCGGTGCTCCTCCGTACTCGGCAGCATCAAATTTTTTCCAGAGTTTATTGAAGGACGGCTTCATAAACAGATAGCCCATCCTCGAGGTCCATTGTTTTTTCATTTCAAGATACAACGTGCCCCCTACCATAGACGCGATTGATTCGATGAATTTTACCAGAACGTTACCGGTGTAACCATCACACACGACCACATCAGCATCACCCATCAATATTCCGTTCCCCTCTATGTTACCTGCAAAATTAAGAGGGGCTCTGGACAGCATTTTGTAAACTTCCTTGATGTCCGGTGGACCCTTGGAGGGTTCGCTGCCAACATTAAGCAGAGAAACCTTGGGCTTATCCACCCCAAATACGAGCTTTGAATAGATACTTCCCATAAAAGCGAACTTATACAGAAGCTGGGGACGGCAGCCGACATTTGCCCCGACATCCACAAGGATTGTAGGGTTTCCGATGGTTGGAATTGTACTGGCAAGTGCGGGGCGGGAAATACCCTTGATCCTTCCCAGGGCAAACATACTGCTTGCCATCATTGCACCTGTGTTACCTGGGCTCACCATGGCGTTGGCTATACCCTGACGCTGAAGATTAGCCATAACAACCATTGAACTGTCTGGTTTCTGTTTCAGGGCCTCTGCCGGGTGATCATCCATTGAAATAACCTGGGAAGCATGCTCAATCTCAATTGGATACTTCTGACCACCTGCACTGGAAAGCATCCGGGATATTGTATCCCGATGACCAACCAGTACTATCTTCACATTCTTCTGCGTTTTTCTGGAACTCTCCCTGAAAAACTTCACGGCCCCGTCAACAACTACACCGGGGCCGTGATCTCCACCCATGGCATCAAGTGCCACAACAACTGATTCAGCCAAGTTTAGTCTTCAACAGGCTCTGTAACCTGGCGGCCATTGTAATAACCGCAGTGCTTACAAACTCGGTGGGGCAGTCTTGGCTCGCCACACTGGGGACACACACTGGTAGATCTGGCTTCGATCTTCCAGTGAGTACGACCTTTGTCGCGCCTTGTGGAAGAGTGCCTTCTTTTTGGAACGGGCATCTGGTTCTCACTTTCATCTATACGCTCGAAGATCAGGCTTCGAAACCGTGTTTACATTCTTCAAAATTACGATTAATTCCGCAGACTGGACACAACCCCCTGCAATCTGGCTTGCAGAGCGGCATTGCCGGCAGGGAAAAAATAATCGCCTCTCGAACGGGGTCTAATATACAAACTGTTCCGTCATTGTGCGAGACCGGTTCAACTTCGGGGTCTGAAAGCATATCCGGGTTCCACGAATACATTCTTTCAATTTCCTCTGTAACCGTGAAAACAACAGGTGCCAGACATCTGGCGCAGGGTACGGTAAACTCTGCCTCAAGAAATCCTTTTACTATAATTTCATACTCGGTTCTAACAATATCGAGATCAAGAATACCCTCCTCAGAACTGAGTTCCGCATCGGGAATATCCCATGGGACTTTGTTCATCTGTATTGTAAACGATTCTCTGGTTGTTCCTCTGGGAATAGAGTTAATGGGAATAGACAGTGTTTCTTCAATGAGCCTCATGGGTGTTTCCTCTGAATTCTTCAGCCAGCGCCTCGGCGATTCTCCTGTTCTCTCCAGCGTCTGTGGATTGAACATAAATTCTGGCCAGCGGTTCCGTTCCACTCAATCTCACAAGCACCCAGGTATTTTCATCAAACACAAGCTGAACACCATCTGTTCTGTCGATACTCTTCACTGGAAGTCCTGCGGCATATTTTTTATCTGATTTAAACAGATTCTCCAGAATGTAGTGTTTCATAACCGGGTCAAGAGGAAGATCAAGTCTGGTGTTAAAGTACCGTCCGTGCCTGCTCCAGAGCTTCTGCAAAAGAGAGCCGAGGCCCTCGCCGTAGTGACAAACAATCTCGCTGGCCAGAAGCCCTGCCAGAACACCGTCTTTTTCGGGAATGTGTGTTCCCAGTGAAAGCCCTCCGCTTTCCTCGCCTGCAAGCAGAACACCACCTGCAAGAATCTCCGCACCAAGATACTTGAAACCCACAGGGGTAACTTTGACCTCAAGCCCTCTTGCCTCAGCCACCCTGTCCAGAAGGCTGCCTGTTGTTATCGAACGGACAACCCTTCCCCGATGCCCGGACTCCGCCAGATAGTCGACCAGAAGAGCCATGAAGTCGGGAGGGGTAATGTAGTTCCCGTTCTCATCCACAATGCCGAACCTGTCTGCATCACCATCGGTTGCAACACCCAGCGAAGCTCCGCTTCTTACCACACTCTGTGACAAATCCGAAAGATGCTGTTCGTTGGGCTCCGGGTGCTGGCGCCCGGCAAAAAGCGGGTCACGCCTTCCGTTAAGAACTCTGACAGAAGCTCCAAGCTCTATGAGCTTCTTGTCAAGTACACCGCTCCCTGCACCGCTGAAAGCATCGTAAACAACCCTGAGAGAATCTGCTTTCCGGAAAACTTCCGGTTTTATAAACTCGTCGATGTCTTTCAGATACGGAGTGATAAAGTCAACAACTTTTACGGAACCGCCGGTACTGCTGTCTGGAACTTTGCCTGCGGCAACCAGTTCTTCTATTCTGGAAGTATCTTTCCCATCTGCAGGACCGCCGTGAAAAGGACTGAACTTGATACCGTTGTACACAGGCGGGTTGTGACTGGCTGTGAAATTAATAACACCTCCAAGACTAAGTCTCCTGCAGGCGTGAGACAACACAGGTGTCGGTACACTTCTTTCGGAGAGATACACATCAAAACCGTACCCTGCCAGTCTGTGGGCAGTTGCCTCTGCCAGCTCCGGGGAAAGGAAACGGCAGTCACCGCCAACGGCTATTGTTCTGTATCCTGTTTCCAGCAACCTGACTGCAACGGCATCTGCCACTGCCATAGCCCTGTCCCAGGTAAACTCCCTGGAGATGACACCCCTCCAGCCGGATGTACCAAATTTAATAACCATGACTAATTATCCTCCGTAAGAAACTCAACAGCGCGGCGAATAGTATCATCATGTGGGGCAGTAACTTCGTAATAGTGGTTCACAGGCCACTCTCGAAGGGCAATTTCACGGAGAAGTGCCCTCTCTATGTAAGCTTTGCTATCGGTAAACTCCTCATCCGTATAGTCAATTCCCTCTGCATCCATATACTCTCTGAAAGACCGCAAAACAGTTTCATCCGGCCAGAAATCCTCTGAAACTTCATTTTCAAGGGTGTAATCAACAGCGAAGCTGAAAAAATGTCCGTCAAGCTCCAGCTCGGCAACAAGAGCCACACCGAAAGAATCCGGTTCCACTGTTATATCCGGAATGATACCCCAGGTCTCTTCCGCACCGGATTCCATAAAGTCATCCCGCAGGGTTCTATCAATGCTGTTACCGTTGGGTGTGTAATATCTTGCGGTGGTAAGTTTAACACCGTAATGCCCGAGACCCGGATAATCCCCGAGATCGGACAGGGACTGCACAGACCCCTTCCCGAAAGTTCTGGTTCCTATCAGAGTCGCGGCGTGCTGATCCTGAAGAGCACCTGCCAGGATCTCAGAAGAACTGGCACTGCCTCCGTCCACAAGAAGAACCAGGTCACCGCTGTACAGAACACCTCTTCCTGTTCTGTATGTGTACTCACCCACAGCCTGCCCCCTTGTGGTAACCACAACTGCACCTGCCGGCAGAAAAATGTCTGCTACATCAATAGAAGGTAGCATCAGACCGCCGGGATTTCCCCGGAGATCAAGAATCATGTTCTCTGCTCCCTGACTGCGCAGCTCTGAGATGGCATCGTAAACCTCTTTGGCAGATTCCTCGCTGAACCTGGAGAGACGCACGTATCCAATTCCCGGTTCCACCATGAAACTTGCGGAAACCGAGGGGAAGTCAATAACATCCCTCTCGATCGGGAACACTATGGGCTCTTCCATTCCAGGTCTTTCCACTGTGAGATTCACCACCGTACCCCCTGGACCTCTGATAAAAGAAACCGCCTCGGTGGTTGTTATTCCTTCTGTGGACATACTGTCTATTTTTACAATACGATCGCCGGCCTTCATTCCTGCCCTGTAGGCAGGAGTTCCTTCAATGGGAGAGATAACGGTGAGCCAGTTATCACGCTGCCCCAGAGTGATACCTACACCTTCAAAAGACCCTTCAAGCTGTATCTGCAGGTTCTCGAATTCTTCAGGAGTAAGAAGTACACTGTTGGGATCAAGAGATTGCAGCATTCCCTGCAGCGCTTCCTCTACAAGCTCCCGGCTCTCCAGAGTATCCACATAAGAAGACCTGGTAATACCGTAAACATCAAAAAACAGCTCAAGAGAAGAGGCTCTCGCTGCCGGCGTCTCTTCGCTACCAGCGTGGGCAACCGGCGGAAGGCCAAGCACCAGCGCTGTTGTTAGAAGCAGCATCCCCGTAGTAACAGCAATCCATCCCGGCACAAGGTCTTTCATATTATCAATCACCCTTCTGTATTCAGTCTTCTGAGAACTTCGTTCAGTATCGCCGAGTCCTGCTTTTTCTCCTCCTGCATACCATCTACAACCAGAAAGCGTTCCGGCTCCTTCTCTGCAAGGGCGAGGTAACCTGTTCTTACTTTCCTGTGAAAAGAAAGATGCTCCATCTCAATCCGGTCAAGCTTTCTGCCGGACAGATTCATCCTTCTGAAACCCTCCTCAGGGTCAAGATCCATAAGAACAGTCAGATCCGGGTTCAAACCACCTGTGGCCAGGCTGTTCGCCCTTCTCATTTCATCAACAGGAAGATCTCTGCCCCAGCCCTGATAAGCAAAGGTTGCATCACTGAATCTGTCACACAACAC
The DNA here is from genome assembly GCA_003646025.1 of Candidatus Fermentibacterota bacterium. Taxonomy (GTDB): domain Bacteria; phylum Fermentibacterota; class Fermentibacteria; order Fermentibacterales; family JCC-6; genus Sabulitectum. The sequence goes on from QNDR01000003.1 coordinate 14,536, forward strand.
AATGCCTCCCCTTTGCAGACCAGGAAGAATAACTTTCTCTACATTTGCAGCTCTGCTGGCAAAGTAAAGCATCAACTCCGACAGAGGAGGAATGTCCAGCTCAGGGTTAAGGAGGATCGATCTTATCCGCTCTGAAACATCAGGCCCGCCAGGTTCCCGGGTGAAAACGACCTCCCGCCCGGTAACCTGAAGAGCCTGTATAAGATTTCTGCATCTGGAGGACTTGCCCGAGCCTTCCACGCCCTCAAAGGTTACGAAAAGTCCGGGCAATTTGTCTCTCTTTCTACTTCTTTTCAGCTTTGCCGTTGGCTTTCTTGTTACCGTAGGTGGCAATGTACTCTTCTGTCATTCTGTGACACTCATCATCGTAGTACTGCACAGGAGGAGACTTGAAGAAATAGCTTGACGGGGCTTCAATTGAACCGCTGAGACCGTTGTCCAGAGCGAGCTTTGCACAGCGGACAGCATCGATAATAACACCTGCGCTGTTGGGGCTGTCCCAGACCTCAAGTTTGGCCTCTATGTTGAGAGGAACGTCACCGAAGCTGGTTCCTTCCATGCGGATGTAGCACCACTTTCTGTCATCCAGCCACTCGATGTAGTCACTGGGACCGATGTGGACATTCCGAGGGGCAATTCCGCCTGGAATCTGGCTGGTAACAGCGTTGGTTTTGCTGATCTTCTTCGATTCAAGACGCTCGCGCTCAAGCATATTGAGGAAATCGGTGTTTCCTCCGACATTAAGCTGGTAGGTACGGTCAAGCCTTACACCGCGGTCTTCAAAAAGCCTGGTCATAACACGGTGAAGGATGGTTGCGCCAACCTGACTCTTGATATCGTCTCCCATAACAGGAAGGTTTCTGTCACGGAAGCGTTTCTGCCAGTACGGCTCACGGGCGATAAACACAGGAATAGCGTTAACAAAAGCGCACCCGGCTTCAAGAATCTGTTCAACGTACCACTTGGTTGCCTCTTCACTGCCTACAGGCAGGTAACTTACAACAACGTCAGTTTTTGTTTCTTTAAGAATGCTTACGATATCTGCTGTTGGCCCAGGAGCCTTTTCAATTACAGGCTTGAGGTACTTGCCTATTCCGTCGTGTGTCATACCTCTGCTGACGGTAACTCCAATTTTCGGGACATCACAGAGCTTGATAGTGCAGTTGGGGTCAGCATAAATAGCTTCGCTGAGATCTTTTCCAACCTTTGTGGCGTTGATATCAAATGCTGCCACAAACTCTACATCCTTCACATGGTATCCACCGAGATTCACATGCATAAGACCAGGAACCTTGTCCTCATCTTTAGCATTCTTGTAGTACTCTACCCCCTGGACAAGACTGCTTGCACAGTTGCCCACTCCGATAATAGCCACTCTAACTTTTTTTGACATTCAAAATCCTCCCTCGAAGGGTATAATGTTGCAGGGATAAAGATGCCCCTAGTCCAGAGGAATCCCTTTCCCGTCCCGTGTAACTTTCAACAACCTCTGCAAGGCGGTAAACCAGGAGCCGGCAGCAATAATGGCACAGCTCCAGACTATAACCGCGGTTCCCCAGAAAGCTGAAAATACTATACCGGCAATAACCAGCACCAGTCTTTCTGTTCTGGTGAACAGCCCAACCCTGCAATCAATACCAAGCCCCTCGGCACGGGCTCGAACATAGCTTACAAGAAGCGAACCGCCCATAGCCGCAGGAATAATATACAACAAGCTATCATGTTCACTTCCGGCTTTTCCGGCAAGCACTGCAGTCAGAACAACAATTTCCCCTACCCTGTCCATGACTGAATCAAGGGCAGCACCTGCTTTGGATGAAGAGTTTGTCAACCTGGCGATACTGCCGTCCACTGCATCAAACAGGCTGCCGAGAATAAGAATGGCTCCTCCTGTCAGGTAGTTTCCTTTCCACACAAAATACGAAGCTGTAACGGTAATAAGAAGCCCGGAGATGGTGGCAGCTGCCGGAGTAACCCCCAGCTTTACAAGAAAAGGAATTACCGGACGAAGCAGCCCTTTGAATGCCATTCTCACTTTGTGAAGGTTCAACCTGAAGCTCCTTCCACCACAAGAGTTATTTCCCCGCGGGGAGCCGCAGAGGTGTATTTCTCCAGAAGACCGGAAAGAGTGCCGCGCACAATTTCCTCGTGAAGCTTGGTCAATTCCCGCGCAACACAGCATCTTCTGTCACCAAAAACAGAAAGCAGAGCCTCGAGTACTGAAGACAGGTGATGCGGCCCCACATAGTAAACAACGGTACCTGTATATCCGACCATCTGTTCAATCCTGCGCCGCCTTCTTCCTTTTTTGAAGGGAAGAAACCCCTCAAAAGCAAACCTGTCAGTGGGCAGTCCCGAAACGACAAGAGCCATTATAACCGCTGAAGGACCGGGAATCATAGTTACTTCAGCTCCGATTTCAACTGCGAGACCAACTGCCCTGTAAGCGGGGTCAGACACGCCGGGGGTTCCGGCGTCACTTGCCATAGCCACAGTTGCCCCCTGAAGAAGAAATTGTTTTATCTGCGGCAATCTGCCCTGTATGTTGTGATCATGACAACTGTAAAGCCTTTTGCGGTCAGGAACAAACCTGCCTGTCCGCCTGGTGTCCTCGGCCATTACCACATCAGCAGTGCTCAGCACCTCCTGTGCTCTGGGAGACATGTCTTCCAGATTACCGATTGGTGTTGCAACCAGTATCAGTTTACCCGCAGAATCCGGTTTCAACGATTCTCCAGACCCGACCGGAGATTTCTGATCCGCTCCAGCCTTGAGCTGGTTGCCTGTTTGTTGTTTTCCAGAGTCACGGTCATTGTCATTCCCTCTGTAACACCGGCAGGCAGATAAGACTCGGGAAGATGCCACTGAAACCCTCCAGGAGCCAGAATAACGGCAATACCCTCTTCTATTCTGTCTAAATCAACGTTGAAACTACTCTCCCGGTTCCTGACCATGCCAGATACCTCCTCCAAGAATAGACTGGGCGATGTTCTTCAAGTGATCACCGGCCCGTTCGCAGTAATCTATAAAATCCAGAATAGCAAGTCCGGTTAGATTGGAAACACCGTAGGTAGCAAGTGAATTACCGTAGCCGTCTCTTGCTTCCTTCTCTATCTGGTTCATCCTGCCCTCAAGAATCAGAACTTTCTGAGCAGCCTTTAGATCGTGAGTTTCAAGAGCAGTTACCACCTGCTCCGTCATTCCCCTGAGAACCTCATAAGCCTCTCCGGCAGCGGTTGTAAGAGGTCCCTCGGAGTCGAGAATATTACCCTCAACTCTGTGTCTTGCTTCAACCATGTTCACTGCGTGGTCTGAAACTCTTTCTATATCGTTGATGGTGTGCAGAACCACTGGAAGTGTCAGACTCTGATCGTAAGAAAGATTTTCCTTGAACAGCTGTGACGCGTAGATAGTAAGATCTCTCTGCATATCATCCACTCTGTCTTCCATGAGCAGAATTTTCTTTGCTGAGTGTTTTCCACTGAGGAAATGCTGTGCAGCCAGACAGACACCTTTTCCGGAAATCCTGGCCATTTTGGTCATTTCACGGTTGATACTGTCCAGAGCCAGAACGGGAGTTGCAAGCAGGTTGGAGTCGAGAATGAGATCGGTTTCCGATGGATCTTCATCAGCCCCCGATGGAACAATAACCCTGCAAAGCTTTGTCAGAGCTGGAACAAGCGGAATAAACAACAGCACGTTAACCACATTGAACATGGTGTGTGCGTTTGCAACCTGTCTCATTGCGTCAGATGAAGTTCGCCTTACAAGCCTCATGAAAAAACCGTTCTCATCAAGGGCTAGAAGAGCAAAGTATACGGCACCTATTACATTGATAAGTGTGTGGGCCATCGCAGCCTGTTTTGCAGCCCTGTTGCTTCCAAGAGCCGCAAGCTGAGCTGTGATAGTGGTTCCGATATTGTCACCGAGTACAAGAAATATCGCGCCCTGAAGACCTATCAGCCCGGAACCAGCAAGGGTCATTGTCAAGCCGACTGTTGCACTGGAGCTCTGTACGAATACTGTAACAAGAGTTCCGGCAAGAATAGCCAGAATGGGATTTGAGCTGAATGTTGTGAAGAATTCCCTGACAGGAGTACTTCCACGAAGAGGTTTCATAATACCGCTCATTGTGGTCATACCCAGGAACAGAAGCCCCAGACCCATTATCACCTTACCCCACATCTGTCTTTTTGTATTTTTAGAGAAAGCAGAAAGAGTAAAACCGATGGCAATCATGGGAAAAGCATACGCGGTTATCTTGAACGCAATCAACTGACCTGTGATAGTGGTACCAATATTCGCTCCCAGAACCACTCCCACTGCCTGCTGAAGGGTCATAAGGGCGCTGTTTACAAAACCCACGGTAATAACTGTAGTGGCACTGGAACTCTGAACAAGAGCTGTAACCAGAGCTCCGGCTGTTATTGCCATAAACCGGTTGGCTGTAAGGGTTCGAAGAATTGATTTCATTCTGTTACCGGCAACCTGCTGAAGATTTGTAGACATCATCTGCATACCCAGCAGAAACACCGCCAGGCCGCCTATGATCTGAAACACAATCGCACGAATATCCAGCGATACAAGGCTGAAAGATGTTGAGGCCGGTATTCCCCTGCTGTCTGTGACAGTGGCAGAAACCGTGATCTCACCCATTTTGCCCAGTTGCATGTTAACTCTGGCTATACCGTTCTCGTCTGTCTGCACCACAAGTCCGTCAGCAGAGTCTTCCTCGATGGTGTAGTATCCCCCAGATGGAACCAGCTCTCCATGCCCCCCTGAAACGGAAAAGTGCACCTGAATCCCGGCGATGGGATCTCCTGAAGATGCTGATGTGATCTCGACGGACAATGGAGTTTCCAGTTCTTCTCCAGAGTTACCGTAATCGGTGTACTCAAGAGATTTTACACTTAACTCGCACTGAGCCATCGACATAGAAGACAACAAAACAAGCAGGAAAAATACATATTTCAACGGCACACTCCCCTGTTTGATGCAAAAGTTTCTTCGTTGTTCATGAGAATGGAATCGGTGAGAATATAGTAAAAAAACAATCGTTCCGACGATGTTGTTACAGCAGGTAAAATCCTGTTATTTTACAAAGATGAAATCAGCCATAACTCTTCTTGAAGCCATGCGTGTGAAGGCATGGACAAAGAATTTATTTGTTTTTGCTGCCCTTCTTTTCGGCAGGGTGTGGTCATTTCCCGCTGTCAGGGAAACAATACTGGCTGCTCTTGGGTTCAGCTTTATTGCGTCTGCCATTTATCTTATCAACGATTCGGTAGACCGTGAAAAGGATAAACTGCACCCGGAAAAACAGAGCAGACCTATTGCCTCCGGCAGATTAACTGTTCGTCGGGCTGTTGTTGTTGCTGCTGTTCTTATCACAGGAACCATGGCAGCAGCGTGGAGTATGGCTCCCTGGCTTGCCATTGTATACTCAGTCTACCTCGTGGAGCAGATTGCCTATTCATTCGGTCTTAAAAAGGTAGTAATACTGGACTGCATACTGATAGCTCTTGGTTTTGTACTCAGAGCACTGGCCGGAGTTGCAGTTCTGTTCGACTCAGGTGAAACTATTTCTCTGTCTCCGTGGCTTGTTATCTGCACTTTTTTCCTGGCAACTCTGCTTGCCTTTGCAAAGAGAAGACACGAGCTTGTTTCCATGGGCGAAAATGCTCATGGTCACCGCAGCAATCTGAAAGATTACTCTGTTTCCCTTCTGGATCAGGTAATCGGAATAAGTGCGTCTGCAAGCATAATCGGATATTCCATATACACAGTAAGTGACAGAACAGCGGAAGTTGTTTCCCCTTTTCTCTGGATTACCATACCGTTTGTTGCCTACGGAGTGTTCAGGTATCTTTTTATCGTTTACAGCATGGGCCTGGGTGGAAGCCCTGATAAAGTTCTTGTCCGGGACACGCCGCTGAAGGTTGATCTTGTTCTCTGGGTGGCAGCTGTTGCAGCTGTTCTCGCTTTTGCTCCTGCCAGCTGATGCGGCAACTTCTGGTTGAAGCCCCGGCAAAGCTTAACCTGGGGCTTGAGATCACCGGAATTCGTTCCGATGGATTTCATGAGCTGAAAAGTATTTTTTCTACAGTATCTCTTTCTGATTCGCTGACTGTATCCGTGGATCCGGGAGTTTCAGGGATAAAACTGCAATGCTCGGGTGTTGCGTCACCAGACAACAAAACCAATCTTGTCTGGATGGCGGCAGAGGCTTTTCTGAAAGCAGCAGGGATATCTGAAAATACGGCGGTTACCGTGTCTCTGCACAAGAACATTCCATCACCGGGAGGGCTTGGAGGGGGCAGCAGTGATGCCGCGGCTGTTCTTCTTGCCCTTCAGAAACTTACAGAAACAAGAATTGATCTGGCATCCCTTGGAGAAAGCCTTGGCAGCGATGTGCCTTTTTTTCTGCTGCAGACTGAAACTGCCTTCGTTACTGGAAGAGGAGAAATACTGGAACCGGTAAAACTGCCGGATTTTCACTGTGTTCTTGTTCATTCCGGAGAAAACATACCAACACCGCTTGCCTACAAACTGTGGGATGACAATGCAGGGGACTTGACAGAGGCATGCCGCATAAGCAATTATACCGCCCGGAAATTTGGAGCTTGGCATGAGGGTAAACCTTTCCCTGTCAAACTTGACAACCAGTTCCTGCCCCTTCTCCGAAGCCGTTACAGAGGTATCGACCTTGCGGCTGAGGAGCTTTCCCGTCTGACGGTTAACTGGGGGCTCAGTGGCTCCGGACCTGTACTCTACGCACTGTTCAGGTCTGGTGAGGAAGCAAAGGACGCGGAGGAGTATCTCGCCGGGAAATTCCCGTGGGTACTGCGCTGTCAATCGAGATAGATTTGGAATTGGGGCGTCGTCAAATGGCAAGACACAGGGTTTTGGTCCCTGCATTTGGAGGTTCGAATCCTCCCGCCCCAGCCAGCTTTACCGTCAGAAACGAAAGGAATAGTAATGCCGATCCAGTTAGTAATGGAGAAGAGATTTAAACTTGGATCCAGAGAGTCCAGAAGACTCCGGCGAACAGCCAGCATCCCTGGAATCGTATACGGACAAGGCGCTGATGTCGCAGTAAAAATTGATCTTTCTGAATTCATGTCAAAGATCGGTTTCTCCAGGTCACTTGGTATTGTTGAGCTTGATATTGAGGGTAATGTTGTTAAGAGCATTATCAAAGAGGTTCAGTGGGATACACTTACAGATAAACCTCTGCACCTTGATTTCCAGCAGGTTTCAGACAATCAGCTGGTTCTTGTACCTGTTCCGGTTAAGCTTTCCGGAATTCCAGTGGGCGTGTCCATCGACGGTGGAATCCTCGACCACACAATGCATGAACTGGAAGTTACCGTTAAGGCTGTAGACATCCCATCTGAAATCACATTTGATGTGACGGAACTTCATCTTGGCGACAGACTCCACCTCTCTGATGTTGATCTTCCAGAGGGTCTTGCGGTAGATCTCGCTTTCGATCCGGTCATCGCAAGCGTTATCGCGCCAAAGGCTCTGCTGGTTAAAGAAGAAGAAGAGGAAGAAGCCGAAGAAGGAACCGAGGAAGAAGCTGCAGAGGGTACCGAAGCACCTTCCGAGGAATAGGATATGTGTACTTCAGATTCTGGGATCAGCATAATACTGTGCCTGGGAAATCCAGGTCTGAAGTACGCTCTTACATGGCACAACGCCGGTTTCTGGGTGGCAGATATTCTTGCCAGGGAAGCCGGCGTTTCCTTCAAAAGAGCCGGGGCGTTTGAAATAGCTTACCTTCCTGGTGGAGTACACCTGGTTAAACCATCTGTATACATGAATGAAAGCGGCAGATCTGCCGGTGCAATCCTTACTGCAAAACAGGTACCCCCGGAGAACATGCTTGTGGTCTGCGATGATGTTAACATCCCGCTGGGAAGTCTGCGGTTGCGTAAAAACGGCTCTTCCGGGGGCCAGAACGGGCTGAAAAATGTGATCGACGTTCTCAAAACGCAGGAATTCCCCAGGCTTAGAATTGGAATTGGGCCAAAACCGGAAAAAATGGATCTGGCAAAGTTTGTCCTGAAAAAAGTTCCGAAGGCAAATCAGGAACTGGCTTCCGTTGTTGCACACAGGGCAGCAGACTGTGTTCTTGAAACAGTAAACAACGGTGTTGAAGCCGCACAGGCAATTTACAACGGTCAGATCTAACTGCATCAGGGTTAACAGTTGAGGCACCGCCTTTACAGGTGGTGCCTCTCTGCTGATATGGAAACACGAAGCTACTGAGTAGCAGCAATCAACCCGAAGAAAGCGAAACCTGTGGCAACGGCATCGCTTCCATCCATAACCATTTCTCCAGACATGACTCCGTCGGTGTAGTTTCCGTCCCATCTGATGATCACATCAGAACCGATCTCAGGTATATCCATTCCGTGGGGACTCATAGCCATGATCAAGTTAATGTAACCTGCGAGACTGATTTCTCCAGCAAACTCCCCATCTGATTCAAGCTCGGCGGGAGTGTAATCACCGGAGACAATGGATAACAGGATATCAGGCTGTGGTGCCATTTCCAGAAAAAGAGCACCATTGTGAACTGTTAACCAGTATTCGAATTCCATAGATTCCGTTGAATCTGAAGCTATGGTCATTGACATGGAGTAGAAGTCTGTTCCATCTATGTCAATCACACCATTATCCTGAACAGTAAAGAAACTACCAAAATCTGTGTTCTCACTCATGGCAGAAACGAACAGATCAAGATATTCAGCGTACAACCGGGCTACATCTTCTATTGCAATTTCCTCTTCCATCTGATACGCAGCCACAACATGGAAGAAGCTGTCGTTGTAGATTGATACAGCACCGTTTGAAGCCATTGACGCCCAGAACTGCAGCATTTCCTCGTCTGCTTCTGAAATGAAAACCTCTGTAAATGCCTTTGAAATATCAAAAGCCAATTCACCGGGCATCTGAACTCGAACGGTTGCTACATCTCCGCTGGTTATTGAACCAAGCATATCCTGGTCCTGCTGGTCCATGGACATTCCTGCAAGATATGTGTCGGGAAGAAAACTGATCTTCTTTCTTGCAACAAAGTCTTCCTCTCCGGTGGTAAGGGTCAGCTCCAGCAAGTCGGCCTGTGTAAGAAATACCTCAATCCCATCCATGTATACATCCATCATTGCAGAAACAAAGTAGGGCATTGTTGTATCTGCTGCCATTCCCTGGTTGATCATCATTCTGGCCATTGGCATCTGAGCCACAGCCATGGGGCCTATCATGGAAAGGTTGAACTGCATGAACAGACTGGTCTCCGGTACATGTACAGAAACATCTGAAGAAAGACCGGAAATCAATGTTCCAAGCTTCTCTGTGGACATGGCCATCAGGGCTACTCCGTTCACACCGGCCATATACATGGTTCCCTCTTCAGCCTGCATGGAGTAAACAGTTGAGCCGTTAACAGGATCTTCATCGGAGAACTCAACACCCATTTCTTCCAGCAGTGAGATGAACAGAGGAAAATCAGGTGCAGAAACGGCCATGGCCATACTCTGAGGCATGGCGCTTTCCATCCAGAAAGCGATCTGACCGGAAGGATTGAACCCGTATCTTACCTGTAATGAATCCAGTGAAGGCACTTCAAGCTGCCCGCATATAATATTCTCAAGCAGTTTCTCTCCCAGTATAGGAGCACCCTCTTCAATGTATCCATCTATGTTTCTCACCATTCCTGCCGGATCATTCAGAACAATTGATATCATGGCTCTTTCCGGAATAACAGAAAGAGGGCTGGCCACCTCAACAGGGCCTGTACCGCAGGCCGCGAGCACAAGTGCGGCGGATAAAGCTGGAAGCAATAATCGTTTCATTCCTTCTCCCTTCAGACATAGTTAAACTCCTACCTGCCATAGTTTAATCAATCCGGCACACTCTTGTCAAAAAACAGACACTTTGACTCAAGGGTTACACATACATTAGAATTACGATTATGGGTAATACTTTTGATCTTTTCAGCGGAATTACAGGCGACTCGGTGCGCATATTGTTTCTGGACACGGAAACAACCGGTGCCGATCCTGCGACGGCAGAAGTGTGTGAGGTCGCGTTTCTGCTTGCGGAGTACAGCGGGTTTACTTTCACCGGAGAAAAACAGGTATTCGAAAGCCTTGTAAAACCCTCGATTCCCATTCCTCCTGAAGCATCCGCGGTAAACCAGATTAGCAACAGAATGGTAGAAAATTCTCCAGCTGCAGAAGAGATTACAGAACAGATCACAAAGCTTGCAGAGCAGGCAGACTATATATCTGCCCACAACCTCCCCTACGATCACGAGATTCTCACCCGACAGTACCCCTCCGTGTTTAAACGATTCGACAAAACCACGCAGATAGATACCCTCAGGCTTTCAAGGCAGATATGGCAGGAGATTCCCTCCCATGCCCTTCAGGCTTTGAGGTACAGGTTTGATCTGGATCGGAACATCCAGGGCGATGCCCACAGAGCACTGTTTGACACAGAACTTGTTCAGTCTCTTCTTCACTTCTCTCTGGAACAGGAAAACTGTCTTGATCTTCACAACGACTGGAATGCTCTGGTTGATTTTATCTTCTCTCCCCTTGAGGTCAGAATTTTTACCTTCGGGAAGTACAGAGGAACACTTGTTGAAGATACCGTTGCCCGCGACCCCGATTACATCCGGTGGCTGCTTAAGCAGAAATGGCTTCCTGAAGAGCATCCGGATCTTTACCACACAATTCTAACCAAAACAGGGGCTGGCAAATGACATCGTCCGGCAGCTGGCTGGTTGAGGGTGGAAACACACTTAACGGCGTTCTCGTACCCTCCGGCAGCAAAAATGCTGCGCTGCCCATTCTTGCTGCGACACTGCTCACCGACCAGCCTGTCACTCTGCACAACTGCCCGGACATAAGAGATGTAAGAGCTATGATGGGTCTGCTTCAGGATCTGGGGGCTGATGTAGAGAAAACCGCCGATCCGCACAGCGTTGGTGTTACCGCATCAGAAATCACCTTAAAGCATTTCAATGAAAGCCTTTCAAAGGCAATAAGGGCGTCAATTCTGCTCGCTGGCCCTCTGGTTGCAAGAACAGGCTCTGTGGAGCTGCCCCCTCCTGGCGGTGATGTAATTGGACGCCGGCGGCTCGACACACACTTTCTTGTTCTGGAGATGCTGGGAGCTCATGTATCCTTCAACGGCAGATTGATAAAAGTTGAAGCAAAGAACGGGCTGAAGGGCACCGATATTTATCTTGATGAGCCAAGCGTTACTGCTACAGAAAATGCCGTTATGGCAGCTTCAATCGCCAGGGGGACCTCGGTAATACACAACGCTGCATGTGAGCCCAACGTCCAGGATCTTGTTGTCATGCTCCGCAGTATGGGAGCAGACATCATTGGAGAAGGAACCAACAGAATAACGGTTAACGGCACCGGAGAGCTGCTTCATGGTACAACCCATACAATATCTCCAGATCACATCGAGATCGGCAGCTTTATAGGTCTCGCTGCCTGCTGCCGTGGCCGCGTTGAAATTCCGGGAGTTCCGGAATACATCATCAGACCAACGGTTACAGGGCTGGGCAGGCTGGGAGTTGAAGTTCAGTATGAAAACAACACTCTCGTTGTTCCGGCGAATCAGGAACTTGTTGTTAAACCAGACAGAAGCGGCGGTATTCCTTCTATCTACGATTCACCCTGGCCGGGTTTTTCGCCGGACTTAACCAGTACAGCCGTTGTTGTAGCCACACAGGCAAGAGGCACCAGCCTTATCTTTGAAAAAATGTTTGAGTCCAGAATGTTTTTTGTGGATAAACTCTCTGCTATGGGAGCATCGCTTGTTCTGTGTGACCCCCACAGGGTTGTGGTATCCGGACCATCGAAGCTTGTTGGAACACAAGTTTCAAGCCCGGATATAAGAGCTGGAATGGCTCTTCTCACTGCTGCTCTGTGTGCCACCGGTGATAGTGTTATCCATAATGTGCACCAGATCGAAAGAGGATACGAAAATATCGTTCCCAGGCTTAACAGCCTTGGCGCCAGAATTACCCCTCTCAGCAACGGAAAGCTGGGCATGTAAAATGAAATTATTCACTGTTTGCGCTGTTGCGGCAGCACTTTTTCTTGCAGCCTGCAACGATCCGGAAGACGAGGTAGTCTGGCCCGATGGAGCCAGTTTGTGGCTTGCAGGTGTTTACGCAGATACCGCCCTCTCCTGGTCACCCTACGGCGATGTACTGTTTTTCTCTACCTATGTTTCAGGTGCTACAAGACTGTTCGGCACTTCGGGTTTAGCCGAGCCTGAAGGGCGCACATTTACAGGTATGGATGAATTCATGGGCCCTCTGGGTGCCTGGAATGCGGAGAATGGCAGAATCGTCTACACTGCATTTAATGCAGACAGTATGTGGAGCCAGATACGGTCCATTCCCGGTAACGGTATCAATGTAACCGTACACATCCAGGACAGCCTGCTCAACGCGTTCCCCACCTATAACCCGGCTGGCGACAGCATTCTTTACTGCTGCACCTCCACTGGAAACTGGCGTCTTTATCAGATTCCCTTTGACCACACCCCCGATGACTCCACCGGTTTTCCGGTTCTCCAGGAAGGCTTTCCCGACGGAGACATCCTGAGACCTTCATACAGTCCTGAAACCGGAACATGGATTCTTTTTCAGTACAGAGCCTGTTTCACCGATGACTGGGACATCATGATTGCGCATCCTGACGGCAGCGACCAGAGAGTTTTGTCTCAGAACTCCGCAAACGATATTCAGCCAACCTGGGGTCCTGATGACAACTGGGTAGCATTTTCATCTGACAGAACAGGAAACTACGAGATATACCTGACTGATGTGAACAGCGGCACGCTCATACAGCTTACAGACGATCCGGCTCTCGACCAGTACCCAGCCTGGAATCCCCGCAAAAACTGGATCGCATTCAGCTCTGACAGGGCATCAGGCAACTGGAACCTTGACATATTTGCCATAGATGAACCTGATCTGCCGTAAACAGTTTATTCAAAGTTGTTTTGAGGAACAATAATCAGAGCGGTTTCCGGGAACTCATGAATGTTCTGGAAATAATTTTTTTGAACAACTCCGCTGAAAGTCCTGCGTGCACTATCAATTAAACCTTTTATAAAGGCGTAAAGAATCCCTGGCAGTGCTGTTCTGTCTGTTCTATGTATCAAAGTGTTAGCTGTGTAAGAAAAGAAGGCCGCCGAAAACGGCGGCCTTCTTCCTCAACACTTGAGTATTTCTACTGAAGCATCGTTTCGATAACCTGCATGAGTTCAACAAGGAAGTTGGGATCTGCAACTTCTATGTCGAGACCGTAACCTGCCTGCTGGCAGATACCCAGTGCAGGTCTGAAGTGCAGATTGGCGTAAGCCATGGCAGCTGCCATACCCTTAAGCTTTACACTTGTAAGACCGGCATAGTGACTGAACGAGTATTCACCCTCTTCGGCAAGGCCGAGAAGAGCTGCAACACCCATGTATTCGTCGCCGTTAACGCCTCTGGCATTCTGAAGAATACCGTAGGCCGCCATTGCATCGGTACCGAATGCGAGCTGCTCCGCGGGAGAACTATAGGTGGCATACTCGAAGGTCATTTCATCCTCGTACATACACCATGTTCTGTGCCAGACATCTCCCAGTTTGATCCTTACATATGGTACACTCAGGTAAACTGTGCTTGATGAAGCTCCGTTGACAATTGAATCCACACTTGCATCAGCAAGTGAGAAACCATTCGCTACAGCAAACAGAGCCTCTACATTCGGATTATCAATCTCGAATGTGTACTGGAACCTGACTGCTCCGTACTGGCTGTAAAGCCATTCACCTATTTCTACATTGTCCATCGCCGGTTTCAGTGAATCCGGTTCAAAAACAACAAGAGTGTCATCAATTATCAGGGTGTCAGTTGTACCCCAGGAATTGATAACAAGGCTGTCATTGGCTGTAAGCGCAGGATCAATACAGACAAACTCGGACCAGCTGAGATCCTGTTCCACTGTTGCTGTGTTGAACTCCACTGGCCATGTTCCGCCGTCAAGCTGATAGGCCATGTAGTCGTACTGCTCGCCAAGTCCCCAGTAGTCGGGAATCAGCACAGAAGTCCAGCCGGCGCCCAGATAGGCATCCGGCCTTGAAACATCCATATCAATCGCAGCCTGGAAATTTTCCATGGCGCTGATGTAATCGGCAGCTTCAAAGGCTTCCCAGCCTGCGGCTACAAGCCCGTCATAACCGTCTACAGGCGGCATAGGTGCCCCGCCATCGTAGCATCCGGCCACCAGAATAAGGGAGGCGGCAATCACTGCGATTATCATTGCGTTGATTTTTTTCATTTTCTTTCCCCCCCTTACTGTACTTTAAGCATCTTCTGAGTAAGTACCTGCCCGGCGGTTTCCAGTCGGCAGAAGTAAACCCCTGCTCCAACAGGAATACCTGAGGAATCAGATCCATCCCAGATGATGGTATGGTTTGCCGCAGCCATCTCTTCGTTGGCAACGGTTGTTACTAAACGGCCGGTCATGTCAAACACACTTATCCTCACGTTACCACTGACAGGAAGGCCGAAGCTGATTGCTGTCTGTGCAGTAAACGGGTTGGGTGCGTTGCCGTTAAGAACAAGCTGAGCAGGAATCTCCGGTGCGAACACACCGATACCCTCACCGAGAGCGTAGATTCCACCCTCTTCAACAGTAGCGGAAATCATTCCACCCTGCAGCCAGCTGTCAAGTTTGACCCAGCCGTTATCTGTGTACCTGTACACGGATGCTGCATTTGTACTGCTGTTGAAAGAAAGTTTTCCAGTTACATCAGGAATAGCAACAGGGCCGGCAATAATACCGGTCATGCGGCCGCGAACATCCTGAATGGAAGCATTTGATTCCATGGCAAGACCAAGACTTCCGGTCTCTGCAAGGGTAACCATGCTTCCCTCAGGCGCTCCGCCCTTTGGAACATCAAGGCGCACACTGTTAAGCTCAAGGGTGAGATCTGTGTCGGCAAAGCCAACGGCGACATTCCTGAGAGCTTGAACATAGTGACCTGTGCTGTCATATCCGCTGAACGAAAGCTCGTATGCTCCAGCGCCCCATGCAGGGAATACGCCGGTGAAGAGCTGATTGTAGAAGCTGACCATCTTGATGTTCAGAGTTGAATCACCAAGTGTTGCCTCAAAGATCGGACCAATCCAGTCGTATCCCTCAATCTCTTCAGTATTCGCATCCATCAGTGTGGTATAGGCAGTTATGTACTGACTCATGATACTGTTCTGATGAAGAGCGACCTCGGTCTCAGGAACTCCTTCGTCATTGGAGATGTAGTACCTCATTGAAACTGCACCACCTGGATTATTGTTTGTAACAATAATGTAGGTGTTAGCTTCGCTGACGGTAAAAGAGGTGTTGTAGAGAGCATCGAAGTCCATTGTTTCTATGGAAATAAACTCTCCGGCCTCATTATCACACTTGACTACAAGACCTTCCCATCTGGAGTTGATGGCACCGTTGGCGCCGCTTCCGTCTGAGTACTCACCGTTGAGATGGGTCACCCAGTCCTGTTCGTAATCCACAAACCTGCAGTACTGGCTGCTCCAGATTGCTCCTGGAACTGCATACTGCAGATCGGCAATCCATCCCTCGATGGGGAAGCTGTTGAAAGTCTTGGTAAATGCGGCTCCCATACCTGCATGTGCCCAGTCTTCCTGCTCTGTTCCCTCGAGGAAGTCGTACTTATAGATTCCACCAGCGTAATCGCTGCGGAAATCGTTGTGGAGGTTGCAAACCAGCCAGTCCCAGTACAGCGGAACAACGACATCCTGAACCGCGGTTTCCACATTGGCTGACGGGTTTATGGCAAGAGCCACTGAAAGCATTCCAGAGTTCACCGTATCCTGCGCGATTGTAGGGATTATACTATCACCCTGACGCTGTGCGAGATACATGAACCAGAGGAACTGCTGACCTCTTGAAGGCGCGTAATCCACTTTGCCGCTTCCAGAGGTAACACTGGTAAGCTCAATAGAGGGAGCTTTCCTGAACTCTTTCATAAGTTCATAGATCCCATGCTTACCTGTAGCCGTTTCGGTAAATCCAAAACATCTGTACTGCATAACCTGAGCAAGCCCGCGGATAAGCCAGGGTTCCTCGTCTTCCTGAGAAGACTGGAGAGCCAGCGTTGCCAGACCGTTGGCCAGGTTATACACTCTCATCTCCACCGCGCCGGGCATTGCCGCAGGTGCTGTGGACCATGGATGGATGTTCAGGTAGAAAACTTCCATGGCAGTACCGTCGATCTCATTAAACAATGGATCGACATAGTACATGGTGTTCCGTGCGGAGTTGGTTCCTCCACCAGCGTCAAACTTTGTCGGTATTGCTGCAAGAATAACAACAACCTTACCGTCACCGTTCAAGTCTTCAGGTACACCACAGTCTGTGGTGACTGTTCCCCAGACATCGCTTTCGAACGCGGCTGTAAGCTCTGCAAAGTCGGCAGAGGCAACCATGTTGTCTGAAAGATCATCACCCCATACTATCTTGGGGGTGAATGTGGAATCACCTGGTTCCCAGATGCCTCCATTGTTAAGCACATAGCTGGTATCCTGTACCAGCCATATTGCATGTTCGGTAATGGCCCGGCAGGTAAACTGATGTTCTACCGCTCCCTGCGTAAACTCCATCAGGTCCGGTACAAGTACCATTACCTGATCGTTCACATCAATTGCTGAAGCCGTGCCAATACCGAGGAGCGGCATCAGGAGAACAGCGAAGGCAGCCACAAGGCCAGACCTCCCTTTTCTCGATAATGTGTTCATTTGAACCTCCTCGAACTAGTTTCTACTTCGTATCTATTTTCTGCTCTGGAAGCAAACTTCCAGTGCGTCCTTAATTTCATCAGACAGCACATCTCAAAAACCCTCTTCATCGTCGGTGCTTCCACCGGCACTTACGTTCATGAGCATGTCCTGCCAGTTCTGATAACTGACTTCACCCTCTACTGTGGAATAAATCTGGAGGTAGTCTCCGTTACCCATCAGATCGGCAAAAGCAAAGCTTTCCTGCCCTGAAGAGTAGTATGACCAGATCTCGAACGGTGACTGCGTTGTACTGAAAGGATTTGATTCCACTTCGTCGGGTTCGCCGTAGATAAGGTACACCCTTCCCCTGTCGGTTCTCCAGCCCTCTTTATCGAAGGTTGAATATCTTGAAGCCACAACTCTGCTTCTGTCCAGAAATCCGTTGCGTTCCTGTGTTCTGTCACCCCAGTAGTTGTCGTAGTAGAGCTCCTGTCCCTCGGTGTTCAGCCGGTTAAACATCTCTGCTTCCTCCTGGCTGAGTAGAAGGGGCAGCTCATCAAGACACCTCGACAAACCACTCTCCACAGCCTGACCGCTGTCCGCCACAGGGCGGAACAGCTCTACAACCAGAGGCTTCGTTACCGAACCGAGGGTGTCTCCGTTCTGGGTGTAGGTTACTGAAATGCTGTACAAACCGGGCACTTGAACAACAGAAAGATCGATGCTGTCAGTCAGGGCGACTGTTTCCATTCCCTCTGGAATGGAAATCGCATCGGCAGGTCTGGCGAAAATAGTCAGACCTTCTGGATTGAGAAGCCTGCTGTGCCTCAGAATATCCGCTCCGCCAAGGGAGTAGAGCTCCTGATAGGTATACAGCATGCTCTCCCCTGGTACTACAAATCTGGTTGACGCCGCGGGAAAGACAATCAAGCTTCCCTTCAGCAGAGAATTAACTGAGCCCGATACGGCAGGCATGATAGTTCTGGCCAACTCGATCTCACTGAAATGCCCAGGCTGCTCTACGGCAAGTTCCCTCACCGCGACGCCCTGCATCCCGTTTGCCACATCTGTCATGCTAACAGTAAGAACCCAGTCTCCTTCGAATACAGGAAGCAGTTTGCAGTTCACAGCACTACCGGCTTCACTCCAGGAAACTGGAGTGTTCCAGATGTCTACCGCAAGGGTATCACCCTGCGCGGAAATCAGGGATATCTCTGTTGTGTAAAGACACATCCCGTCTGAATCCTGCGAAAACTGTGCGATATCTGCTTCCTGGTAAACTTCAAGCAGAAGTGTATCTCCAGCACCAATGTCGAAGACAGCAGTGTCAATGGCAAAATCAATGTTGCCATCGCTCACCGTTGCCAGCCCCATGGCAGCCGCAGAAAATACCAGAAAAAGGAGAGGTACAGTTGTGCTTCTAGTCATTTGACCAATCCTCTCTTGAATTGAATGCTCTGTCCACTGTGTCCCAGCCTTCAACCATCTCGTACAGACCGTAACCATCGTGGTCTACGAAAGACAGTAAAAGGGAGGGCGTAAAGTATTCCCACGTTATGTACGGGTAGAGAGTGCCTTCAAAGGGAAAATTCTCGACTATGTCGGGTTCTCCCATCTTTGCAAACACTATCCCCCTGTCAGTGTTTATACCGCGGATCCCCGTGGTACTGAATTCCCTTGATATCCTGTCAAGCCTGTGAAGATAGGCATCAAGGTATTCGTTGTCTCTTGTTACCGGATTGCTGTCCCTTCTTGTCCAGAAATCTGCCATAACAGAGTTTCTGTCTCCAAGTCCTCCTGCACGCTCAAGTTCTCTTATTTCGTGAGCAGAGGCTATGGGTCTGATGAGAGTTGTAGTCTCATCGACATCATTACCCCATACATCCCAGGCTTCCAGAAGAGAAATTGAGGTTGAGGAGGAAGCAACAACACTGTCGCCCTGAAGCGCAGCTACGGTAAACCTGTATCTGCCCTTTTCAAGACCGTCAAGTAACACATCGGCGGTATAGGAAGCTACTCCCGCCTCCTGCAGCTCACCTTCAAGCCACCCCTCTCTCTCTACATCTGTAGAGCGGTCAAGAAGGGCGTAGGCTCCCTGTGGAACTTCACTGCTGTCCGGTACGTAAACACTCCATGAGAGAGTTACATAACCCGAGGCCCTGACAAGGCCGTCTGGATCAACCCTGACGCCTCCGCTCGACCAGAGAGAACCGCTGGAAGTGTCGATAAATACTTCGATCTCCTCGCGGTTAACTGCTCCGGACTCAAGGTCTCGTAAGGTGACCGAAACAACATGTCCACCTGCTGAAAGCGAACTGTACGGTAATACTTCACTTATAGGGAAAGAGCTGTCTGTGGTTCTGCCGCTGCGTCGAAGGAATCCTTCTCCGTCGATGGTGGAGGTGATCTCGTAACGGACCACCAGCCCATCTTCAGTACTTACAGCAAGCAGGTCATCCTGAGCAAGAAGAACAGTAACCTCCGCAGAACCGAAACTTTCAGATCCGGCGGGAAGCGAACTCCAGCTCAGGCTGAACCCTGTAAGGGCAAGTGTCGTAAGAACCACAGTCAGTATCATTCAAACCTTTCCGAGAGTGGGAAGGGAAAACCCTTCCTGCATTCCAGCGCTTTCGCTAAAATGCAAAACCAAGACTGGCACGGTGAACCATTTCCAGCCTGTTAAAATCCTGGTACGCATAGTCAAGAGAAAGAGCTTTTTCTCCCAGAGGTACACGGAAACCGGCACCTGCGGTAAGACCCTCTTCATCTGTGTTTACACGATAACCTCCACGGAGTGCTATCATGTTGTTGTACCAGTACTCTGCACCAATATTTACCTGCTCAACATTGTCGGCAGGGTGCACGCCATCCACTTCAACAGTGATCTGGTGAGGTCCCTGATCGACTACATCCATGGCAAGACCGATTCTGAAGTTCATCGGCATGGCATAGGAAGAGTAGGCAACTGTGGAATCCGATCCGCTGTTCCAGGTCTGTGCCTCACCATCGGGTGTAAGCTCAGGACCGAAATTCTGGATGGACATTCCGATACGAAGTGTTTTGAAACCTGTGTCGTAGAGTGTACCAAGATCGATGGCAATGCCGCCGGCGGATACATCATCCCAGGTTTCCCTCACATACTTTGCAGTAAGCCCCGTGCTGAATCTATCGGTAAGCATTCTTGCAAAAGAAAGACCAACAACCATGTCGGAACATGTGAAAGTTTCTGTTCCCGAAGGATCTTCCACTGTTGTCAGATTCATGTCTCCGCTTGAAAGCAGACCGAACTGCAGGGCCATAGTGCCTATACCGGCTAACTCGTGGGTAATTATACCATTACCGTAGAGCATATCCGCATAGAGCTGTGTACCGCTGAACTGAAACTGGGTGCCTGGAACTCTAACAAGAGCCCCGGGATTCCAGTAAGCAGCACTTGGATCATCAGCAGTTGCAATAAAAGCACCGCCCATTGCCACTCCACGGCATCCAACGCCGATCTTGAGGAACTGGGCACCTGAAGTTCCTGTTTTTGCAAAGGATGCCTCTGCAATCGCAGGGAACAGCAGGAAGGCAACCAGTGCGGTTGCAAGTATCATGCTTGTTCGCTTCATGGTTTCCTCCCTTCTACTTGATGATTGCGAACTTATCAATCACAAAGTCGTCTGCGGTCTCTACTCTGTAAACATAGAGGCCAGTTACAATGTCCTGATCATTTCTGGATACAAGATCCCAGTACTCAGTACCTACTTCACCGGTGTAATCGCGGTGTTCAAGAGTAATCACATGATCTCCCGCAAGTGTGAATATCTCTATGTCACACATGGCTGGAAGGTTGATGAACGCTATCTTGTTGAAATAGGTCTGTTCCCATGCTGCACTTATCTTGTAGGGATTGGGAACTACTCTTACGTTCTCGGTCCAGTTGGAATCTGTATCCCAGTTCGGTGTAACCGCAACAGGAGCACCGTCGAGTGTCTGCTTGTAGTTGCTCTTTGTACTCTCTACACCGGTAACAGCATCGGAAGCCGTAACAACGTAGTAGTAGGGGAAACCGTTACGGGCTGCGTTGTCGGTGTATTCGTGAACACCGGGCTCTGTTATGGTGGCTATCAATTCAAATTTTGATGTGTCAAATATTGAACGATAAACCTTGTACTCTCCAAACGGCGAGTAGGCCTCCGCATTTGCACCCCATTCGAGGTGAACCGCATTGTCCTGTCCCTCGTAGAAGAGGATAGGAGTAGGAGGAAGTGCAGGCACTCCCCATCCGCCATCAAGGTAGTACGCACTGAGAAGCTCATCTGCAGCTTCTCTGGCACCGGCAAGACCTCTGTTAACAACCCATCCACCGATAACAAAGAGACTGTCACCATCATCAACAGTAACAGGACCCATAGAAGGCAGGAACCTGTAATCGAAGGTGGGGTATCCCAGTGCAAGCGGGTTGTTGTAAACAAACGGCCATGGCCCGGGGTTGGGAGTTGTTCTGGCCTCAGGGGTGTTCGAATTTCCGACCCAGTCTTCAAGATAAGCCGGTCCACTGTACTGGCCGCTCTCGTCTGGGAACAATCCCCACATGTAATCGTATCTCTCGACGTCTGTTCCGGGATCACTCTCCCAGTTCCACCAGCCATGGGCAAGGGGAATGGGAACACCGTAAACATCGATAGGACGCTCTATAGACCCGTCAGCTTTCTTAACCCAGAGATCAAGAAGACGCCAGGCGATAAAGCCGTTGCAGGGAACATCAAGATCCTGCTCACCGGAATCATCGATAGAACTACCTGCTCCGTCACCGTCCCACATATAGCTCATGCTTCTGGGAACGACAGCGAAGGTGGTGTCGCCTACCACATGAAGCCAGAAAGTTTCCGGCCGCTCACCGGGCAGGAACATTTCCATGCCTGTTCCGCTGTTGAGCGGGTAGAGTGTATCACCGCTTATCTCATCGACTTTGAAGAGAATGGTGAAACCATCGGCAACGCCGTCACCATTTACATCATTATCGAGAACGCCGTCTGATCCGATGTAGTTGTAGTAGTAGAAGATGTTGTCAGGGTCATCGGAAGCCAGAGGGCTATCGGGGTTCTGCTGGTATGTGTAAATATCCTGCTCGCTGGCAAGAGTACCATCCTGGAAGATGTACTCGAAGTCGGGAGCAATTTCTGTGTCACCACTGTTGAGCCATATTGCATGACCGTCGTAGAAAACCACGTCTTCGATAGCTGCTTCAACTGGATCAGCCGATGCAATATCGCAGTCACCTCGAACTGCAACAACCATACCATCAAGCGGAGCACCGCTGCCATACTCGCTGTGGTGCGTTACCACAAACTTGTTGGCGATAAAGTTGTTGTAGCCGGGGGTTCCCCAGCCGTAGTTCTCTTCCCATACGCCCATGCCATACGGGTCTGCGTTTCTGGCAGAATACCAGTCATCGTATCCGTACTGGGTCTGCTCAAGAGAAACAGGTCCTGGAACAAGTTTTTCCATGGGAAAGCCTTCGCTGGCCCAAAGTTCCCAGGCTCCGTAATCGGAGCAGCTTGCCCACTTGCCTGCACTGTCCGGCCAGCTGCTGGTAATTTCTCCAGCGCATGCAGTCCAGAAGTTACCCGCCCACAGGTAACTGTTGCCGGAACCGCCCGGCCATTCCATTGATGGATAATTCCCATCAGGGTCTCCGAACCTGCCGAGATTCAAGAATGCACTCCAGAGATTGCTAAGATTGTGCAGTCCCCAGACCAATGGGGGTCTGGCATCTGTGCTCTCTGGCAGGGAAACCTCTCTAAGCTCTCTTGCGAGGCCCGTGCCAACAAACACGAAGAGTGCAAGCACGGCGAGCGCAAGGAATCCGCGACTTCGTCTGGTATTCCTCATACTCACTTCCACCTCCTGTCTTCTTCCAAGCCAGCTCTTACGAGTGGTTTGGACTCCGTTTGTATAGTGCGTCATATTCATGCCACACCCTAATTAGTCAACACAAAGTTGTAACTCAGAGAGGTCCACACACCAACGGGCTGCCCGTTGTTGCGTGCCGGGGACCAGCGAGTATTCCATGCTGCCGTTATAGCCGCATCATCAAGGCTGCCCACACCACTCGAGTTGTACAGCTGAACATCAGCCACTGAACCATCAGCTTTGATATAAAGCCAGAGCGTAACCAGACCCTCAACACCAGCCTGACTTGCAAGGTCAGGATATATGGGAGGAGGCTGGTAGGTACAAACCGGGAGCACTTCCGCGGCCATAAACCGTGGAGGTCCCATTTCATCGCTCTGCTCCATATCTGCAAGCTCATCACTCTGATCGATTGTAAGGGCTTCTTCCAGCCCCTCTGTGTCATCACTGAGCGACAGTGTAATATCCAGCTCTTCTATTATATCTTCTGTTTCCTCCTGCAATTCTTCCTGCTCATCTTCAACTTCTTCCTCCTGCTCCTCAACGGTATCGTCAAAGGCGATGTCGGCTTCAACAGCCTCCATCTGGGAATCAGAAGTTCGAGTAGACAGCCTGCCCAGTTCACTGGCAGGAATAAACTCGAAGAAGATGATCAGAAACGCAAGAGCTGTGACTATACCCCACTCAATACCGAGCGCGGCTTTCCTTCTGCTCTCTGTGTTTGCGTTTGTAGACATCTCACCTCCTCTATATTCCTGTGCCCAGTTCCTGGGCGTTAAACTGAATGCTGTACAGTTCCTCGAAACGAAGATCCGCAAAAAGGTCAACCATAGTTCTCATTGGAACACGGGTGTCCGCATTGATAACTATGACATCGAGGCGCTTGTTCTGCTCACGCCAGAATTTGTCAGCAAGTCTTTTAAGCTGTTCCGCGATCTGCCCTGCGGGCAGGTCGTAGTCGCCTATTCTTGCCACAATTTCACTCTGGCTGTCACCGGGGTTCATCTGTTTGATCCAGACTGCCACGATGAGATTCTCCTTACCCAGTTCACTCATTACTTCCGGGTGAGCCTGGGGAAAACGAATCCTGAGACCGCTGTCATCCTTGAAAATGGTGGTTGCCATAAAGAAAACCAGAAGCAGAAATACTATATCCGACATAGTGCCGGATCCTATTGTATTGCCGACTTTCATTCTTCTTTTAAACTTCACTGCACACCACCTCCAAGTCTCTCCTGTATTGTGATACCCGTACGGCTGACACCGTTGCGTCTGAGGATATCAAGGGCACTTATCATGCCGTCGTAATCACAGTCAGGGAAAAACTTGAGAATAACAACAAGCTCGCTCTCTCTTACGGCTGAGGCGATGTTGCCCTGCCTGGCATCGGCCAGAACAAGGGTATCGCCAAAAGCCACTTCTCCAAAGATCGGATCGATGACTGTTGGAACAGACCCGCCCATTACTTCCCGAATCAGCCCGGGATGCACAATTGCAGAAAGGTTCTCTGCCTGCACAGCCGAGCTCATGCTGGAGTAAGTACCGGAAGGAACACCCTTTGCCACCTCAAGGTTGTTCAACAACCTGTCTGAGGTAGCTTCTATTGCTTCAGCCCTCTGGGCTGCAAGGGTCATTATTCCTTCCTGAAGCTCAGGGTCGTCAAGAATAACATCTTCACCGGCTAATGCTCTGTGAAGAGGGCCATCAGGCGGTGCCTGGTCTACCAGAGCCACATAGCTTCCGATACCCCACTGCTTGATGGTCATTACAAGCCGGTTTGTCTCATCGATCACTACCTCTTCCGTCTGTTCATCGGGCTTCTTTGGCAGCTGGTAGCTGATGCCCTTCTGAACATCGAAAGTGGTCGTCACAAGGAAGAAGATCAGCAGCAGGAATGCAATATCGGACATGGACGAATCAGTAAATTCGCCTGTTGCCCGTGGTCTTTTACTGCGCATTCTTGCTCCTTATCACAGTTGCTTGAGGTTTTCCATGTCTGCAAGCTGATCAACAAGGAACACGCTTGCTTCTTCCATATCGGTAATGAAATGCCCTACCCGCGAGATGAAATAGTTGTTGGCCATCTGAATCGGGATAGCAACCACAAGACCGGAGGCCGTTGTGATAAGTGCTTCCTGGATACCGCCTGCTACCAGACTGGCATCAACATTCTTGGCTGCAGCAATTTCACCGAAGGCACGGATCATACCGGAAACAGTACCCAGGAATCCAAGCATAGGCGCTATACTTGATACAGAGGCAAGAACAACAAGCCCCTTCTCAAAATGAGCCATCTCTATGGATCCGGCACTTTCAATCGCTTTTTCAACGTCTACAAGACCTTTGTCTCTTCTCGAAAGACCTGCTCTGAGAATAGCAGAAACAGGACCCCTGGTGCGATCGCAGAGACTTTCCGCGCCGCTGAGATCACCTTTGCGAACATATCCCCCAAGCTGATCGAGGAACTTATTCACATCAAGTTTAGCCTTGCTGAAAACTATGAATCTCTCTACTGAAACTGCGATACCGATGATCAGCGCGATAAGAATTGGCCACATGAAAGCGCCACCGGCGATGAACAGATCCTTAAGATCCATGCTCGCACTCTGTGAGCGCTCCACTTCTTCGGCCTCTGGCGTTTCTGAAGCGTCTGCAGCTTCAGCATCCACAGCGGGCTCTTCCGCTGGAACAACCTCCTCATCTACCGTCTCGGTAACAACTCCTGTAGTGTCTATTGCTTCCGGCTCTTCATTCTGAGCAACGGCAAGCGGTGCCATTATCAGTAGAAGCACCAGCAAGATTTTATGCATCTGGTAACTCTCCTTGTTCTTGCGGGAATACCCGCCCAAAATTTCTACCATTCGAAGTCAATACCAAAACGGATCTGTCTTCTGCGACCGTAAGCATCAGGCTGACCAGAAGCACTTCTGGGATCATGATCGGGCTGGCCATTACCGTCCTGGTCAGCATCGTACCATGCTGTATCTCTGATGCTGTTTATGTTTGCACGGTTAAAGAGATTAAGCACCCATACATACACGTTAAGAGATGTATCACCCATCCAGAACATCTTGTTAAGTTTGGCTGTTGTGTTCATTGTGAACGGGTAGCGCTCTCCGTTGATCTCAGGGTCGGCAGTTGCCTGACCGCTTGCGTTGTACGGGAAACCGCTGCCGTAATTCCACTGAAGTGAAAGACCGAGACCCTGGAGGTAGCGCGTGCCGCCCCAGGCTGGCCCCTCGTTGCGGGGAATGCGGAAATCAAAGTTCGCGTTAACTTCATGCCTCTGGTCCCAGTCGAGGAAACTCTCTCGTTTGGGAATAACCCAGCCGGACCAATTGTAGTTGTAGTTCTGGTAAGCGCTGGAACTCTTTCCCTTCGCTATGGAATAGGTATAGTTGGCACTGAAGCTGACGAAGTTTGCAGGACGCCTCATAAGTGTGAACTCGGCACCGCGGACATTACCATAGTCACCGTTTATGAACAGATCGTAGGCATCAACGGCAGTGAAGTAGTTCTTCTGCATGTCAACAAGACCGGTGATGTCTTTGTAGTAACCGGTGATATCCAGCATGGTTACATCGTCAAACTGGTGCTTGATACCAACCTCGTAAGCGATGGTCTCTTCAGGAGCAAGATCGGGGTTACCGACGATGGGGAAAGCACCTGAAAGGTCGAAGTTTGCGCCGTCAAACATGTTGGCGAAATCGGGCACCTGGAAGTAGTGACCGTAGGTAAAGTGAAGAACATCACGCTCTGTAATGGGATGGCTGAAGCCGATCCTCGGGCTGAGGTGATACTTTGCGGTGACACTGACCGGATTATTGATGTGATCCGGGTCTTCAGCCGAAGTTCCCGGGTTTACCGGATCTGTAAGGTCAGCAGGATAGTCGTCAAAGTTGGGGTTGAAGTAGTCAAAACGAAGACCGGCGTTAACTATCATTCCGCGGTACTCCATCTTGTCCTGCATGTAAGCTGAAGCAGCATGTGGGAATGCATGCCAGTCACTCATGTATATGTTTCCACCAGAAGCAGTGTCTACGCTGTATTCGTAAACATCGTAGTATTTGCCCTCAACACCAAACTTGATCTGGTGCTGCTGGTTAACCTGGCTCGTAACATCGACTCTGGCTGTAGCAGTGGAACTTTCAGAATCGTACCAGGCAAATCTGCATGCACCTGAACGGTAGAAACCGTCAGAATCCTGAATACGGGTAGGTGTGTAGTTGAGCCAGTCTTCTGCAGTATACCCTTCTCCAACATATCCACCGTCCGGGTCAAGAATTCTTCGTTCTTCAGTAGCCACATACTGGTTGATCTTGAATTCCAGGAAACTGGCATCACTCAGAGTCTGTGTGAGGCTGAAGCCCATAGAGTAATTTTCAAAATTCCTGTCAGGAAGACCGTAACGAATATCCTGCCCGGGGATTGTGTCTCCACTGAGTGGGTCAACATAGTCATCCTCGAACCTGGCGTAGTACCACCCATACTGGGCGTTTCCAGAGTAAAGGCCAGTATCCGTGTTTCTGTAGAACCCGCTGAAGTTCAGCTTGGTTCTGGGATTAGGCTTGATGGTAAGTTTTACGTTGCCATTCCACTGCTCGCTGCCCTGATTGAGGTAGTAAGCGTAGTTGCCGTCACGACCACCACCGTACTGCAACCACTTAACAGCTCCAAACACGCGGACATCAGCACCAACATCAAGTCCCAGGGCGGGAAGAAGATACTGTGTGATGGGCTCAGGGCCTCCAAGAGAGGCTTCTGCTGAAAGCCTGGCTTCTGAGAAGTCTGCGATCTTGTCACCGCCAAATTCCTGAAGAGGGCTTCCATCCTCACCATTGAAGTGGCGACCGCCGAACCACTGCCCGGGATATCCCCAGGCCCATCCGTCGGAAATACCGAGGGCATCAAAATCGTTACCATTCATGCCGAGGGAACCTGTGTAACGGGCTCCACCTTCACGGGTAACAACATTGATGATACCGGACTGGGCGTTTCCATACTCAGCACCGAAACCACCGGAAATAACCGATGTCTCAGCTACTGCCGACAGTGGAAGTGTCTGATCAGATGCATTTCCGTTGGGATCTGTCTGGGAAACACCGTCTACAACGTAAGCAACTTCACCGCCACGACCGCCGCGCATGTGAAGACCACCGCGATCAACGGCACCGGCCTGCTGGTTCACCACATCGGTGATACCGGCAACCGGCATGGTTCTGATCTCATCACGGCTTACAACCGATACACTCGATGTAACACCGCGGAGGATCATACCCCTCTGATCGGTTACGGTGATAACCGTACTTCCGACCGCCTCTGGGTTAAGAACAAAGTCCATTCGAGTGGTCATATCAACGATGACACTCGCACCCTCTGCTGTCTGCTTGCCCATTCCAACCATGCTTGCCTGGAGATCGTAGGTTCCAGGCTGCAAGTTGATAATGAAGTACTCTCCATTTGGATCCGTCATTGCTCCGAAGGAAGTACCGATAATCATCACAGTCGCTCCGATCAACGGATTTCCGTCTGCATCGGTAACGCGACCGGCAATCTTACCGGTAGTTCCTGCGTTAGCAGCAAGGGATACAAAAAGAAGTAGAGCAAGCGTAAACACTGACGCTCTTCTAAACACTTTGCAGCTCCTTTCTCATGGCTACAAACTGTGCGCCCCCGATGCCCCGGCGTACACCCCTGGAAGGCACCGGATCTGCACAAACAAACACCTCTACCACGGCCAGCCGTGGCCACCTAACACTTTACAGCACACCACTTTACGGCGTACTAACCTATTGTCACACAACTCTTTGCCTTGTTAGGATACATAAGCCTTGAAGCAGTGTCAAGAACAGGATTACAGGCTTTTGGGAACAAAAACCTGTCTGATCGGTATAAGTGGTTCAATACCGCACAGCTAACCTTCCCGAGCTGGATCCAGCGTAGAATGGCCTGTGCCTGTTGTTTCGGAATTGCTGTTTCCGACTGTCGGCTATCGAATTACATTTTACATCGCATGTATTCGTTATAGATTAGGTATCCTCGTGGTAGGAGTCAGAACCTGATGAATTATTTTCACAGCAGATTGACGACAACTGTTTTAACAAGAAGCAGTTAAAACACTCTTTCCACACCGATCATCACTGTTTCACCCTTGTCGAAGACGTGGTTGATGTAATCGGTGGAGATCCCCGATGCATCACGGTAGCGACTCTGAAGCTGGTATGCTGCTGAAAAACGGTAGTTGCCAAAAGTGTAATCCCCGCCGTAACTGAAACCAAGACCGGTTTTCAAAGCTCCTTCAGGCCTGTATCCGTCTATTCCCATATAGATGTTTGAGCCTTCCACTACGCCGGGAAGGCGGGCAAAAGCAGTACCTTTAAGCCAGTTGCCGTCGTAAAGAGCAAACTCAGCCCCCAGATAGCCGCCTTTTAAAAATGGAAAAGAAGCGGACACGCCAATATCTGCGAATGACATGTACCTGCTGTCGCCGCTGACAAAGGAAGAATACACTACGGTATACCCCAGACTGGTGCTGGCTCCTGCCCTGAGAGCGAATTCAGATTGATCCCACGATTCTACAATTGTTGAATCCGGGCCGCTTACTCTGTTTGAGAAGGTTGTTGATTCACCACTGCCGAACCTCACGCCAGGAGAAATACCAATGTTTACCGGCCCCAAAGACCCTGCAATGGAAACCAGAGCTTCGTTCAGACTTCCTGTTGCATCTGTAACCATGGTTTTGTACAACTCCCGATGAAGATAACCTACCTCGCGATACACCTGCATTGTAGCTGTCATGTCGTACTGCGAAACAACAGCAATCCCGGCTCCGGCAGAAATACCGTTCCATACCGGGAATGCCACGGCAAACTCTCCCCGGGGAATCATACCTCCAAGGTTGTCTCTGTGAGGTTCCGTACATGTGTAGTGATATGTGATGATTTCATTCCATCCGGTTTCCCAGCCGGAAGCAGAAACCATCAGCCTGTTGATTCCCGTAAGAGCAGAAGGGTTGGTAAAAACAGAGAATGCCGACGAAGTATCCGGCACAGATGCTCCGCACATCCCGGCGCTCGGCGGACTAAGGCTCGGTACTCTGCCTCCGAAACCGAATATGTCCCAGTATCCGTAGCCGAATGCAGAAACCGTAAGCACCAGCATAACAAAAAGAGATCTCATCGCAGCTCCTCTCTGTTTTTATTCCATATCGGCAAAGATGATACAAGGATCACCAACAAGTGTCAATATAACAGAATGATAAACTGCTATTGAGAAAACGATGGCTGTTCGTTTCAGCTGTGCTTCAGGCGGGGTTCCCAGGAGCCCCGCCTGACTGAAAACAGCTACAGATGTATGCCCATGGTAGGCAACCAGTCAAAAAGAAGGAACTGAGTCTGACCGATGAGAAGGCTGATACGGGCCATAACCGTGTAACCAAAACTCGCACCGAATGCTACCATCAGCAGTGTGATTCCCACATTTGCGGCTCCACCGATTACGCCTGTGTGCGCTTTGGAAAAGAAGAAGTACACGAGACCGCAGACAACCCCGGCCACAAGGATGAGATTGCTCACCCAGTCGAACCAGCCACCGCCCTGCCCAAGGGCAATGATCGTTCCGTTGACCTGCGCAAGGGCATTGGTCTGGAACATAGCGGTCATACTCAGCCCTGCTCCTGTACCAACTATCAGAGCCAGCGAAAATCTGCTTAGGCCGGAAAGCTTTGGAACAACCCGAAGAACCATGAACAGACCCAGAACACCGGGTATAAGCCAGATCGGCTGCATACCGCCCTCGGCTGGTACGAGGTTGTTCCACCAGTTCGGTATCAGTACATTCATTATTGTGTAGATAACCCAGTAGCCTGCACTCATTCCCACAAACAGGTGTTCAGCGAACTTGTAGAAAGGATTGTCTTTGTAGAGGAAACTGTAGAGACTGAGGGAAAGCAGAGCTCCCAGCCATATTCCGATTACTGTCCAGTTCATTTCACCCCTCCTTTCCTCTTTTTGTTTGCCAGATATGAAATGTTTCCAAGAACTATGAACAGCATGATAACCAGATGGGCAACAGACTGTGCTGCCATACCGGGAGTTGCAGTTCCTGCCGGAGGGTCGTCAACACCTATTCTAACCATGGTTTCGTAGTCAGCTGCCCCTTTGAGGCCACCCAGAAGACCGACCATCTGCCCTGTTCCAAGGTATGGATAGAACTGCGGAGCACTTACTGCAGTGCATCCTCCCCCTATGGAGATGTCGTATCTATCACCTGCCATCATCACCCACGCAGGAATACCGGGATCACCTGCAGACAGTGAAATGATCATGTCGAAATCGCCGAGTATGTTGATCTGATCCATTACCGGGATATCATCAACAGGAACTCCATTGTAGTCTTCCGGGAAAACCGATTTTATGTCACTGCCCATGCGGACAATAAGAACACCGCCACCAGTTTTGTAACCAAGGTTAACCCAGTCTACATATTCTTCCCTGCCCAGACTGTCAGAGACATATGAAAGAGCTTCATTGCCCAGGCTCACACCCATTGGCCACAGAGCAAGAGAAACTATCTTAATGTCTTTCGTCATCAGCTGCTGAACCAGAGCAATAGCCATTGGCTGCAACTCCGGCATTGTTGACGGATCGTAGTCGAAACTGAGGAGAACCGTTGACCCCGGGGGAAGAGCATCCACCGCATCGTACATATCTTTACTGGGGCCTTCATCAATGGGAATGGGAAGGCTCAGTCTTACAGCAAGGGGAATAATAACAGCCAGTGCCATTACAACGAATATTACCCTTCTGTCTATGTTTCCCAGCTTTTCAATAAATGTTGACATCAGTCGGCACCTCCCAGGTAACTGCGCTCAATCCCGAAGATCATGCGCAGGGAAGTGGCAACCATCCCCATGGCGGCACCTATCATCACAGCTCTCTGCCCTGCCAGGTTGGGAACCTGCATTATCCACTCGCTTATCAGTGGAATCCTGCCCCATATCATTGCTCCGATGGGAACACGACCAAGCATGACCACAAACGCACTTATCAGAAGAAGCGTGGCTCTCCAGTTGCTTGCCCTGAAGGCTCTGAACGCCGCACTGGCCACAAAGAAAGCAAGCAGACTGAACATGGTAGCACCCATCGGGACCATCATCTGTGTAAACATGTAGTCAAAAGGCTTTCCCTGTTCAATACCGAACACTAGACCTGTGATTATCATAGCCGCGAAGCCGATGATCGTCACAGGGCTGTACTTCCAGTTTCTGCCCTTGAAACGGATTCTGTGGGTGTGCACATAAAGCAGATTGACAGAACCAAGGAAAATCGCAAAACTGGCAACAATCATGTACCACTCCTGCAGGCTCTCCCCCATGGACTGAGTAGCCGGCACAAAGAACTGAAGGATCATTATCATTCCGGCTACGAATGTGATCGCCAAAGGTATTGCAAGTCTCACTTCACAGCCTCCTATTCCACCGAAGTTATTGTTTTGAGGAACTCGGCCACTTTAGCGGCCGGTGCCCATGCCTCACCCAGTGTGGCAGTAAGAACACCTATTACTATTACCACCATGAAGAACAGCTTTGCCGCATCCTGTCCGCGAAGGCTTCCCAGAAGTTTGGGCTCCTTTGAAAGGTATGCACTTGCGGCGAACAGCTCTTCTCCAATAAGTGTGTAATCGCAGGCGGCAATGAAGAAAGGAATCTGGCTGGGCATTGCCGTTCCGGCAATCTGTATCGCACCAACGCTTCTCCCTGTTTCAGCGAGAATCAGACTTTCCGCATAGAATGTACCCAGCATGAAGATAGCGGCAGGCTTCTGCCTCACCATTATACCGTCTACACCGGCAGCGTAGCCGAACTGGTCATCTGTGATGTAGTTGATACTTTCACGCTGGTAGGCATCAGGCCGACCAACCTGAAGATACGATTCCTTCACTATCTCCTGTGCAACGCTCATAACAACAGAACGACAGGTTGGAACGAGAAGCGGTGAGCCGTATTCTGCTGTTTTCATGGCAACGCGGCCAAGTATTACCATACTGGCAATTGTCTGGATATCGTCCATATCCATGATACCCGGAATGTAAAGAACAGGGCGACCCATTTCCGTTGCCCTGCCAACTGCATCTTCAACGGCGGTAAGTCCTGCGATCCGGCGGATGTAAAGATCCTTTCCGCGCTTGCCCTGTTCGATGTAATAAAAGATCACCAGACTGATAATGGTGAGTATGATCAGCATTCCAACCCGGCCTGAATTGATCCACTGCTTTATGGGAACAGCAGCCGCCAGAACTGAAGGTTCACCGGCTGTTCCACCGGACCATGGAACAATACGATAGGAGTACTCCAGACCGTTTTCCAGTTCCCCGTCGGTTTTTCTGCCATCAATAGGTGCCAGAGTACAGACCGGTGCCCAGTCTTCACCGTCACAGGAACGCTCCAGAACCATGGAATCGGGAAGTGCAGCGTCGGCTGCTACGGTCCACGTAAGATCGATACCCCCTCCGGCATCATTTCTCGCATCCTCTGCTGTGAGCGACTGCACAAAACTGCCGCTGTTTTCTTCAGAAGTAACGCCACCGCTCTGTGCGAACAGCACCCCTGCAAAAACCAGAAGAGGAAGTACAAACAGCATTTTCCTCATACTGTTGAACCCCTTTCATTAGGATATTTCGGTACAAAACACAGTCTGATGATAATAACCCACTTGCGTCAGCGTCGCAACAAGGTTACACTGCGAAACTAATGGGAAACAATCGGGGCTGAGCATTCTTAACACAGGAAACAACAGCCGGAAAACTCTACCTGAATTCTTCAGGAACCTGCTTATCCAGTAACTGCTGAAGAGCTGATATGCTTTCAACAGGCAGACTGCAGATGCAATTCTCGATAGAATTGTTCATAATTCGTACAAGATTGAACTCGATGTAAACAAGAGAGAAAACACTGCGGAGCCTCTTTTCAGTCAAGGATTAGCATACAGAGATGACAGACAGTACAAAAAAGCACAAAAGACGTATTCGCTACTCCGGCACACATCCAAGAAAATTCAGGGAAAAATACAAAGAGCTTGACCCGGAAAAATATCCGAATGAGGTGGAAAAGGTTAAACAGCGGGGGCAAACCCCGGCTGGAATGCACCTGCCCGTCTGCGTAGATGAGATATGCGACATTCTCCGCTTAAAACCGGGAATGAGTGGAATCGACTGCACCCTGGGATATGGCGGGCACAGCAGCAAAATGCTGCAGCGAATCACACCTGGTGGTACCTTGATAGGTATAGATGTTGATTCCTATGAACTTACAAGAACAGACAATCGCATTCGAACTCTCGGGTATGATGAATCCGTGTTTATCACCAGGCAAATGAATTTCTCGCAGATAAAGGATTGTCTCGATATCAAACCCGGAGGATTTGATTTTATACTGGCGGATCTGGGTGTTTCATCAATGCAACTGGACACTCCTGACAGAGGGTTTTCTTACAAAAATTATGCTCCCCTGGACTTGCGACTGAATAACTCAGAAGGCGTAACAGCGGCTCAATTGCTTTCACAAATTGAAGAGGACTCTCTGACAAACCTTATGGTTGAGAATGCAGATGAGCCTTATGCTGAACTTCTGGGCAGAACAATACGATCAAGAAGCGAAGAATGCCGGACAACCACAGGTCTTGCCTCTGTTATTACCGATTCACTGCAGAGCGAGGGGCTTACACAAAAAGAATGCAAACAGTCAATTCAGAGAGTATTCCAGGCACTCCGTATAGAGGTAAACAAAGAATTTGAAGCTCTTGACCAGCTGCTGCGTTCAATTCCAGACTGCCTGAAGAGTGGTGGCAGAGTTGCAATTCTTTCATTTCACTCCGGCGAGGATCGCCGGGTAAAGAAAAGCTTCAAGGCTCTTACCGAACAGGGTATCTACTCTGAATGCGTACGCCGCCCAATTCGCCCTTCTTTTCAGGAGCAACACGACAATCCCCGTTCATCCAGCGCAAAACTCCGATGGGCAGTAAAGAGATAGAGGATTTACAAAAAAATACAGGCATCAGAGCCCTTTATCACCAGGTGCGGCTCTCGTGTTCAAGGTGATTTGTCGATATTCTGTTTCAATGCACTCATCTCTGCAGGATACTTACCGGCACGACTGAACACCTTCGGAATCTGCCATGGCCCGCTGCTCTTCAATTCTTATATTTATACGGCAAACAGGATATTGGAGTGTTATGAAAGAAAAATTGGTAATCAGAGAAGCAGCAGAGAGTGACCTGGGTGACCTGGCTGAAATATCAAGAGCCACTTGGGATGGAGATGATTACCTTGAAAGTGTTTCAGGTGAGTGGGTACGGGAAAATGGTTTTTTCGTGGGAGAGATAGACGACAGGGTGGTGGCCTGCGGGAAACTGTCTTCCATGCCCGGAGATGTTGCATGGCTTGAGGGTCTCAGGGTACACACGGACTTCAAAGGAAAAGGCTACGGCAGAGCACTGTCCGACAGTATTCTTCAGATGGCTGTCACAAGAAAAGAAAAAGGCGAATTCAAAGCAATCGAGTTCTCAACGTATGTCAGCAACGTGGAGAGTATATCCATGGCAGAGAAACAGGGATTTCGGGTCACCGAGTTGTTTCATGTGGTTTCCATGGAAAATCCTCCGCTACCTGAAGCAGCAGCGAATCTGAAGAAAGTTTCTCCGAAAACAGCAGATTTCTCCATCTATCCCCACCACGCACCGTGCGGGTGGAAATACATCAGCCACAGAAACAAAGATTCGGTCCAGTGGATGAAAAACAATGCGGAATTCTGGCAGGTACAGTCCGGAGCAAGATTCCTTGCTGCAAACCGCGGGCAGGAAGTATCACCTCTGGCCTCGTCGCTCAACGACACACAGGGGTTTGTTGACGGAATCTTTGCTCTTGCGGAGAAAAAAAGACTTGATTACCTTGAAGTGATAGTTCACGATTCGCACACACAGATACTTGCACAGCTGCTTGAAAACGGGTTTTCCTACTGGGAAAATCACGGGAAGGCAAACCTTCCCGTGTACCGGCTGGCAGAACAACGGTGAATTGAACAGGGGAGTACTGATGCACTCCCCCGTAATAAGTGATCAGCCCTCGATAAGCTCCACATTAGCTCTTGGCACTGTGTACCTTTTACCGTCGGGGAACTCAACCTCAAGAACTCTGACCTTTGCCTCTGAGTCAACCACCTGAAGCTCAGGGGGAAGCGCGGCAACTTTGCCTATCATTCCGAAGTAGGGTGAGCGGATACAGCGGATGGAACTGCCTATATCCATGGCACCGGCCTGCTTTGTGCTGGTTGTTTTACTCGCTGCGTCCGCAGGCAGGGGAACCACGATTTCAGGACGCATAACTCCTGCTCGAATCTGAGTTGCTCCATTCACACTGGCCACCATGCCCTCTCGAAGCTTGAGCAGCTCGAAAGTACCGGACGCCATTGTCATTCTTCCAAAACCTTCGGTAAGAATCAGCGTGATACCAAGTTTTTCGTGACCTGTGATGGCAACACCAAGATCAAACCCTAGAAGATCCTTCAGATCTTTGTCGTCGAAACCGCCTACAACTACAGCTTTCACTCCTGTGGAAATTGCTTTTTTCAGAACGCTGTGGCTTATGTAGTTTCCACCAATGACGATCTTGTCTTTGCAGTCCGGGGTAATCTTATCGGCAGTAACCTCCTGGTCAGGAGCGGAGCAAACCATTTTCAACTCTCCGCGAACCTCTCCGCCAATACCGAAAATACCCTGCACAAAAGTACAGTGTGTCTGAACAATAACACCCTCTCCAGGAAGAACCTCCGTAACCTTTCCCTTTACATAACCATCTATCTCAACTGGAATCGGAGGTTCACGGAGAACTGCCTGACCGGTGATCTCGTTGAAACTCTCAAACACTCCGTCGATGGGGCTTTTTACCGTGTTCTTGAAGTACTTTCCGAACAGTCCTTTGCTCTGAGCGAGAGGTTCATCGGCTCCGATTACCTCCCCCTCCTTTATAAGAAGCAGTTCCGGAATGTCTGACGGAGGAACGCCAAGCAGGTTGGCTATGTTGAACATCTTTACATTGCCTGGAAGCTCTGTGCGAGCGACAACAGTATCTGCTTCTATGGAGTCTCCCACAGCTGCAAGTACCTCTCCTTTAAGGGGAAGTCTTCTTACCTTTGAAATATCTGCGACATCCGCAACTCTCAAGCCAGGTGTGTATGCAAAAGCCATTATTCACCACCTCCCATTGTAAGGAAGCGCTCCGGGTAGCAGTTCAGCGTCTGCGACCAGGTCTGGAGCATCTGTACCCGTTTCGCATCGTCCTCAGGAAGGTTGAAGGGATGCCTTCCTCTTCCGTCGAGAACGATACCCACTATTCCACCCTCAAGGGTGCCTTCCCACACTTCGCCCGGGCCATTACCAACATCAAGTCCCTTTACCGGCGTGATTACCGCGGTGGTTTTTTCTCCCACTCCCAGCGGTATCAGCTTCATCTCTCCCGGTATTATTTTTTCTTCCACTGTTTTTCCATCAGGCATATTAAGTTTAACCACTGCCAGATGATCAACCTTCTTGAAAGAACCGGATGGGGCTATACATGGGCCAAGTTTGATGAGACAGTCGTTGTTGAACACCTCAACAGCCGCCTGGGGATGAACTTCGCTGAGAACACCCAGATGCGGCATCATGAATATGGAATCAACCGCGAGCATTGTTACACCTTCAGGGAGGAAACTGTCTATGAGCATCATGGCAGTCTGACTTCTTCTGGGGGCGTGGCTGAGAACACCGCCTGAGCCTATGAGAAGGTTGAGGTCCATCATGTTAACGAGAGTTGCACCTGTCTGACTCTGCTCGAAAGCATCACCTATGGTTCTCTCCTGGGCAACACCCTTCAGACCTGTTGCGAGCTCCTTGTGCTGAACGAGGGCAAGCCTCAAAGCTTCCCTTGCTATTGCCTGCTCAATGATCAGCTCCTCCAGTTCCTGAGGAATGGTGGTTGGGCGGATCATCTTGTTTCTTATTCTGTTACGAAAATCGGCTTCATCCACATGGAATGGAACCCAGCGCATGACACTGTCCATACCGGCACTGGCAAGAACGTTACTGATAGAGTAGCTCATTCCAAGGTTGGCACTTACAGTACGGTTAAAAACCGGTTCCCCGCTACTGTCAAACACACTGAAAACATCTGTTGTTGCACCACCGATATCAACACCCATAACATGAATGCCTTCCATCTTTGCAACTCTTTCGATGAGTTTGCCAACGGCACCCGGTGTTGGCATAATGGGAACATTCTTCCACTTGCCGTCTACAAACCGGCCGGTCCACTCCATAAGGTGAGCGTATCCCGGAGCCTGAGCCATCACATGCTCCATAAACAGCTCGTGAATAAGGTCTCTGGCAGGACCCAGATTTTCCCGTTCGAGAACAGGGCGCAGATTATCCACTATCTTAAGCTCTACTGTGGATCCCAGTTCTTCCTTCACAGCGCCGGCAGCATCTTTGTTTCCGGCAAAGATCACAGGCAGTTTGAACCCTACACCAAACCTTGGCTTCGGATCTGCTGCGCGGATGATCTCAGCCAGTTCGACAACGTGGTCTATTGTACCACCGTCGATACCACCTGACAGAAGAATCATGTCGGGACGAAGTCGTCTTATATCTTCCACCTTTTCGTGCGGAAGCCTTTTGTCGTTAGAAGCAATGATGTCCATAACGATGGCTCCAGCACCGAGAGCAGCTCTCTGGGCACTTTCACCTGTCATTGATTTAACAACACCGGCAACGGTCATCTGAAGACCGCCTCCGGCGGAAGAGGTTGAAACATAGAGATCGACTCCGTCACCGGAACCTTCCCTCACATGAACTCCACTTCCGTTATCTTTCAGAAAGCGGCGTCCTTCAAGGTCTTCAATCTCCCCAACTGCGTTAAGAACACCTTTGGTAACATCCTCCGCAGGAGCCTCAACTGTTGTCGGAGCTTCCCCTCGGCGGGCGAGACGATAGCGACCAGCTTCCTCGCTGTACTCAATGAGTATGGATTTGGTTGTGGTACTACCGCAGTCGGTGGCTAAAATAGTCTGCATTCTTTCAGCGGCCACTGCATCTCCCTTCACTTGTTAGGCTCCCGAATGATTCTTGTTTCTGCGGAACAAACGTCTGAAGAATCCTTTACGGTTCTTTCGTTTTTCAAGTTTTGCCTTCCGCCTCTGTTCGGAAACCAGTGCGTTTTCTTCTTCTATAGCAACTGTAAGTTTCTCTACATTCTCACGGTCTTCAATCATCCTTACAAATCTGTAGTAATCTCCGGATTGAACCAGAAGAGAAATTACAGGATTTGCGAACACCAGCATCTGACTGCCCAGAAACGATACCGGCTTTATTGACTCCAGAAATATAATTGCCGGAACTGTCAGATCCCGCTCGACGATCTTGTGCGCAATACGCCTGGCCAGATCGTCACATTCCTCCGATGTATCAGACATGTAATCTTCAGGATTTAATCCTGGCCCGAATAAATTCAAGCACTTCCTCCCTGTTTCCGGAATACTGTACGCTTAACCCTCTGAACTTCGCCAGCCTTGTGGGTTCTTTGAAAGGGCTCAGCAAAACTCCATTGGCATCCGGAATAATGCTTCTAACCTCTTCCCATTTCTTTACCTCTGTACCAAACGGAGATTTCTTTCTAACGCCCGCTGAATCCATAATAAACTCCACAGGCAGGAAAAAATTCCACATGGAAAGGAACAGAAGGGCAAGCCCGATTATCCCCCACCATATATTTCCCATCATAACAGAAGCAGCAAAAGAAGATACCAGCATTATCGCAACCAGTGCAACTGTTGCCTTCGGACGCTCTCTCATGGGGAAGGAAACCCACTCAAGGGTTTCCTTCCCTGCGGAATCAACTGTTCCCATTTCAGAATTCAACAGGCTCCACCAGACACAGGTCTTTTACCGCCTTGACCTCGTCAAGACGCAACACCGGTGTATTCACTGGAGCATCGGTTACAAGATGAGGTTTCTCATCTATTTCACCTGCAATTGCTATCATTGCGTCGATAAAAGAGTCTATACTCTCAAGGCTCTCTGTCTCTGTGGGCTCTATCATAAGAGCTTCCTTGACTATGAGAGGGAAGTAAATTGTGGGAGCATGAAATCCGTAATCAAGAAGACGCTTGGCTATATCAAGGGTTTTCACTCCCTTCTTCGCCATCTCAGCCCCGCTTGCCACGAACTCGTGCATACACGGTCCGTCATCATTGGGTACTTCGTAGTATTCTTTGATCCTCGCCTTCATGTAGTTCGCGTTGATCAAAGCAACTTCAGACACTTCCCGAAGCCCTCTGGCTCCCAGAGTTCTTATGTACGCATAGGCCTTGTACAGTACTCCTACATTCCCGTGGAAAGCCATCAACCGTCCTATTGATCTTCCCCTGCCGTTGTTAAGCACATATCCATCCTGCGTTTTCTTCACAGTGGATGCCGGGAGGAATGACCCCAGGGTTTCGGTGCAGCACACAGCACCTGAACCTGGTCCACCGCCGCCATGGGGTGTACTGAAAGTTTTATGGAGGTTGAGATGGCATGCATCAAAGCCCATATCACCCGGCCTGGCTATACCAAGCAGGGCGTTCATGTTCGCGCCATCCATGTAGTTCAAGCCACCTGCATTGTGAACAATCTCTGTAATCTCTTTGATATTGCTCTCGAAAATACCAAGAGTGTTGGGGTTGGTCAGCATGAAAGCACATGTGTTTTCTCCTGCTTTAGAACGCAGGTCTTCAACGTCCACTCTTCCGTGTTCATCCGATTTTACACTAACCACTTTCAGCCCGGCAAGGGTGGTTGTCGCAGGATTGGTTCCGTGAGAGGAATCCGGCATAAGAACCTCGTCGCGATGCCCCTGGCCACGCTCAATCTGCCACTTCTTGATAAGCATCACACCTGTAAACTCACCCTGAGCTCCTGCTGCAGGCTGCAGCGTTACAGCATCAAACCCGGTGATCTCACACAGGGATTCTCCCAGTTCATGCATTATCTGAAGTGTACCCTGAACCGAAGGAGCAGAGGAGAGAGGGTGAACTGCGGCCAGCCTTTCAATCCTTGCCAGGTACTCATGCAGCCTGGGATTGTACTTCATTGTACAGGAACCCAGAGGATACAGGCCCTTCTCTATGTTGAAATTCATTGTGGAAAGGCGTACGAAATGGCGCATTGCCTGTCCTTCAGTAACCTGTGGAAGACCAATCGGCTGCTTTCTTCCAAATTCTTCGGGAATTGCGGTCTCCGGCACATCAAGAACAGGAAGTGTTATACCTGTACGCCCGGGGGAACTGTACTGAAATATGGTCTTTTCCATCACTTTACCCCCTTGATATACTCGCCCAGGGCGTCTGCGAAACCGTCTATTTCTTCTCTGGTTCTCTTTTCAGTGACGGTGAGCATCATTGCCCCTTCTCCCAGACCGTGAATAGGAAGCCCGGCCAGATATCCCTTTTCCTCCAGGGCTTCCGCAGCATCTTCAGCGGAAACAGGAAGATTCACAACAAACTCTCTGCAGAACGGTGCGTCAAATACTTTTGTAACACCATCGATCCCCAGCAGCTTGTCAAAGAGGTAATGCGATTTGTGCCAGCACTGCGCGGCTACACCGGCGAATCCATCTTCACCTGCAAGGGTGAGATAGATCACATTGGCAAGCGCCATAAGAGCCTGGTTTGAGCAGATGTTGCTGGTGGCTTTGGCTCTTCTGATATGCTGCTCCCTGGTTTGAAGTGTGAGCACATAACCTGTATTGCCGGCTCTGTCCTCAGTTCTTCCCACTATCCTTCCAGGCATCTTCCTGAGAAGTTTTGTGCTGGTAGCCATGAAACCCACATAAGGGCCTCCGTAACTCATGGCAATACCCATTGGCTGACCCTCTCCCACTACGATGTCAGCACCGAGTTTTCCAGGAGCCTCAATAACTCCCAGAGCTATGGGGTCGGCAGTAACAACAAGAAGACCCTTGAATTCATGCACAAAGTCAGCTGCAGCCTGAATATCCTCGATGGAACCGAAGAAATTCGGGTACTGAAGAACAAGCGCGGCAACCCCACCTTCTGCAAGCTGTCTGGCTGCTTCAATGTCCATAAGACCATCTGCGCCGAAGGGGACTTCGTTGATTTCAAAATCACCGTTGTCTATGTAGGTATGCATAACATCGATTGTTCTGGGATTGAGGGCACCGGACACAAGAACTCTCTTTTTCTTTGTAGCTCTTATCGCCATGAGAGCTGCCTCTGCTGTGGCGGATGCTCCATCGTACATACAGGCATTGGCAGCATCACATCCGGTGAGTCTCGCGATCATGGTCTGGTACTCGAAGATCGCCTGAAGTGTACCCTGACTTACCTCTGCCTGATATGGCGTGTATGCTGTAAAAAACTCGCTTCTGGTTAAAATGTTGTCTATGGCGGAGGGAATGAAGTGGTCGTAGGCTCCTGCCCCGCGAAAACAGATCAAATCAGCGGAACTGTTTGCAGCTGCAAATTCCTTGAATTCTTTTACCAGCTCAAGCTCGCTGACAGGCGCCGGAAGGTCAAGCTCATCTTTTAAACGAACACTCTCCGGGATAGGGCTGAGAAGGTCTTCAAACCTCTCCACGCCGATAACATCAAGCATCTGTTTCCGTTGAGCCTTCCCGTTGGGAATGTATGTGCTCATGGATTTACTCCCCTATGTGAATCTTGTACTCTTCCGCCGTAAGAAGGCCGTCATACTGAGAGTCATCAGATGCCTTGACAGCAAACAGCCAGCCGCCTTCAAAGGGTTCCTCGTTGATAAGTGAAGGATTCGCCTCCAGTTCCTCGTTCACAGCAACTACCTCTCCATCCAGCGGAGAGAAAAAATCCTCTGCGGTTTTCACTGCCTCAAGACCGCCCATGGCATCACCCTTCGTTGCCTCGGCACCAACTTCAGGAAGCTCGGCCATGACTATCTCGCCCATTTCGTGCTGGGCATGATCCGTAAGACCGACCAGATACCTGTCTCCGTCTTTGCGCACCCACTCGTGGGTTTCTGTATAGCGTACATTCTCAGGAATACTACTCATGATGTCTCTCCTTTTTCTGTTAATTCATTAATTCAGTATGTGTTTATTTTCGACTGCCCTGGGTGTAGAAAGGCAACTTTACAACCTTCACAGAAATACGTTTCCCTCTTACTTCTGCCTCAAGCTCGCTTCCCCTCTTCTGAAAGCCACGCTCTACGTATCCAAGACAAACGGCTTTCCCGAGCGCAGGGGCGATCGTACCACTGGTTACAATTCCTACTTTCCTGTCACCACTGTACAGAGGTGTTCCATGCCTGGGGATTCCCCTGCCGGTAACTTCCATACCTGCCAGATACCGTCCCGGTTTCTCTGCTTTCTGCTGTTCGAGAACCTCCCTGGCAATAAACGGCTTGTCTGTCTTTAACTTCACAACCCAGCCGAGTTTTGCTTCAATAGGCGTGGTGCTGTGATCAATATCGTTACCGTAAAGAGGATATCCCACCTCAAGACGAAGTGTGTCCCGGGCACCAAGACCTACTGGAATAATTCCGAATTCTTTTCCCGCTTCCATAACAGAATCCCAGACAGTCACAGCATCAGGGTACTTCATGTAGATTTCAAATCCGTCTTCACCGGTGTACCCGGTTCTGGCAATCAGCGCATCCACACCGGCAAACTTACCGGTTGTGTGCTCGTAGTAGCCGATACTGTCCAGATCTGAATCGGTAAGTTTTACACAGACTTCCTGAGCTCTGGGGCCCTGAATAGCAACCAGAGCCGTATCATCACTCTCGTTCACTACCTTGATATCAAAGCCCTGAAGATGACTCTGTACCCATGCCCAGTCCTTGTCGAGATTGGCCGCGTTCACAACCATCAGGTATTCCTGATCACCGATTCTGTACACGATCAGATCATCCACAATACCGCCATCAGGATAACACATTGTGGAGTAGTAGGCCTTCCCGTTTTTAACAGCCGCATCGTTTGTAAGAAGCTTGTCCAGAAACGCAGTAGCATCGGTACCTGTTACGCGGAATTCTCCCATGTGGGTCAGGTCAAATGCACCAACGCTTTCTCTCACTGCCATGTGTTCCTTCTTTATGGCACCATATTTGATGGGCATCAGGTATCCGGCGAAGGGTTGAATTGTTGCTTCGAGTGAAACATGTTTCTCGTAAAGTGGCGTTTTCTTATTCATTACTGCACCTTTTCAGGAATAATTTTGAAACACTATAAACATAAACTCCCGCTTATAAGTGAATGCTAATTTAGCCAACAATCGGCAGAAATGCAAATCACATTGACCGAACGCCGGGGCTGTACTGATATTCCTGCAGTACCCGGACGGAAGGACACCGCGTGGGGCAGATTGTACTGAAAAGCAGACTGTTACTGAAAATCAGGAAAGAGTCCGGCGGCAGCCGTGAGGTGTTGAACAGTCTCTGCGGTGAATCGGTGGCCCGGCGGTGGCTGAAAACCCGGGGAATTCCCTCATGGAGAAACCCTGAAACTCCTGGAATAAAACGAAAAAGCAGCTCTTCAGAAAGTTCAGGATACAGTGTTATGCTGGCAGACGGATCGCGGTTCATGGTGTGCTCCTATCCTTCAGCAGTTCTTTCCAGGGAAAAACTGGCTGCAGCAAAATGCTTCGCCGCACTTGCCGTAAAAGTAAACAGCGGCAACACCGGCGGTTCTGTGATGGGTTGTATCTTTCTGAGAGATACTGAGATCTACGAAAAACAGTACAGTCTTGACCGATATCCTTTAAGACCGGCATCCGATCTGGTTGATTTTATCACAGATCACACAATCGGAAGACCCGGCGCACTGCTTTTCAGCACCAGACTGCTTTTGTCCGGGGAGCCCGATGCACCAGAGTACGGAACGCAGGGAGTAGAGCTGTTTAATCCGGAACAGGTATCGGGCAGGAGGCTGTTCAATGGGCATTGATTCTGTTTCTCCTTACCTGGATAAGCTCTG
>QNDR01000004.1 GCA_003646025.1 Candidatus Fermentibacterota bacterium
ATTGCTCCGACCTCACCTGAGCTGATGTTTCTGGCCGCAGAAGACTTAATTGGAAAAACTCTGCACCAGGTTTTTCCAAAAGCCGAGGCAGATCAGTTTCTTTCCTTTATCCGCCGGTGTATCGACGAGAATGAAACCATCTCTATAGAGTACCCTATGGTTATAGGGAAGAGAACAGTCTGGT
The DNA here is from genome assembly GCA_003646025.1 of Candidatus Fermentibacterota bacterium. GTDB lineage: Bacteria > Fermentibacterota > Fermentibacteria > Fermentibacterales > JCC-6 > Sabulitectum. The sequence goes on from QNDR01000004.1 coordinate 185, forward strand.
TCGAGGGAAGAGCAACTCCCAAGACGAAAAACACTGTTCTTTACATCGCAACGGATATCACGAAGAAGAAACTCTCTGAGGATGCGTTGCGGGAAAGTGAAGAGCGTCTTCGTGCTTTAATAAATGCCATGCCCGATATTGTTTGTTTCAAAGATGGCCAGGGCAGGTGGCTTGAAGCGAATGAGTCTGACATCAGGCTGTTTCAACTTGATGGTGTTGATTTCAGGGGGAAGAAAGATTCCGAACTCGCAGAATTTACTCCATTCTACAGTGATGCTTTTAATACATGTGAAGAAACTGATGAGCATGCCTGGGAGGCCGGTTGCATAACTCGATCAGAGGAAGTTATTCGCCGCCCGGATGATTCCCCGGTTGTTCTTGATGTTATAAAAGTTCCCACTTTCTACGCAGACGGGCAACGGAAGGGACTTGTTGTTGTTGGCCGCGACATCACTCTTCGCAAGAATGCTGAAGCCGAGCGTGTACGGTTGATGATGGCTATTGAGCAGGCTGCAGAGACCATAGTCATTACCGATCCTCAAGGCATTATCGAGTATTTGAACCCTGCTTTCGAAAAGGTAACGGGTTATTCCAGAGATGAGGTTATCGGGCAGAATCCCAGTATGTTGGCAAGCGGTGAACATGATCTTGCATTTTACCAGGACATGTGGGAAACACTTACCAGAGGTGAAAACTGGGCCGGACGGATCATAAACAAAAAGAAGGACGGCTCTTTTTACACTGAAGAAGCAACTATTTCACCCGTAAGAGACCCCTCCGGTGATGTCATAAACTATGTTGCTGTTAAGCACGACATTACCACTGAACTGAAGCTTGAGGAACAACTGCGACAGGCACAGAAGATGGAAGCCGTAGGGCAGCTTGCCGGTGGTGTTGCACACGATTTTAACAACATTTTACAGGTAATAAACGGGTACACGCAACTGACCCTGGCTGAAATCAACAAGGAGCATTCTGCTTATGAATTTGTCCGGGAAATAGCAAAAGCAGGGGATCGAGCTCAATCACTTGTCAGCCAGCTGCTTTCCTTCAGCCGACGACAGATAATCAACCCGGTAGATCTTGACCTGAATGAAGTAACAGAGAAACTCATGAAGATGATACGACGGGTTATCGGGGAACACATTCACTGCGAGTTCATTCCCGGTCACGAGCTTGGCACGATTCAGGCTGATTCCGGGCAGATGGAGCAGATCCTTATGAATCTTTGTGTTAATTCCCGCGATGCTCTTGCTGGTGGAGGGAATATCTCAATTGAGACCGGGAATGTTCTTATCGATGCAGAGTATGCAGCAAAACACCCCTGGGCCAAACCCGGTCGATATGTTCTGCTAAGCGTAACTGATGATGGTTGCGGGATGGATAAGAAAACACTTGCAGGCATATTTGACCCATTTTTTACTACCAAATCCGTTGGGAAGGGAACCGGGCTGGGCATGTCTACAGTATACGGTATTGTTAAACAGCACAAGGGGGAAATTCAGGTTTACAGCGAACCCGGCAGGGGAACGGTGGTTAAGATTTACCTGCCTGTTGTTGCGAGAAGAGCTGCAGATGTAGCGAGCCAGGTGGATGCTTCCGTAACTGGTGGAGCAGAGACTATTCTTGTTGCAGAAGATGATAACGCGGTTCGAAACCTGACAAGGCAGACTCTTGTCACGGCTGGATACACAGTTATTGATGCAAAGAATGGAAATGATGCTGTTAGCCTGTTCCATAAACATGCTGACAAGATCAACCTCCTTATGCTGGATGTTGTCATGCCCGGGCTTGGTGGAAAAGAGGTTTATGACAGAATTCACGAAACACACCCTGATGTACCGGCACTGTTTTGCAGCGGATACAGCAGGAATGCTATTCACACAGGGTTTGTTCTTGATTCCGATCTGAATTTTATACAGAAACCATACGGTTCTGATTCGCTTCTTCGTAAGATACGCCAGGTGCTTGACTCATGATAAAGGAAAATGAGCTTCCTGCTCCTCTGAAGGAGCAGTCTGAAAAAGAACTGCACATGTACAAACATCTTGTCTCTTTAACCAACGATCATATGTCTTTTGTCGGCACTGATTATGTGTACCGTGCTGTAAACAATGCGTATCTCGCAGCTCATGGTAAAACCAGCGATATGATCGTTGGCCATACCATTGCTGAACTTATGGGTGAAGATGTTTTTGCGGGTCAGATAAAGGAAAGGTACGACAGATGTCTTGCCGGAGAGATGGTTCAATATCAGGAGTGGTTTGATTTTCCAAACCTCGGGCTTTGCTGCATGGATGTGGTCTATCATCCTTATCTTAATGAAACAGGCGATGTTACGGGAGTTGTTGTAAGCAGTAGAGATATTACAGAGCTTTACAATTCAAAAAGGGAACTGGATGAAAAAACATCTCTCCTGGAAAGCATTCTTCACAGCACCACCGAAACGGCAATTATTACAACCGATCTTGACTTGCGCATTAACTATTTCAATCCCGCAGCTGAAAAGTTGTATGGCTACAAGGCTGATCAAGTTACAGGTAGAACCGTTATGGATATTCACAAATCATTCAATGTTGCACCGGAAAGACTGGAAAGAGCTCTTGAAATAGTTCGCAAAACAGGTTGCTATGATTACCTGCATGATCTGGATACAGGAGCAGGTTCCGGTATTCGTCACATAAAATCCCGACTTGAGGGAATCTATAACTCAAAAGGGGAGATGACAGGTTATTCAAAGTTCGCCTGGGATGTTACTGACAGCAGACAGATGGAAATGAAGCTTCGTGAAAGTGAACAGCGTTTTCATGCATTGTTTGACGAAATAAGCGATGGGGTTGCTGTTTACGAAGCTGTTGATGATGGTGCAGATTTTGTTTTTCTGGATCTTAACAGAGCCGGGCAGAAAATGGATAGTGTATCCAGAGAAGATGCAGTGGGACGCAGAGTTACGGATGTCTTTCCCGGCGTCGAGCAGTTCGGACTTATGGATGTTTTACGAAGAGTCTGGAAAACAGGGGTTTCTGAAGTTCATCCTGCGTCACTCTATCAAGATGGCAGGGTATCGTTCTGGCGGAGGAACACTGTCTACAAACTGCCTTCCGGGGAAGTTGTGGCAGTTTACTCCGATGAAACTTTAAGGAAGCAATCGGAAGAAGCACTGCGGAAAAGCGAAGAAAACTACAGGCTTCTTGTTGAAACCAATACCAGCGGGATTCAGGAAATAGATGTTTCCGGAATGATTGTTTTCGGGAACCAGGCTTACCACAACCTTCTGGGTTACACGAATGGTGAACTGATGGGCAGATCGATGTATGATCAGCTCGAAAAGGATGAGGCAATAAGGCTTTCCGATCACATCAAGTTCCTGATAGAGCAGCAGCCTGAACCGGAGCCCTGGTTCGGTACTCTAACAAAAAAAGACGGTACGGTTATAGATTTTCGCGCAGACTGGAACTACAAGCGGAACGAAAGCGGTGAAGTAATCGGGTTCATTTCTGTTCTGACTGATATAACCCAGCGGAAACTGGATGAAGAGATTCTGAAGGCGGAACACGCAAGATTTGTTACTGTCATGGATTCTCTGGACGCAATGGTGTATGTGGCGGATATGCAGACACACGAGATCCTTTTTGTTAACAGGTACATTCGAGACAGCTTTGGTGATGTTACCGGAAAGATCTGCTGGCAGGTACTGCAATCCGGACAGACCGAACCATGCAGCTTCTGCACAAACCACCTGCTTCTTGATCAGAACTCCAAGCCTGCGGACCCTGTGATCTGGGAATTCAGGAATACCGCTGACGGGAAATGGTATCAATGCAGAGACCAGGCAATCCCATGGCTTGATGGACGACTTGTTCGAATAGAGATAGCATTTGATATAAGCCACAGAAAGCTAACAGAAGAGTCTCTTGCCGTAGAAAAGCGAAGACTGTCGGACATTATCTCCGGAACCAATGTGGGTACATGGGAGTGGAATATTCAAACGGGAGAACTTCTTGTTAATGAGCGCTGGGCCGGGATCATCGGTTATACCCTTAAGGAATTGTCTCCAGTCACCACGGACACCTGGAACGGATTTGTTCACCCTGAAGACCTGCCAAAGGTGGATGAGAATCTTGAAAAGCACTTCAGCGGTGAACTTGAGTACTATGTGCTTGAGGCCAGAATAAAACACAGGAATGGAGATTGGGTCTGGGTGCAGGACAGAGGCAGGGTGTCCACATGGGCTGCTGATGGTAAGCCTCTTCTAATGTCGGGAACCCATATTGACATTACAGAGCGTAAGCATGCAGAAGAAGAAATTATCAAGCGCGAGCGATACCTGAAAGGTCTGAATGAATCTGCCAAGATTCTGCTTGCTTCTGTGGGATCAATTCCCTTCCAGGAATTTATCGACTGTCTCGGGCCGGCTTCTGGGGCCAGCCGTACTTACATATTTATGAATCATTACGGACCCCGGGGAGAGCTGTTGTTAAGCCAGAAAGCAGAATGGTGTGCTCCGGGGATTCTGCCGGAAACAGACAATCCACTGCTGCAGAATCTCTCCTATGACAGGTGGTTTCCAAGGTGGTGGGATATTCTCCACAAAGGCGATCTTATAAACGGTCGTGTTGCTGATTTTCCGGAATCTGAACGGGAAGTCCTTGATCCTCAGGACATTCTGGCAATCCTGATAATTCCGTTAGTAGTAGATAACGAATTTATTGGCTTTATTGGTTTCGACAATTGTGTCTCTGACATGGAATGGGACGACGTAGAACAGACTTTTCTCAGTACTGCTGCAAACGATCTTTCTCAGGCCATCAGGCGTGTTCGCATGGAAGAGAAGGTGCGAATCTCACTGAGGGAAAAGGAAGTGCTTCTTCGTGAGATACACCACCGGGTAAAGAACAACATGCAGGTTGTCTCAAGTCTGCTTAATCTTCAGGCACGAGGAGTGCCTCCGGGCAAAGCACTGGATGCTATTCGAGAGAGCCAGAGACGCATCAGTGCAATATCTCAGGTACATGAGGCTCTTTATCTGTCAAGTGACCTGAGTCGCATTTCCATGGACAAGTACCTTACTGGGGTTCTAAGAGAGATCACTAGTTTGTGTTCTTTAGAGGAAGAGAATATTCGATACAGCATTGATGCTCACGATCTGGCACTTACCATCTCTGACGCAATCCCCATTGGTCTTGTAACCAATGAACTGGTAACCAATGCATTCAAGCATGCCTTTCCGGAACAACGAAAGGGTTTGATTCAAATTACTATTAGAGAGCTTTCTGATAATACTGTAGAACTTATGGTAGCAGACGACGGGGTAGGGATGCCTGGGGAGATGGATATTATGGGTGCTAAAACCCTGGGATTGCAGATAGTTCGCAGTCTGGTTAAGACGCAACTCGGCGGAACGATAAATATTATTCGCGATAAAGGTACCACTTTCAGCATCAAATTCAGCCGGTCAATTGATCCGGGATCTGAAAGTAAGTTGCCTGACCAGGCAGGGAGAGGGTAATGGATAAAGCAAAAATAATGATAGTTGAGGACGAGGGTCTTGTAGGGCTTGATATTCAGAACAGTCTTCAGGATCTGGGATACAGCACGACATCTGTTTTCTCCAGGGCCGGCGATGCTCTTGAGTGCCTGGAGAATGAATCTGTTGATCTTGTTTTGATGGACATCCATTTGATGGGTGATATGGATGGTATTGATGCAGCGAAAGAGATTAATGAGCGTTTTAGTATTCCAGTTATTTTCCTTACTGCTTTTGCCAACAGTGAAGTGATACAGCGCGCTCGCAGTGTTGGTGCTTCTGGATACCTGCTGAAACCTTTCAAAACAAAGGAACTGGAAGCAATGGTCGAAGTTGCTCTGTACAAGCACAGAGCCGATCTGGACAGGGGCATTCTGGAGAAAAGGCTTCAAAGGGCACAGAAGTACGAAAGCCTGCGGGTTATGGCCGGGGGGGTTGCTCACCAGTTTAACAACAGCCTGCATGCCGTTCTAGGGAATATATCTTTTGCCCTGGAGGACATTCCCAGAGAGTCTCCCTCCAGACACAGTTTGATGGAAGCCGAAAAGTCCGCGTGGAAGGCGGCTGAACTGAGCAAGCAGATGCTGGCTTTTTCCGGCCACGGGTTTGTCAAAACAACGGAACTTGATATTACAGCATTTATAGGGCAGTTGAAGCACCTGTTGAAGGCTATGCTTCCTCCGCATGTTGTTCTTGAATTTGATCTTACCCACATGCTTCCATTGATAAAGGCCGATCCGGGTCAGCTGAAACAGATTGTCATTGCTTTGATATTAAATGCCATGGAAGCTATTGATGGAAAGAGTGGCATAATTACAGTCAGAACTTCTTATATGGAATGTGACACAGATTATCTTGTACCGTTGCGGTTAGGCGAATTTCTTGAAGAAGGAACTTATGTCACCCTGGAAATTGCTGATACAGGGGTCGGTATGGATAGTGACACAATTCAGAAAGTATTTGATCCATTCTTTTCAACCAAATTCGCAGGAAGAGGCCTTGGCCTTCCGGCGTCTTTAGGTCTTGTTCAGGCACACCATGGAACTATCAGTATCAGCAGCAAACCTGGACAGGGATCAACGGTGAAGGTTCTGTTTCCCGCCTGCCAGGGGGAACATCATGAAGACAATATTCTAAGAGCCGGAGGATCACCGGCCTGGCAGGGCAGTGGAACCATCCTGCTTGTGGATGACGAAGAAGCAGTTCGGACAATAAGCAAAACTATGCTGGAACGGTTTGGTTTTAAAGTTCTTACAGCTGAGAATGGTACTGAGGCAGTCAAAATATTAAACAGGAATTCAGAAGAGATAGTTTGCATTCTTCTTGATCATACCATGCCTGGAATGAGCGGAGAACAGGTATTTCAAGAAATTCGCAGGATACTGCCTGATGTGAAAGTCGTTTTATGCAGTGGTTACAGCGAGGAGGAAGCCACACTCAATTTTCAAAAGGGAGATCTGGCCGGTTTTCTGCAGAAACCTTACGGATTTGCAAACATGGCTAATAAAATCAGGAAAGTTCTTGAATCCTGATCTGTTTCTGCTGTATTCCCGTTTATGATTCTAAGAGAGCAGATGTGTATTTAGATGAAGCCCAAGAACAAAGGCGGATATTCCAGCCAGAACATTGATAAGTATAAACGCACCTGCTGTAACAACATCCCCTGAGTTCCAGAGCTTTACCGCGTGCCCGCTGAAAGCGCTGAAAGTGGTTAAAGCACCAAGAAAACCGGTGGCAGCGAACAGAGCAAACCTCGAGTCGTGTGAGAGCAGTCCCATAACAAGACATCCGGCAAGGTTTACGGCAATGATCCCAATTGTACTTCCGGTAACGCTTACCACCAGATGGCGGACAACAGCACCGGCAAATCCGCCGGCTCCTACGGCTGCTGCTTCATAGATAAGCTTCACTTGTTTTTGTATTGTTTCAGCACTTCTTCAGCTACAGACGCCGGAACAGCTTCGTAGTGTTCGAACTGCATGGAAAAAGACGCTCTTCCCTGTGTGGAATTGCGAAGATCGGTTGCGTAACCGAACATTTTAGACAGAGGAATCCTGGCTTTGAATTCCTTCGCATTTCCACGGGCTTCCATGGCTACAATAATTCCCCGACGTTCATAAATACTTCCCGATACTCCGCCGGAGTATTCTTCGGGAGTAACGATTGAAACAGTCATCATCGGTTCAAGAAGGCGGGGACTGCACTTCATAAAGGCCTTCTTAAATGCATTTCTTGCACAGATACGGAATGCCATTTCTGAGGAATCAACTGCGTGGCTGGATCCGTCTTTCAGTGTGACTTTAACATCCACAACGGGGAAGTTGCAGTAAACTCCGTCTTTCATGGCGTCTATTATACCTTTTTCCACCGATGGTATGTATTCCTTTGGTATGTTTCCGCCCTTTACAGAGTTCTTGAATTCAAACCCGCTTCCTGCAGGAAGAGGTTCAAGAGTGAAAATAATCTGGGCGAACTGACCCTTTCCACCGGTCTGTTTCTTGTATCTTTCGTTCCAGTCCACAGAACCCATAATGGTTTCTCGGTAGGCCACCTGTGGTTCATTGACTTCAACCTCAACAAAGAATTCCCGCTTTATTCTGTCTATAAGTATTTCAAGATGCAGTTCCCCCATGCCGGAAAGAACGGTATCTCCTGTTTCATCGTTGGTTTCCACGGTAAAAGTAGGGTCTTCCTCAGCCAGTTTTGTCAGGGCGTCGGTGAGTTTGTCTCTGTCCTGCCTCTTAACCGGTTTTACAGCAATGCTCAGAACCGGAGCAGGGAACTCGATGGCTTCAAGAATGATCGGATCTTCCGGTGAACAGAGCGTGTCACCTGTAATGGTGTCTGAAAGACCAATGACAGCACCTATCTCACCTGTATTCAGTCGGTCAACAGCCTCACGCTTGTTGGCATGCATTCTAAGTATCCTGCCAACTCTCTGTTTCTTTCCGGTTGTAGAATTCAGTACGTGGGTTCCTGCTTCAAGAACTCCGGAGTAAACTCTGGTGTAGATCAGTTTTCCCGTGTGTCTGTCTGTTACCACCTTGAATGCAAGGGCTGCAAGGGGACCATCGTTTCCAGGTTCACGCTGTTCAAGCTTTCCCGTTTTGCTTCTGCCGCTGATAGGCGGAAGGTCAACAGGAGATGGGAGATAAGAAATTACAGCATCAAGCAGCCTCTGTATACCTTTGTTTTTGTAGGCGCTTCCACAAAGAACAGGGCAGACCAGCCCGGAGTGGGTTGCCTTCCTGATTGCTGCCGAAAGCTCGGATTTTGTTATCTCTTTATCGGCACAAAACTTGTCAAGGAGTTCTTCATCAACTTCGCTCACTTTTTCAACAAGGATCAGTCGCTGTCTGGCTGCCAGGGCTTCCATTTCTGCAGGAATGGGTTTTTCTTCAAATATTTTTCCGCCGGACTGTTCGTCGTAGTACACCGCACAGTTGTCAACCAGGTCGATGATGCCCAGGAAATCGCCATTTTTACCGGTAATGGGAATAGTAATGGGGATGGCATTGGCATTCAGCCTTGAGTGCAGTTCTTTCACAACGCCGTAAAAATCTGCGCCGGACCTGTCCATCTTGTTGACGAATGCAATACGGGGAACACTGTACTTGTCCGCCTGACGCCAGACAGTTTCACTCTGAGGCTCAACGCCGCCTACTGCGCAGAAGAGAGCGATGGTTCCATCCAGTATTCTAAGGCTTCTTTCTACCTCTACAGTAAAATCCACATGTCCCGGGGTATCAATCAGGTTGATCTGATGCCCTTTCCATTCTGTTGTTGTGGCAGCGCTTGTAATGGTAATTCCCCGCTCCTGCTCCTGGGCCATCCAGTCAAGTGTGGCCTCTCCGTCGTGTACTTCACCGATTTTGTGAGATTTTCCAGTGTAGTAAAGGATTCTTTCGGATACGGTGGTTTTACCGGCATCAATGTGAGCCATTATTCCTATATTGCGAATCATCTCGAGATTGTAATCCCGTGCCATCTATCCTTCTCCGTTCCTGATTGATTGAAATTAGCGCCCGAATATACCCCGGTACCTGTGTTGTGTGCAATTCTTCACAGAATTACTCTTTTCACCTTCAGCTGGGTGAGGAACGTGGTATGTTTCAGAAAGACAGGCAATCAGTCACGGTCTCCGGTGTATTCTGCTTCTACTGTAATTGAGATACCACCTCTTACGCCGAAATCCGCCTGAACACGGCACCATCTGGGATGGATGGCTTCCACAAGATCGTCCAGGATCATGTTCGTGACGTGTTCGTGAAAAACACCCCTGTTGCGGTATGTCTGAAAGTACAGTTTAAGAGATTTTGATTCCACTATCCTTTTATCCGGTATGTAGGTGATGGTGACTGTGGCAAAATCAGGCTGGCCTGTTTTCGGGCAGACACAGGTAAACTCATCAGTTGAAAGGGTCACTGTGTAATCCCGTTGGAGATTCCTGTTCGGGAACGCTTCCAGTCCCCTGAATTCATCCGTGGATCTCCCAAGGAGGGATAGCTCGTTTAGATCATTTGTCATGTCTCTCCAGTTCGGAACCTGTTATTCTGTGTATTATGGACACGAGATCACGCATCGCATACGGTTTGTTAAGAACTTCATGAGTTTCTTTCATGTCTGCGAGCCAGTCACCTGCGTAGCCTGTTGTGAACACAACTGGAACTTCTGCACCCAGAGCGACGATTTTCCTGTAGGCCTCAGGTCCGCTCATTTCAGGCATCATTACATCAAACACAAGTATTTCAATCTCCCTGCGTCTTTTCTTAAAAATCTCTACAGCTTCTTTGCCGTTTTTTGCCCGGATTACCTTTATCCCGGCCATTCCCAGCCCCTCAACTGCAAGTGTCATTACACGTTGGTCATCTTCAGCAAGAAGTATACACACAGGATGGTTATCCTTAGATTCAGTCTGCTTAAGGGGGATTGTTTCGTTTTTATGCGGTTGATGGTACAGATGATTCTCTTCCAGCGCAGGGAAGTAAGCTGTTATCTCGAGTCCCCTGCCGGTTCTGTTCCTCACATTGATGTATCCGGAGTGTTCTTTAAGAACTCCAAGAACGGTTGCAAGACCGAGCCCGGTACCGCCGTTAAGCAGTTTTGTTGTGAAGAATGGTTCGAATACGTTTTTCAGATGGTCTTCGGGAATTCCAGGTCCGGTGTCTGTTACGGTAACTGCGGCATAGTTTCCCGGTGAAAGAGTACCGCTTGTTACAGAAAGCGGTTCAATTATGGAAATTTCTTTAAGAACAATGTTCAGCTCTCCACCAAGAGGCATTGCATCCCTCGCGTTTACGCAGAGGTTCATGAAGACCTGCTCTATCTGCGACGGGTCTCCGTGGACCCATGTATCACGAGAGGTGATATCTGAAGTAATTACGATATTCTCTTCCATTATTCTTGAAAGAAGCTTAAAAAACCTGGTTGTGAGAGAACTGAGGTTTACATTCTGAAGCTGGGATTTTTTGTCTCTGCTGAACAGAAGAAGGCCTCTTACAAGTTCCCTCCCTTTCTCGGCCGCTTCAACAATGGGTTTCGAAACATCTGTAATAACCGGGTCATTGTCTGAAACCCTGTCAAGAATGTCGCAGTACCCTGTTATTACATGCAGAAGGTTGTTGAAGTCGTGGGCGACACCGCCAGCCAGTCGGCCTATGGCTTCCATTTTCTGAGACTGCATATCATCGATCTTTTTCTGAATCAGAGACAGTTCTTTCTCCTTTATCACTGTTGTATCAAACAGAATACCGGAAATGGTGCGGGGCTTTCCTCTCGCGATTGCACCGATGTTGAACCATCTTGTTACAGAGTCCCTGCCTCTGCAGCTGATCTCGCCGAAGAAATTGTCTATTGTGCCGGAAACGAGATCATTCAGTTTCCTTTGTGTTTCTTCAGGGAGTGAAGATTCCCGAACCCATCTGGAAAAACTGGGCGGGTCTTTCAGCGGTGTGTAGGAAAGAGTATCGAAGAAGGAATTATCAGCCCTGAGACAGTCTTCTTCCGGTGTGGCATTCCAGATCACGGCACCTGATGCCTCAAGAGCAAGCTGAAGCTGATCAAGTCTGGTCTGCAGAGTTCTTTCAACTCTTATGAGCTTTGAGATATCAACAGAAACGACAAGAACGGATTTTTTGCTTTTGTAAATGAGTTCCCTGGCATGGACAAGAAAATGCAGAGAACCTCCGTGTTTGAGCGCAATCTCTATTTGAACTGGAACGCCAGGTGTTGATGAAAATGTCTGGTTGAGGAACTCTTTTAACCGGTTTTCTGTATCGCGGTCTACGATCCGGTAAAGATCGCGTTCGATATCTTCAAATTTGCTGAATCCGTATTTGTCCGTAAGGGACTGGTTTACATATGCTACACTGGTTCCCTGCAGAACTATGATACCAATGTTCTCGTCAAGTGAAATTTCTTCAAACAGATTGTTTGCTTCAGTAAGCCTGTCTATGACAAGCTGATGTGCATTTTCTCTTTTTCTGATGAAGAAGATGGCAAGTATTGACAGGATTGACGCAACACAAAGGGGAAGAGCTGCAAGATCGAGGACCTGCCTGTAAATAGAATGTGGCAGAACAAATATCCATGCAATGTAAACTGCCGCTGAACCGAATCCGGCAACCATCTGAAACACGACATCGGGAATATGAAGTCTTGATTTTTCTGCCAGTCTGAGAAGCAGACCGAAAACAAGGGCAGAGAGAATAATACCTATACCCGGCATCGTTCCGGTTCCACCGATGAGAAGCCTGTAAATCAGAAGAGGAACTGCCGCGAGAGCTCCTACCACATAGCCGCCGGTAAGGGCAGCTACTACAAGGACAGGTGTACGCATATCGATCAGAACACCAGGAAGAACCTCAACACTGAATAGAATAGCCAGAATTCCGCAGGCAGCAAAAACAAAACCCTGAATCAGTACGCTGATGACCGGTTTTCCAACCCTCCACCGGGACAGCCGGAGAAGGAAGAAGAACGATACTATCAGCAGTGCCGAGTTTTCAATCAGTGCCTTGAGGATATCAATTCTCAAAATTAGACCTCTGTCAGGCTGGTTTTACCGCCTTGAAGGCTGCCTCCGGTGTATCTGAAGGATTCAGAGACATCCAGTCAAGAATGTATCTGGCTCCTTTTGTACTGATACCGTTTTCGAAGCACCATGTCAGTGTGTCTCGAATCCCGTCTTCCGTAAGTGTTTTCATCCAGTCTTTGCCTTCCCGTCTGGAACCGCGCATCCGGTCAGCCAGCAGGCTGGCAAGTGAAGCTGGTCTGAACTCTGTTCTCGACAGCAGTTCATCGAACACATCGCACAGTTCCAGGTTAAGCAGCCGATCGATGAGGTGTTCACTGAGTCCCAGTTTTCTGTAGGTGTCTCTTCTTTCCCAGGGTTTTTCAGGGAGCAGTTTCTGCAGTCTTTCAAATGTGTCCGGCGTAATGGCCTGCGGTGGGAGATCGGTGTCAGGATACATCCTGTCTGCGCCTGGAAGAATTCTTTCAAAATCAGTTGTTCCACCTGGTTGTGCCTGTCTGGTTTCTGGAGGAACACCCTGGAACGCCTCCTGTATCCTGATACAGATTTCGTTAGCCGCAGTCTGAAGATCTTCCTCCGGACCGGCGAATACAATTGCCGCGTCGTCGTGAGAGATGCCCATGGTTGATCGAAGCATGTCCGAAGCGCAGTTAAGAACGGGCTGGTATTCAAGGCAGGCAATAACCCTGACCCGCCCTCTGAGTTCGTCCAGGAATGTACGCTCAGGCTGGGTTGGCCAGTCTACGAACTTCCTGAATCCTGGAATTATTATCACTGCAGCACTGTGTTGTCTGGATTCAAGAAGGTCGGGGTCAAAGTTCTCGCCTGCAGCTTCAACCCTGCTGAGAGCAGTGTATTCCGGTTTGAGCTGGTCTGCCGTGAAATCGGAAGTTTTCAGCTGATACCGCAGGTCGAGCAGCGCTTTCTGTCTGTAGGCTTCAATTCTGGAAAGTGGTTCTATGTAACCTATCTTAGCCACACCTTTTATCTCGATTCTTGTACCACCCCGGATAGACACGTTTACGTCCTGTCTCACGGAGCCGATTCCTCTTCTGACCAGGTGTGTTGATCGCATGGTTTCGCCTATGAGCCTGGCAGCAAGTGCCATCTCATGAGGTGTGTAGAGTTCCGGAGCGGTCACCGGCTCAACAAGCGGTATGGACAGACGGTCTGTGCGAAACACAACATGATGCCCTCTGTCAGAAACTTCGCGACAGGCGTCTTCCTCCATGCTCATCTGTATGAAGTGGAGTTCTCTTCCGAGAAAGGGTACTACTCCATTTACTCCTACAATTGCGGTTCTCTGAAAACCAGTTGGAATAGAGCCGTCAAGGTACTGCTTTCGTGTTATGTGAATTTCATCCACCAGAGACATGTTGAACATCATGGCTAGTTGCAATGCAATACTTACGGCTTCAGGATTTGCCTGAAAAGGCGGAGTGTCATCCATTTCATAGGTGCATACGGAATCGTTGTAAAGCAGATAATGAACCTGTTTTTTCGTCTTGAATTCCATGAGGGCAGTTCCGTCATACTCTCCGAATTCGCTGAGAGTAGGGCGCATGTGACGGAGGATTTCCTGATCATGCTTATCGTTACGGATCCTCGTTGAACACCGGCAGAACAGCTTTCCGGATGTTGCGAGCTGCTGATGGGTCTCAAGACCCCCTCTGAAACCAAGCTCGCGAAGTTCAGTGTAATCCTGCAAAGTAATTCCTTTCGATGCTATGAAATTAGTATAAAATTGTTGGCACGAAAATAACGATTATCAGGGCCGGGGTAAACAGGTACAGGTATTGACCGAATGAATCTCCGGGGCTATTATCGAAATGTGAGATTGGAAGTCAAACCTTATGTAGCCGCTTCTCCCGCATGTTCGGGGGGGCGGTATTTAATTTGGCTTCCGTTTAACATGAAAGGAGTTACCATGAACGTCGAGATCAGCGCAAGGCACTTTGAACTAACCGATTCTCTGAAGGAACATGTTTATGAAAAACTGTCCGTTCTGGACAAATTCTACGACGGAATCGATGATGTTCATGTTGTTCTTGAGCTTTCGTCCGGAATGAGCAGGTCACATGTTCAGTTGCGGGGAGACCGATTGAGGCTCGACTCCCGGTCACAGGGACATGATATGTACTTTTCTTTCGATGAATGTATTTCTTCTCTCGAGAGGCAGCTTAGAAGATTCAAAGAAACCCACCATGACCATCCTCACAGGGAAAACAACGGTAAAAACCCTGTTTCCGGTGCGTGGTACATAGCGGCAGAACCATCGGAGCTCACGTCCCCGGTTCTTGTGGAAGATGCCGCGGTTTTGAAAAAGTTTTCAACCAACGACGCAATGACAGAGTTCGAGGTAAGTGGCGACGACAGAAATCTGATATTCTACAACACGGAAACGAACAGCTTCAGTGCTGCATACAGAACTTCCAGCGGTGCTACTCAGGTTGTTGAGCTTACACGCAAGGAATAGAAAAAGTGTTGGATCGCTACCCAGATCCGGAAGCATTTTCTGTCGGCGTAATGTATGAGAGGCTGGGGAAAAGGCTTGAACTTGAGGATATAACCGATACATGGGGATACGACCGTATGGTCGTGTCCCCGGACATCAGCCGTCCCGGTCTGTGTCTTTCCGGTTATACATACAAGTTCATGCACGACAGAATCCAGATTTTTGGTGAGACTGAGATCACACTGCTGAAGAAACTTTCTCCACAGGAAAAACAGGCTGCCGTGAAGAATGTCTTCAATTTTCCAGTGGTGTGCAGTATTATTACGAAAGGTCTTACTCCTCCGGATGAGCTTGTCTCTGCATCACAGTCTTCGGGTTCTGCACTGTTTGTTTCTCCTCAGGATACAACTCCTCTGATACATGACCTGACTGATTTTCTAAGCGAGGTATTCGCACCTCATGTTTCTCTTCACGGAACCCTTGTGGATGTTTACGGAGAAGGTCTTCTTGTCATGGGAAGAAGCGCTATCGGAAAGAGTGAGGCAGTGCTGGGTCTGGTGGAGAGAGGGCACAGGCTTGTTGCTGACGACCTTGTTCGGGTGAGAAAAACAGGGAACCGTCTGATCGGTTCCGGTGATGCAATGCTTGGATTCCACATGGAGATAAGAGGAATCGGATTTGTCAACATTGCCGAACTGTTTGGCGTGGGCGCGATAAAGGAGATGCAATCGGTTGATCTTGTTGTCAGATTATTTGATACCGACCTCGACGATGAAGCCGACAGGTCAGGGCTTATCGGTAAACATATGAGTATAATGGGAGTTGACGTTCCCATGGTGGAGATACCGGTGCTTCCGGGCAGAAACATTACACTGCTTCTTGAAGTTGCTGCAATGATGAATATTCAGGTAAAGGATACCGGCAGTACATCTGCTGAACGACTTAACAGGAAACTCATTGCCCGTATGGGCAGAAAAAGGCTGAGAGAATAAAATGACAGAAAAAAAGGTGGTTGTTCCCAACAAGCTGGGGATACATGCCCGTCCAGCCGCACTGATAGTAAGAGCTGCTGTGGAGTTTGCCTGTGATATATGGGTGGAAAGCCCGGCAGACAAAGTCAACGCAAAGAGCATAATGGGAGTAATG
Source organism: Candidatus Fermentibacterota bacterium (assembly GCA_003646025.1). Classification (GTDB taxonomy): domain Bacteria; phylum Fermentibacterota; class Fermentibacteria; order Fermentibacterales; family JCC-6; genus Sabulitectum. The sequence continues at coordinate 16,346 of QNDR01000004.1, forward strand.
ACCCTGGCAGCCTCCGGGGGTACTGAAATTGTTGTTTCCGCAGATGGATCTGATGAGGTTGAAGCTGTGGAGGCAGTTGCGGAGGTAATCAGAAGCGGTTTCGGCGAAGAGATGATTTAGATGCTTTTCAAAGGTGTTCCTGCCTCGCACGGCATCGCCATAGGATCGGCTTTCCTCCTCAAGGTTGAAGAACTGAAACATGCAAAGCGGCTTCTTGAATCGTCTGAGCAGGCTGAACTTGAGGTTAAGAGATTTCAAGTCGCCATATCTTCCGTTCGTCACGATCTTGAAAACATTGCAGATACCATGGAAGATGTTGTTGAAGGTCGTCAGATTCTTGAATTCCTTCTGCTTCTGCTTCAGGATCCAACAATAAAGAGAGATGTTGAAAGTAGAATTCTGGGCGGACTGGTTAATGCGGAGTACGCAGTCAGCACGGCGCTTCGCGGTGTCATGGAAAAATTCGAGGTTATGGCCGACCCATACATCCGTGAAAGGGTTGCAGATGTAAGAGATGTCGGCCGCCGGGTTATTGAGAAGCTTACAGGTACGGAAAAGGATGTTCTCGATAAGATGCAGGAGCCTGTGGTTCTTGTGGCAAAAGATCTTGATCCATCTGAAACTGCCGGTTTGAAACCCGGTCAGATACTGGCCTTTGTTACAGACATGGGAGGAAGAACTTCCCACACAACCATTCTTGCCCGTGCTCTAGGTATACCTGCCGTGGTCGGTCTTCAGAAGATTACCTCTGAAATAAATCCCCGTGACATGATTATTGTAGACGGTATACACGGGCATGTAATTGTTAACCCCACTCAAGAGGAGCTCCGGTACTACGCGGGTATCAAGGAGAAATTCCAGAAAGCAGAGAAACTGCTTCAGAAAATGAATCAGGAGCCTGCGGTTACCGAAGACGGTGTTCGAATAGAACTTGCGGCAAATATCGAGCTTCCATACGAGGTTGAACTTGTAAATAAACTCGGGGCTGATGGAATAGGTCTGTTCCGAACTGAATTTCTCAGGCTTGCTCAGGAAAATGGCGAAAACGAGGAAGACCATTTTGCTATTTACGACACGGTAGCTTTCCGGATGAAACCGAAACCAGTGATAATAAGAACGTACGATATGGGTGGAGACAAATTCAGAACGGGTCTGAATTCTGTACCGGAAGCCAACCCTTTCCTGGGTTACCGTGCTGTGAGAATTGGTCTTGACAGACCCCAAGAGTTCTCGATTCAGCTGAGAGCTATTCTAAGGGCGTCTGTTCATGGCAACATACGGCTGATGTTTCCAATGGTTACCCATGTGGAACAACTGCGCAGATTGAGAGACCTGCTTGAGAAAGTAAAGAATCAGTTGCGTGTTGATGAAATTCCATTTGATAACGATATGCAGGTGGGGATAATGGTAGAAACACCGGCAACTGTTATTGCTCTTGATCTTATGCTGCCATACGCAGATTTTGTATCCATAGGAACCAACGATCTCACGCAGTATTCTCTGGCAGTTGACCGGGGGAATCCCAGGGTGGCCGATCTTTACGATTCATTCCATCCGGCTATTCTCCGCCAGATTGATACCGTGGTCAGATTGTGTCACAGTCAGGGAAAATGGGTTGGAGTGTGTGGCTCCATGGCCGGTAATCCACTGGCCGTTCCTCTTATGATCGGTTTTGGAGTGGACGAGCTGAGTGTTGCACCGTCTCTGATACCTGATGTGAAGAGAATGATTGGTGTTGTTACCACAGATGCCGCCCGGGAAATGGCCGAGAAATCTCTTGTAACTGAAACCGGTCTCGGTGTCAGATCGCTTGTTCACTCTTACGTTATGGGAAAATATCCTGAAATTCTCCTTGATGAGAATGACTGGGAAACGGGAGGCTGATTTAAATGCACTGTATAATACCTGCCGCTGGCAAGGGAACCAGAATGAGACCTCTTACGTGGTCGTTGCCGAAACCTCTTATCCCAGTTGCAGGACAACCGATTCTGGCCCATGTGATAGATTCACTTCTTGATGCTGACGTAGATCACATCACGCTGATAACAGGTTATCTCGGTGACACCATAGTTTCCTGGGCCCGGACACAATACCCGGGCATAAGAATTGATTTTGCAGTTCAGGAAGAGACCGACGGTCTAGCTTCTGCGGTTCTGCTTGCAGAACCGTACGTTGAAGATGAACCTCTGATGGTGGTTCTGGGTGATACACTGTTTTCAGCGGACCTGTCTGTACTCCGTGGAGAAACAAGAAACATGATTGTTGCGTCTCCGGTGGAGGATCCTTCAAGGTTCGGTGTTGTTGTAATGGACGGGGACAGAGTTGCAGAGCTTGTGGAGAAGCCTTCAGAACCTGTAAGCAATCTGGCAATAGTAGGTGTGTATTACTTCTCAAACGGGAGAAAGATAATGCAGAGCTGCCGTTACCTGAAGGAAAACCAGCTCAGAACACGGGGAGAGTACCAGCTCACAGATGCTATGCAGCTTATGCTGAAGGGAGGAGAACCCTTCGGAACACTGGATATAGACGGGTGGTATGACTGCGGTAAACCGGAAACACTCCTGGAGACCAACAGGGTACTACTGGAAAAGAACGGCAGCTCCGGCTCTCCTGTTCTTGAGAATTCCGTGATTGTTGCTCCCTGTTTTTTCGGTGATGCTACAGTGGTAAAAAACTCTGTTGTGGGCCCCTGGTTTTCCGGAGGTGCCGGTGTTCACATAGAGAACTCAGTGATCTCGGACACAATTGCCGGAAGTGGTTCAAAGTTCAGGCATGTGGTGCTGATGGAATCGATTATCGGGGAAAGGTCAGTTGTGCAGGGGACTCCGGCCAGACTGTACGCAGGTGACGATTCTGTTGCGGAGATATAACAGACGGATAGCTCTGTACGCATCTTCAGCGGTCAACAGAGGAGGCACCGGTGTTTACACAGCCAGGTTGATTGAGGGGTTTCAGAAAGCTGGTATAACACAGGTTGTTCCGATTGGATTGACCGCTTCGGGTTACCGGGGAAAATTTATTTCAGAACACATGGGGTTGCGCCGTATTCTCCGAAAACAACACTTCGATCTGGCACATCTTCCCGCTTTTGCCGGAGCAGTCCCAGGTGGTATTCCCTACGCTGTGACAGTTCACGATATGGCTTTTATGGCACAACCCGGCTGGTTCCCGATTCTTAAATCGCTGTACTACAGGCTTCACTTTCCCAGAGTTGCTACAGGAGCTTCAGTTGTAATCGCAGACAGCGATTTTACTGTTTCAGAAATAAAGAAGTATCTGGGGCTTTCATCAACAAGAGTTTACCTCTCTGCACCACACAACACAGCTTCCGATGCTGTGTTCAGAAAAACATCCGGAATAACCGGAGACTACATACTTTCAGCAAGTACAATAGAGCCCAGAAAGAACATAGATGCGCTGCTGGAGGCGTGGCCGGAGATAAGACGGATACATCCGGGAATGACCCTGGTAGTTGCTGGCAGATGGGGCTGGGGAAAAAAGAAAACGAAAGACGCACTGACTGATACTCCTGGAGTCGTATGGATTGGATCTGTTGGAGAACAGTTGCTTTCAAGTGTATTCTCAGGCGCAAAACTGCTTGTTTATCCGTCACTTTATGAAGGGTTCGGGCTGCCCCCTCTGGAAGCCGCAGCTTCTGGAGTTCCGTTTGTGGTGGGACCTGCTGGAACGCTCCTGGAGGTTTACGGGTCTGTGGCTGCAGCAGTTTCCGGAGAAACACCGCAATCTATTGCGGAAGCTGTTCTGAATGCCCTTGAAAAAAAGCAGAATCCGGAAGAGCTCCGTGAATTTGCCGGTAGATTTACGTGTAAAACCATGGCTGAGAATACATACCGGGCTTACGGAAAGGCGTTTCAGTGAAAATCCTCCAGGTGTACAAAGATATTTTTCCTGAGGTTCACGGCGGAATCGAGCGCCATATATACGATCTATCACAGTTTCTTGTTTCCCGGGGGCACAGTGTGGAAGTTCTGGTTGCCGGTGGCGGAAACAGAGACGTGGACGGACTGGCTGTTAAAGGTATTTGGTCTCCAGCCCGTGTGCTTTCAAATCCTGTGGTACCTGGATTCAGCAGGTTTCTTGCTGGAACAGACGCAGATGTTGTTCATTTCCATCTTCCACTGCCAAGTGCTGTGCTGGCCTGGGCTGTGCTTAAAAAGAAAAAGCCATACGTAGTTACCTACCACAGCGATATAGTCCGCCAGGCTTTTGTGATGCCTGTTTACGGTCCTGTTCTTGGAAGATTCCTTGCAGGGGCCCGTAGTGTGATTGTTTCTTCAGATAACTATATCCGTACCTCACCCTACCTGAGAGATCTGCACAACACACAGACTATTCCCATTGGAGCTGATCTGGAACGGTTCAAGCCGGGAGGAACAGCGGGGAAGGCATACTATCTGTTTGTGGGAAGATTCAGAAGGTACAAAGGCATTTTTGTTCTTCTGGACGCCTGGCGTAAAATGGAGAATCCTCCTGATCTTATCCTGGCCGGGGGGGGCGGGCTGGAGAAAAAGGTAAATGCCTTTATTTCGGAACACCATCTGCCTGTCAGTGTTGTAACCAATGTCTCAGACGAAGAGCTCATTTCGCTGTATCAGGGGGCAAAAGCTCTGATTCTCCCATCCATTCAGCGCAGTGAAGCCTTTGGAATGGTGCAGGTTGAGGCAATGGCCTGTGGAGCTGCAGTGATAAGCAGTAACCTTCCCACAGGTGTGTCCTGGGTGAACAGCCACGGTGAAACCGGCCTTCTTTTTACTCCAGGTGATTCGTCTGACCTGTGCAGAGCTGTAGCCCGTTTCGAAGAGTCGGAAACCATGAGAGCCGCGATGTATACGCAGGCCAGAAACAGGGCAGAGGCCCTTTTTAACAGCAGGACGCTTCTGAAAAGAGTTGAAGAATGTCTGATAGAAGCCACCGTGATCTGACAGTTCTTGTGCTGTATGCCACTGCACTCGGGGTGATAGACAGTCTTGTTCCGAGGCCTGTTCCATTTATGAAGCTGGGGCTTGCAAATGCTGCAGCTGTAGTTGCAGTTGTCAGGTATGGTTTTCTGAAAACACTGGAACTCAATCTACTTAGAGTATTTGCTGTAGCCCTTATCACCGGGTTACTGGCGACGCCCTCTTTTCTCCTCTCGGTAACAGGTGCTGTAACAAGCGCTGTTGCAATGGGGTCCATGAGATTTGTGTTCAGAGACAGGCTGTCCTATGCAGGTGTGTCCGTTACTGGAGCAGTTGCATCGCTGTGGATGCAGCTGGTTGTTGCGCGTATTGTTCTGCCGGGACTTCCGCTGCAGAATATTGTATTATTGCTCACTGTGTGGGGAATTATTTCCGGTGCAGTTACAGGTCTGATTGCACAGGCTGCTGTGTGCAGGAGACAGAAAACTGAAGTGTTGCATAAAGACGAGTGTTAAATTAAGATACAGTTACAGAAAGGACAGGTGTTGTTAAACGGAAGGTCCACAGGATTCTGGGTTTTCATTGCCGTTGCAGGCATGATGACCGGTACTGTGTTCGGTGAGGCCGTGGGGGCCGTGCTGCCGGACAGTTCTGTGGCGTTGAGGCAGTTTTTCAGCGGTGGGGCCGAGTTCTCTGTAGGGCCTCTGGGCTTCGATATCTACATTCTGAGGTTTCAGATCGCTGAAATTGCGGTGAAGCTTAACATAATGACATTTGCCGGTCTTCTTGCGGTGGGTGTTTTATACAAATGGTTCTGACTGCACGGGGGGGTTATTTTGGGTCGTATAGGAACCACCGAGCTTGTGCTGATTCTTGTGGTGCTTCTTCTTCTCTTCGGAGCAAAGAGGATTCCTGATATTGCCAGAGCTGTCGGGAAATCCATGAGTCAGTTCAAAAAGGGTTTGAAGGACGTGGATATTGAATCTGATGAGGTTGGCAGTGATGACGGAAAAAAAGAGCAGAGCGAGGAGTAATACTTTATGGCAACTGTGAGCTACAGCGCTAAGGAAATTGACTGCAAGATTGTGTATGCAGGTCCGGGGTTGTCAGGGAAAACAACTAATGTAAAATATATCCACGGTCAGGTCGCCTCAGATTCAAGGGGAAAACTGATTTCCCTTGCTGCCGGTAACGACAGAACTCTGTTTTTTGATTTTCTCCCGCTGGATTCCGGCGAGATCAATGGCTTCAAGATACGTCTGCATCTCTACAGTGTCCCTGGTCAGGCCATGTATTCAGACAGCCGCCGGCTGATTCTTCAGGGTGTTGACGGTATTGTTTTTGTTGCCGATTCTCAGGAGTCAAGAATGGATGCCAACATTGCAAGTCTCAGAGACCTGAAAGAGAATCTCCGCAATCAGAGGAGGAAGGGCGTCAGTCTTGTTCTGCAGTGCAACAAGAGAGACCTGCACGATGCTATTCCTGTGGATGAGATTGTTCGTGAGCTCGGGTTGTCTCGTGTCGCGTGTCTTGAATCTGTGGCATCCGAGGGCAAAGGCGTGTTTGAGACCCTGCGCAGGGTGAGCCGGATGGTGATAGCAAGACTGCACAGACAATTTGAAATACTGGAGGGAAGAGCCTGATGTCTGATTCTTTCGTTGATCTGTTGCTTGTGAGACTGGGAAGAGAAGAGGAAAAGAAGAAAGTATTAAAACTTCTCATTACGGGTCTTGATCTTTCGGTAACTGAGGCTGAGAATGCGGTTAACAACTCGCCGTCGGTGATCAAAGAAGCCGTTCCAATGAATGAAGCAAGGGCCATACAGAAGGATCTTTATCCCTATATCGATCTTCTTCCCCGCCTGGAGGATGAGACCGGTGTCGAAGAGGAAGCGTCATCAGGAGCGGTTCTGGATTCTTCGGGAGGAACAGTCAATCCTGAGGGAACTGAGGCTGAACCCGGGGTAGAAACCACGGAAAAGCCCGGGGATGCACAGAGTGAAGAGACAGTACAGCAGCCTGCTGTTGAGGAAGAAGAACCAATTGTAATTACTTCTGCAAGCGAGGAAATTCGCTCTACGGCAAGGTGCCACATCTGTGGAAGAACGCCTACGGACGGGGAGAGGCTTGCACCGTGCAGAACATGCGGGCAGCTTACCTGCAGGAACTGCTTTGACAGAGTGGCCCATGTGTGCAGCCACTGTGCCAGTGACGGAAAGTCCGTGGACAGGCCCAACAAGGGTGTTGCTTCAGAGAGCAGAGAAGGTCTTGAATTCGATGCGGAACAACCGGTCAGCGAGGAGACAGGTGCAGGGTCAACTGTTCTGAAAACCGTGGTCGCTGTTTTCCTTGTGATCGCTCTGGCTGCAGCATTTTACTTCACAGACCCTCTGAATCTTTTCTCGCCGATTACCGGGGATTCCACATCCGGCGATGGTCTGGTTTCTGTCGATACATCCGGCACGGCAGTTCAGGATTCATCCGATACCGGAATACCTGCGCCGCAGGATTCTGTAGATATAAACGAAATACAGGAGGATACATCGTTTGTAGAAAGTGATTCTATTGCTGTTGATGATCCTTTTGGCCTGCGGCTTATTGCTCTGCCGGACAGCTGTATACCTGCGGAGAATCCAGTTCCTATCAGTTTTCAGACCAGAGCTCCCCGGAACACAGATGCAGAAATTCCTGTGGAAAGCAGTGAGGTAGTGTTCAGTGAGCTGGAGCTGCTTGCGTCGGCGATTCCAGTTGTGGTGGATGACGGGGCATTTCTGGTTTATGAAGACTCTACAACCGTTCTGGTTATGGCGATTCTTCATCCGGAAGAAGCAGAAGTAAGAATTCGTCTCATGAGGGATGCGGCGGCCATGCTGGAACCTGCAGACGTTGATCAGCTGGTGCTTGTCTACAGAGAAAACCGATACCAGGAGGCTGTTGTATACAGTCTGGTACACGAGGCTTTCTCAGAGGTAGCAGGCGTTCTCAATCCAAGACAGTTCCAGAATATCATGGGTTACAGAGAGAGCTGCTGGGAGTCTGTCAGCGGCCCTGTGGCTCTGTGGCTTTCCACCATGGAATAATCTTCTTACAAAAAAACCAGGAGTCTGTATTCATGACAGGAGATACAAAGAAAAAGCTTGTTATTATAGAATCCCCAGCCAAAGCAAAGAGCCTTAAAAACTACCTGGGCCGAGGCTGGGATGTTGTTGCCTCATATGGTCATGTAAGGGATCTGCCTCTTAATCGTCTCGGTGTAAACACGGAAACACTTGAACCTGTCTACACAATTCTTCCCAGTAAAAGGGCAGCTGTGGCCAAGCTCAGGAAAACAGCATCAGCTTACAGTGAAATCTATCTGGCCGCTGATCCTGACCGCGAAGGGGAGGCTATCTGCTGGCATATCTACAAACTGCTTCAGGGTAAGGGAATATCCTTCAGGCGGATCAGGTTTAATTCCATAACAAGAGAGGCAGTTCGGGCTGCTTCCAGAACCGCTTCAGATATAGATATGAACCTGGTTGATGCACAGCAGGCCAGAAGAGTGATGGACCGTCTGGTGGGTTACAAGATCAGCCCGTATCTGTGGAGAACTGTGGGCAAAGGACTCAGTGCAGGCAGGGTACAGACTGTAGCTCTCAGGTTGATAGCTGAGCGGGAACTTGCCATAAGAAGCTTTGTCCCCAGAGAATTCTGGCCGGTAACTGCAGAATTCAGGCAGAATGGTTCTGTGTTTCAAACCAAACTTTATAAAATAGACGGAAAAAGGGCAGACGGAGACAGGCACTCTCCAGGAAGTCGTGAAACTGCCGACAGAGTTCTCAGTCAGACCCGCGGGGAGGCCCTGTGGAAGATCAGCTCCCTGGTGGAAAAGAACAAGGCCAGAAAACCTGTTCCTCCGTTTATCACCAGCTCTCTTCAGGTTGCTGCGTCTGCAAGGTTGTCCATGCCGCCATCGGTAACCATGCGACTGGCTCAGGATCTGTATGAAGGTTTTGAAATCAACGGAGAAACAACAGGTCTTATTACCTATATGAGAACGGATTCTGTCAGGATTGAACCTGCTGCGATTGCAGACTGCCGCAGTTTTGTAGAACAGAAGTGGAGTACCCGGGAACTCTCTCCGAAACCAAGACGCTACAGAGCCAGCGGTGGCGCCCAGGACGCCCACGAAGCCATCAGGCCCACAGATGTAAGGCGAACTCCAGAGGAGATGGCCGGCATACTGGACGACAGGCATCTGAAACTATACTCGCTTGTGTGGAAGAGATTTGTGGCTACTCAGATGGCTGATGCCATTGTCGCTGAAACTGAAGTTCTGGTTTCCAGCGGAGAATTGGTATTCAGAGCAACCGGGCAGAAGGTTGTAAGTCGGGGATTTTCACTGGTAGACCCGGCACAGCTTAAAATAGTCGGGAAAATCCCGGAACTTGCGGAGGGTGTTGTTGAATTCCTGGATGTAACAGCGGAGCAGAAGTTTACAAAGCCCCTGTCCAGGTATTCAGAAGCGGCTCTTGTATCGGAAATGAAAAAGAAAGCAATTGGAAGACCTTCCACTTATGTATCGATCATATCAACATTGAAGAAGAGGACCTATGTAGAGGCCAGGGAGAAGAAACTTTTTCCCACTGAAGTGGGAATGGTTACTGCAGACCTTCTGGTAAAGCTGTTTCCCCATCTGTTTGATGTTGGTTTCACAGCGACTCTTGAGGAATTGCTTGATCTCGTAGCTTCGGGGAAAACCAGTTACAAAGAAGCGGTAAAACAGCTTTACACACCGCTCGCTGCATCTCTGGAGGAAGCCATGAGACGCCTTCCCGAGATCAAGGCATCAATGGTAAAAGAAACTGCTGAAAAGTGTCCCCTGTGCGGTAAAGTGCTTCTGGAAAAGATGGGGAAGTACGGCAAATTTCTGGCATGCAGCGGATTCCCTTCGTGTCGGTATACCCGTCCTGTGAATGAAGATTCATCTTCTACAGTTTCTGATGTCAAATGTGCAAAGTGCGGTAAGGATATGCTTCTTCGAAACGGCAGATACGGCCGGTATCTTGCATGTTCAGATCCTGCATGCGGTCACACACAGCCTGTTCCTGTCGGGGTGAAATGTCCTGTTCCGGACTGCACCGGTGAGCTGGTTGAAAGACGGTCACGCAGAGGAAAGGTGTTTTATTCATGCAGCAGATACCCGGACTGTGACTATGCCATGTGGAACAAGCCTGTGGCAAGAGAGTGTCCCAGGTGCGGGTTTCCTCTGCTTGAAGAGAGAAAGAAAGGTGTGTTCTGTCCCCGTTGCAAGAAGAAGATAGACTGATACTGGAATCTTTTAAAGATGAGCTTACCTACGGCAGGGGGCTTTCTCCACTGACAGTCAAAGCTTATCTGACACAGATGACGGATTTTGCAGCTGCCGGTGGATCGTTTGTAAAGGGTTTTGACATCTCTCAGATGCGGGAGTATCTCATGAAACGGGCTTCAACCGGTATGTCTCCAGGCAGTATTGCCAGAATGGTAAGCTGTTTTCATACCTTTTCCAGATGGCTTGTGGAGACAGGCCGTTCCGAAATAGACCACAGTGAGTTACTCAAGGCTCCCAGGGTGCCCAGAAGGCTTCCCGGGTTTCTTGGTGTCAGCGAAGTCAAAAGTGTTTTGAATGCTTACGATACCTCAACCACAAAGGGCCTGCGCAACAGAGCAGTAGTTGAACTGCTTTACGGAGCAGGTCTGCGGGCTGCCGAAGCTGCATCTCTTCTGCTTAAAAATACAAGTATAGCTTCAGGTACTGTAAGGGTCATGGGAAAGGGAAGAAGAGAAAGAATTGTTCCTGTTCCCGGTGGAACTGTGGAGTACCTTGGTAAATGGATTCAGAAACGAAATGAGTATATCTCAGGTGATGATCCTGGAACTCTTTTTATCAGTGTCAGAGGGCGAAAGCTTGACCCAAGGGATATACGGCGTATTGTTTCCGCTGGTGTTGACGGCGCAGCCAGGGCTGCAGGGGCCACTCCTCACACTTTCAGGCACAGTTTTGCCACACATCTTCTGAATGGAGGAGCGGATATCAGAACAGTTCAGGAACTGCTTGGGCATGCCGGGATAGGAACAACACAGATATATACGCATCTCACAACAGAGAAATTAAAAGGTGTTTACATGAAGACACACCCCAGGGGGAAAAAGTGAATATCAAAGGTGCATTTACAACAGACAGGCTCGTTGCGCTGGCAGCGGCCATGGCCGCTTTTACCGTTTACGCCATTACCCTGGCGCCGTCCGTCAGTTTCTGGGACAGCGGAGAGTACATTACCTGCTCCTGGGTTGCCGGGATTCCCCACCCGCCGGGAGTTCCCTTTTTTGTGCTTCTGGGGAGAGTAAGTACTCTGCTGTTCAGTTTTATCCCTTCCATTGCTGCCAGAGTTAACCTTATGTGCGCAATCGCGGGAACTGTTACCATCGGTCTTGTGGCAAGGCTGATACAGAGATGGAGTGTCAGGCTGGGCTTTGAACCATGGCTTTACAGACCTGTTTCCATTGCCGGGGCACTTATGGCCGCTTTCAGCTACACTGTATGGAGAAACAACAATGCAACCGAAACCTATGCCATGGCAGCCCTTCTTTCCCTTCTCATTCTCTGGGTTTTTGATCTGTGGATAGAGAGAAGGCTTCATGGCAGACCTGCAGGTCGTCAGCTGTTTCTCACCGGTTACCTTATGACGCTGGCAATAGGCAATCATCTCAGTGCTCTTATTGTTACCCTTCCCATTGTGGCAATGTATGTGCTGTATGCTGTGAGAAAGAAAGCGTTTGAGTGGAAATCTCCCGGGTTTCCAGTGATGTTTCTCGGTCTGATGGTTCTCGCATTCAGCATTCACCTTTACATGCCTATCCGGGCGATACAGAACCCTGAGATCAACGAGACAAATCCCTCTGTATGGACCGAATTCAAGGAAGCTATCGAAAGAAAACAATACGGCCAGGTCTCTATTTTCAACAGAAAAGGACCATTTCAGGATCAGCTGGGACTGTTTGCCGAATACCTGTCCTGGCAGGTGGGAAGACCGGAGGCATGGACAGGTGCCATGGGTACACCTGGCGGTGTAGTGTGGGCATTTCTCTGGATGGGAATGGCCGTTCTTGCAGTTACCGGTCTTGTTGTTATGGGAAAAAGGCGTCCTGATCTTCTGGTTCTTGTGGGATTGTCTTTTATCATGGCGAGTTTCGCCTTTGTGGTGTATCTGAATTTTAAGACAGGGCCCGAAGGAACATCACTGGGTGAAGTTCGCGAGAGAGATTACTTTTTCGGTGCATCTTTCATTTTCTTTGCCGTTTTGTCCATGATCGGGATGGGGTCACTGTTTGCCTCTGCTAAGAGCAGAGCGGTAAAGAACGCCGCGTGGGCAATGGTTGTTTTCCCATTTATATCTCTGGGGATGAACTGGCATCACTGTGACCGCTCAGGTGATTATGCCGCCCGGGATTACGGTATCAACCTGCTGCAGTCATGTCCGGAAAATGCGGTGATAATCACCAACGGAGACAACGATACTTTCCCTCTGTGGTTTGCCCAGGGAGTGCTTGGGATCCGCCGTGATGTGATAATTTCCAATCTGAGTCTGATGAATACAAGGTGGTATGTAGAACAGCTTGTTGCAAAAGATCCTGATCTTCTCAGTTATTCACAGGAGACTATTGACAACATGCAGCCCATATTCATCTGGGGTCCCAATTTCTTTCATGTTTCATCGGAAGGTCTGCCTGTCACAGGCGAGTATGACAGGCAGGTTCTTGACGATACATTTAACGGTCAGTGGCCGTGGGTGCTGAATGACGGCAACACAAGCATACCGGTTCCATCAATGGGAAGAGGCAGCCAGGGCTCTGTTCCCATGCAGGATCTTCTTCTTATCAATATGCTTGGAAACAGAAGCCTTCACGGCAGGGAAGTGATGATCGCCGGAACAGTTTCAGGGGAAAACAGAAGTTACATCGAGAGCTATCTGCAGATGCAGGGAATTGCTTTCAGAGTGATGCACGAGCCTGTCCGTGAACTTGTAAACACAGATCTGGGATGGACCCTTGCAGACAGTTTTCTTACAACAGGTCTTGCAGATCCTTCTGTCTACAAGGACGATCAGGCAATCCAGATTGCAAGGAATTATGTCAGTGCCTACAATCGCCTTGCGTATCAGTTTATGGCTGAGGGCAACACAGAAATGGTGGGTGTGTGTCTGGACAGGTCTGAGGCTGTATTCTCAGCCATGCCTGAGGAGTGGCTCAGCATCATGCCCAGTTTTGTTCTGTTGAAAGCAAGATTCATTCATGGCAGGGACGGTGCTGATGCGGCAATAGACTACGTTCAGCAGGCTACGGCATACATGGACAGCATGGCAGTTGAATACAACAACTCCGCTGCCGCTGCCGCCTCGTCTCAGCTTGCAGCGGTGGCCGGTGAGTTTGAACAGGAGTCGGCTTTTAACGGGGTCATCGATTTTATCAGCGACGGTTCTCCTGCGCAGGAGTGGATACGCATAGAGAAAGATCTTTCATTCGGAAATTACATTGCAGCAAGAGAACATCTGGCGGGTCTTCAGGCGGGATGGGGTTCTGAATACCAGCCTGTGCTGGATCTTATGGCGCAGACTGTGGATCAATACACCATTTACAGCCCGGTCAACACCGGTCTCAGCATGCTTGACACCGCCCTCGCATTCGTTTTCAATCACACTGATCAGGAAAGCTCCACGCTGGAATGGAAGCAGGATATAACTGCGGCATCCATAGCCGTTGAAATGGCCGGACTCGCGGCCAGAGGAGGTGTGATGGCAGCTGTTTCCCTTGGGAATATCATGGTTTCCCAGATGAAAACGCAGCGTGAAGCACAGTTGATCACAGATCTCTGCGACAGGTTTGTTGCCGATCCGGAAAATGCGAAGGAAACAGCTCTGTGGTTCCTGCTTTCCACAGAAACATTCTCGTCAGAAGCAAGAGCCGTAAGTCTTGCCGACAATGGATACAGCGGGCTTGCCTATGCTGTTCTTGTTAACGACGTTGGAATGACTGAAGAGTATGCGCTTTCCATAGAAATAACGGGAAACACCCTGGCTCATTTGCTGGAGGAGTAATGAATATTAAATCGACTACGGTTATCGGTATCGTCAGGAACGGAAAAGCTGCCATGGCGGCAGATGGTCAGGTTACACTTGGTGATACCATAATGAAGATGAGTGCCAGGAAGCTGAGGAAGCTCAGTGGAGGAACGGTTCTCGTGGGTTTTTCCGGTGCCGGGGCAGATGCTTTTGCTCTGGTGGAAAGGCTGGAGGAGAAACTTGAAGCTTTTCGCGGTAATCTTCCGAGGGCATCCATGGAGCTTGCACGGGAGTGGAGGGCAGACAAATACCTCAGGGAACTCAATGCCATGATTGCGGCGGTGGACAGCCACCATGCCCTTGTTATCGGGGGTTCAGGAGAGGTAGTTGAGGCGCCAGACGGTATAGTTTCGGTGGGCTCAGGGTCACCGTATGCGATTGCAGCAGCGAGATCTCTTGTGAAGCACACAAAAATGGGTCCTCTGAAGGTGGCAAGGGAAGCTATTGTCATAGCAAGCGAAATCTGTATCTACACAGGTGGAGAGATCATGTCGGAGGAAATATGCGAACTCAAAAAACCATGACACCTGCGGAAACTGTCGCCTGGCTTGACAGGTTCGTTATCGGTCAGGACAAGGCGAAGAGAACCGTTGCCATTTCATTGCGGAACAGGTTCAGAAGAAAACTTGTTGAAGAACCCATGCAGTCAGAGATATACCCCAGCAACCTTATCATGATGGGACCTACAGGGGTGGGTAAAACGGAGATCGCGCGGAGGATGGCGAATCTTGTGGGAGCGCCTTTTGTAAAGGTTGAGGCCACAAAGTATACAGAAACAGGTTACGTTGGCAGGGATGTTGAGGGAATAATCCGTGACCTTGTCCGTTCTGCGGTAAATCTTGCCACAGGTAAGGCCCGGGAAGAGAAAAAGGCCGAGGCCGAGGCGAGAGTTGAAAAGAAACTGCTGGATGCCCTCTCGAGAACCGGTATTGAGTTCGGGTCAGAAGGGGAACTTGCGGAACTGCTTGAAAACGGCAGACTTGATGATGTTGAAATAGAGCTTTCTGTTACGGAGAGGGCTATTGGTGTTGAAGTGTTTCCAATGATACCCGGACAGGGATTTGACAACCAGATAAACGATCAGATGAAAACCATGCTGGACAAGGTTATTGGAAAGCGAAGGAAGAAAATCACCCTCCGTGTTTCAGATGCACGCAATAAACTTTTTGATGAGGAAATTGCCAGAATCCTTGATGGCGGGGATCATATCCAGGAAGGACTCCGCCTTGCGCAGGAAGAGGGTATTGTTTTTGTTGATGAGATAGACAAGATAATAGGTTCTGAGGGAGGAAGCGGCCCTGATGTGTCAAGAATGGGAGTTCAGAGAGACCTTCTTCCCCTGGTTGAGGGGTGTACTGTTTCTACCAGGTACGGCCCGGTAAAAACAGATCACATACTGTTTATCGCGGCAGGAGCCTTTCACGGCAGCAGCCCTGCAGACCTGATTCCTGAGCTTCAGGGAAGGTTTCCGCTCCGGGTTTCTCTTGATCCACTGTCGGAAGAAGATCTTTTTCGTATTCTTACAGAACCTGAGGGCTGTATTCTTGAACAGTACACAAGGCTTCTGGAGGCAGACGACCTGAAACTTGTGGTGGAAGAGCAGGCGAAGAGAAACATAGCTGCGACTGCAAGGTACCTGAATGAGGAAAAGGAAGACATCGGCGCCAGGAGACTCCGCTCTGTCCTTTCATTTCTGTTCGACGAGTATCTTTTCGGTGCGCCGGATCTGATCAGGGGCAGGGTAAGGCTTACTGGTAAGAAGGCGCAGAACAGGCTGGCAGTGCTGGTTGAAAGAAAAGACGAAGAGGGTTATATTCTCTAGGAATACTGCGAGTTTCTTTACGAATAGGGGGAGGGATGCACAGGTCAGGTAATGAGGTTGCATACAAAATAGTCTACTACGGTCCCGGTCTTTCCGGGAAGACAACCAATCTCAGGGGGATACGCGATATCATAGCCCCTGAAAACAGAGGAAGACTTGTAACTCTCTGCACAAGATGCGAAAGAACAGTTTTTTTCGACTTTCTTCCAGTGAATTTCGCCAGAATTGGCGACATGAAAATCAAGCTCCACCTGTATTCCGTACCCGGTCAAGCGTATTATGCACTGAGCAGAAGGGTGATCCTTGACGGTATAGACGGGGTTGTTTTCGTTGCCGACAGTCAGAAGGAAAGAGCAGAGGCAAACATCAGTACCATAGATGATCTGGAGCACAACCTGAAAAGCTACGGTCTGGATATGTCCATGATTCCCATGGTTCTGCAGTTTAACAAACGCGATCTTCCCGGAATTATGTCTACCACCAGAATGAACGAAGAACTGAACAGGTTCCAGTGGCCCACTGTGGAGTCAGTTGCCATCGGCGGCAGCGGTCCTGCGGAAACTCTCAAAATTATTGCTACCCAGATGGCCAAGCGCCATGCACGCACAGGCTGACAGCAGGGTAAAACTCCGAACAGTTCTGCTCCTGCTGCTGCTGGTGGCAGGTGGTTTTGTTTTCCGGAGTGTTTTTGCCATTTCAGTTATGCCGCCTCCAGCCAGAATGCAGGGGGAAACAACCCAGGCTTACCGATACACGAAAATGGTTTCAAACGGCAGCGGCATTCCCGCGGTAGATACGCTGGTAATGCGTCCGCAGGGTCTGAGAACAGCAGAGAACTCTATTTTTGAAGAGTACATTGCAGGTGGAATACATCGCGTGACAGGCGGCGACCTGGACAGTTTCCTCCATGTGTTCTGTATCCTGTTTCCACTTCTGGTGATTCCTGTAATTTTCTACTGGATGCGAAGTTCAAACTTCTCCAGTCAGGAATCTTTTACAGGTGCGGCACTGTACGCCGTGTTTCTCCCGGCTCTTCTTCGAGCCAGGGGGGAAAGTTTCTACCGCGAAATAGTAGCTTTGCCGCTGATAGTTCTCACTTTTGCCCTTATAGACATGAGCTGTGGTAAAAAAGAGTCATTGAAGTACTCTGTTACCGCAGCTCTGACACTGTTTCTGGCTCTGGCATCGTGGAAGGTCACCGGGTTTGTGTCTTTCTTCGTCTTTGCCTGGATGGCTTTTAGAAGGCCGGGGCTTAAAACAGTTCTTCCGGTGGCTGTAAGTCAGCTTCTTGCCTCTGTTTTTTTAAGCCATATGCGCCACGACGGAGCTATTCTTTCTCCAGCTGTTCTAATGGCCGCTGCTGCTGTGGCTTCATCGGTGTACCGAAGCAGAATTGTTCCATGGGCAGGTCTTGCAGTTTCTTTAGCCTCCGGTTTCTTTTTCAGGTCATCTTCAGGCGGTCATGTGGCCTCAGTGATTTTGGCGAAGATTAAATTCATGTTCAGTCACCCTGAAAACCCTGCTCTGCTTTCGGGCGACGCCCGACTTTTCTGGGTAAGCGGTTACACTTCTCCGTCTTCAGGGCAGATAGTGCTTCTGTTCGGGGTGGCAGTTCTTGCAGCGATTCTGGGGTGGAAACGTTTCAGAGAGAAGACCGGACAGTCGCTGATGCTTTTCCTTGTACCTCTTTCACTTGCCGGATACCTGTTTTTTGACAGACTTCATGTTGTTCTTGCTGTGGGTATTATCCCGCCGGTGGTGGCTGCCTGCAGAAACCGCAGATGGGCTCTTCCTGTTGTTCTTACAGTTTTTGGACTGCAGACCATGTATGCCCCGGGAATAGCAGGTGCGCTCTCAGGGGCAGGGCTGACCTTTGAAGACTCGTCATCTCTTCTTACTGAGGATGAACTCACAGGACTTATCGGATGGGCGGAAGACAACCGGGGAACAGTACTTTCTTTCTGGCACATTTCAGGTCTGCTCTCAGCTTATGCAGATATGCCTGTGGTTACACACACCTTCTTTGAAAACACCCGGAACCGGGAAACCATCATTGAATTTGCCCGGAGGATTTTTGGAACCGAGCGGGAAATGCTGGCTTTTATGGATGAAAAGGGTGCGGAGTACCTTATCTACCAGGCCGATTTTGTTTTTGACAGATCTCCACAGGGTCTTGTTTACCTGGCAGGGCTTACAGAAATTCCCGATGGTTGTCTTGCTCTTCGGCTCCATTACTATCCGCAGTCTCTTGAAAGCCTTGGAATCGTCTGGCAGGGACCTTCAATAAGGGTATACAGTCTTGACGGCGGCGTTGAAGGATTACCCCGTCAGCCGTTGTGGGAAGTACGTTATGCCCCTTTTCTGCACGACAGAGAAATGGCGGGTGCCGTTGTGAACTCGCCTGTTGAAACAGCTATCTACCTTGCAGACCAGGGAATGGAAACAGGTAATTTCCAGAAGATTTCAGCGGCTCTGCTGCTATTGTCAGGGTCACCCGATGAGGTACCTGCTGATGCTGCAATCGGTCTTCTGCAGGAACTTCTTCAGGCTCATCTGGCGGGAAACTACCCAATAGACGATCTGGAGGAGGACTTTGTTGCCTACCTGGATGGCTGGGGACCGGATCCGCAGCTTCGTTTCGATCTGGTAAGACTGTTGCGGAACAGCAATCTTGATGACAGAGCGGAGTATCATATGGAAATCATTGAAAGAATGGGAACACAGAACCTATGAAATTTACCAAAATGAGCGGTGCCGGGAATGATTTCATCATGGTTGACAACCGGGACGGCAGCCTTTCGCGGCTGCTCGATCGTGAAACAATTGCCGAACTATGCAGGAGAGGTCTTTCTGTCGGGGCAGATGGGCTTATAGAAATAACAGAGGATCCCGTTCACGCTTTCGCCATGAAGTACTACAATTCAGACGGCGGAGCCGCGAGCATGTGCGGCAATGGTGCAAGGTGTATCTGCCGGTTTGCAGAAGAGCTGGGAATGGTAAAAACAGGAGTTGAATTTACTTTTGTAAGCGATGCCGGTGTTCACAAAGGCCGTGTCACAGGAGACAGGGAAGCAAGGATCTGGATGACTGAACCGGTTCTTCACTACCTGAAGAAAGTAATTGATGTTACTGACGGTGTTGTTATCGCTGTCGGATTTGCAGACACCGGCGTGCCCCATGCAGTTGTTTTCAGTGAAAATATTATAGACGGGACCTTTGAAGAATATGCTCATGTAATAAGATCGCATGATGAATTCGGACCGGAAGGTGTGAATGTAAACTGGGTAAAGGTTCAGCAGGATGGATCAATGTCGATCAGAACCTTTGAGAGAGGGGTGGAGGGTGAAACCCTGGCCTGCGGGACCGGTGCCGTGGCATGTGCCCTCGTGGCCTCTGAAAGATTTGATTCTGTAACTCTACCTGTTAGAATAGCGGTGAAGAGCGGGCTGTTTCTTACCGTGGGAAAAGACGAAAGCGGCTGGTGGCTTCAGGGCGAAGCCAGTATAATTTACAGAGCGGAGACAAATTCTTGAACAGAGCGGGCATAACTCAGTTGGCAGAGTGTCAGCCTCCCATGCTGAATGTCGCGGGTTCGAAACCCGTTGCCCGCTCCATATATTTTTTTCAATCATGATAGTTATCCTGGCGTTGCTTGTTTCAGGTTCCCAGTTCTCCGTGGGAGATTCGTGGCTTCTGCGTGCCGGGGGTGAAGCAGTTGGTAATCCTCTTGATATGGTTTCATATCTGTATACAGATGCCAACACTGTTCTCCTTTCAGATATTTCATTTTCAGCTGCAACAGACAGGATCAAAGGAGGAGATGCTTCTATTGTTGTTCCGCTTGTCGCTTCCCTTGTTTCCCAGGGGGAAATGGAACTGGCAGAGACCTGCTGGAATCTTCACGGAAATGACCTGCCGGCAACCAGGAGCGATCTTCTTGATGCACTTTCATGGTTCGGCAGGTATGAACTCTACAGAGAAATGGCGTTGAACCCCGCAATCCCGCCGGATATGGAGGGGAAAATGCACAGTGATCAGTGTGGAGCCGTGTGTTCCCTGGGATGGATGAGAACCAGAATAGATGGTATGTTCCACGGTGAAGAAATTGTGTCTCCTCTTGATATAAAGGTGCTTTCCATCTATTTCCCTGTCGTTGACGCATCAGCAGAGTACATTACCGTTGCTGAAATTGAGAGTTTATTTCATCGTTCCAGCGGAGGTTCTCTGTGAATATCAGCGAAGCTCAGCAGAGACATCGCGAACAGTTTTCTCAAACCATAGAGATGATAAAGAGAACACAGGAGCAGCTTCCGGTTGCTCCGGCAATGGTTTCGTGGGTTCGAATTGTAATTCTTCCCTTCAGCGTCTGGGCAGGCTGGTATTCTCACTACGCCACCATGTTTCTGCTGTGTCTTATTGCTGCCGCAAGCGACTATGCTGACGGCTGGCTGGCAAGAAAACTTAAAAAATCCAGTACTCCCGGTAAGACACTTGATATTCTGGCAGACAAACTGTTTCTTTCTGTAATGCTGATCTTCCTTGCCCGGCTTGGTGTGGTAAATGGTCTTCTTGCCCTTATTCCCGCGTGGTACCACATCGCTGTGGTTCTGGGTCTGCTGATTGTTTCGTGGAGTATAAAAATCCCTGTTGTAGCCATCACCACAAGTGAAAGGCTTACGATCATTCTCAGTTATGTTCTGGTTCTTACAGCCGCCGGCGGGCTTGCCTACCCTGAAAAGAGTATTTTCATGAAGCTGACTCAGGTTGCGCAGATACTTACACCCATTGCTGCAGTGCTGGGTATTGTGAGTTATTTCAGATTCAGCAGAAGATTGATACAGAGGTATCTGCAATGACTGTTGTTCTGCTTTTTGTTGTGTGTTTCTCTCCACTTGACCTGGAGCTGGCTGGAAAACTGCCGGAAGCAGGTGCCGCGTGGGAGGAGCAGGGCAGTCTGTCCGGGCAGGTCAGGGTGATGGGAAGGCTTGTAGAGGAGGCAATCTACGCCGGCGATGGCAGAAGGGCTTTTCTACTGTCAGGCGAGCTGGGAAATATCTGCGGCAACGCCGATCTTCAGCAGTTCTGGCTGGCAAGGATTGCCTGGACTTCCGGACTTCCGGTGCTGGCTGCTGAACAACTGAAGCAGATGAATCCCTCTGACCCCTGGCTTCTTCACAGGGCTCACGGATTGTCTGCGCTGTTTTCGGAAAACAGCGAGGTGGCAATACAGGAGCTTACAATGTCTATTGCTGAGGCTTCCACAGCCAGAAAGGCTTTCTGGAGCGGTATAGACCTGTGTTCCGCTTATCTGAATGCAGGACGGTTTTCTGAAGCTCTTCAACTGTCCCGCCTGATAAGAGTTCGTTACCCCGGTGACGCTATGGGTGATGTTATGTACGGACTGTGTCTCCAGGTGTCCGGGCAGTTTGGGGAGTCTTCAAGAGTTCTGAATTCTGTAGATACAGAAAACCCGGCAGCGGTTTCTCTTGCACGGAGTATTATGGAAGGATTTGAGCAGTGAAATTCATAAGAAATCTCTTTGGTAAACGAAGAGTCACCAGAGTTTCTTCAAACTGGAGTGATTTCAAGTTCCCGTCTGATATTCTGGAACCTGAAGCAGTTGGAGTATTTTCACCTTCAGGTATTTCCCCTGCGTGGTCTGCGGTTTATATGGCCAGGGTACTTCAGAATGTGTACTCCGGTATTCCAGTTCATTTTGTAGCTCACAGCAGCGTGGCTGAGCTTGCAGGATTCCTGCCGGTAATACCGCAGATGCACATTTACACAAACGATCCGGGGTCTGTTGATCCAGGTGTCCCTGAAGGTGTTCTTATGTTCTCTCCACAGCCGGAAGATGATCTGCTGCGTTTTGTGGAGAAAGTGCCTCCTCTTGCCTGTGTTTCCTTTCAGGAGCATCCTGCAGTAAACATCAGAGTTAAAACCGGCTCTGATGTTATTTTTCCAGATGGCATCTATGAGTTAATGAAAGTTCTTAAAATGGAAACGGATACAGTCTGGAAACCCACGGTGCCCGGCGTCCTTGCAGAAAAGGCTTCAGCAGTTCTGTCTCCTGTGTCTCACCGTACTCTGCCCTATATTCTGGCCACTGAAGCAGCGGCAAATGTACTGGAGAGAAAGAGAGCGGAAGTTCCACTGAAGATCGTTGCTGTAGATGGAAAGAGCACAGTCATTCCACCGGATACAAGTGTCGGTCTGCTGGCCGCCATGGTTGCCGGCGCTTCTGCTGTGGCTACAACAGACCGGGATCTCTGGATACATGCCAGAGCACTGGGAATACCGGTGATAGGGCTGGACAGAAAGGGAGTATTCAGCGGATGGGGAGGGGAGCCCGCACCGGGAGACACAAAGTTTCTTGAACAGTGGGCAACCCTTATCAGGATCGGCTGGTAATTGCGGTGAAAAAGGTAATCACATACGGTACATTCGATCTTTTTCACATAGGTCACCTTAACATTCTGAAAAGGGCAAAAGCTCTCGGCGACTACCTTATTGTGGCTGTTTCAACAGATGAATTCAATACAGGAAAACACAAGCAGTGTGTGTATCCATATTCTCACAGAGCGCAGATAGTTGAAGCTATCCGCTATGTAGACGAAGTGATTCCTGAAACCAGCTGGGAACAGAAAATTGATGATATCAGAAAGCATTCCATAGACATTTTTGTTATTGGGGAAGACTGGGCTGGAAAGTTTGATTTTCTGAAGGACTACTGTGAGGTGGTGTACCTGCCCAGAACGAAAAGCATTTCAACAACATCCGTCAGGAATACAGTAAAGAACGGCAAGTCAATTACCTGATGAAACTGCTGTTCTATGTTTCAAAACTCTACTCCCTTCCAGTTGTGCTTCCTCTGGTGGAAGAGGCAAAGCACACAGATGCGGAAATCGCATTTTTCGTCAGTTCAAAAGTAAAGAAAAAACTTCCGGATGAAATATCAGACCTGCAGGTGTTTACAGACTTGAACAGTGCAGCCGATTTCAACCCTGAGTTTGTTCTGTGTCCCGGAAACTTTGTGGATTTCCGCCTGCCGGGGATAAAGGTGGAGCTGTTCCACGGAATCGGTGTGGAAAAGCCTTCACACTACAGGATAAGGCACTTCTTCGATATGTACCTTACATCGGGGCCGGTTGTAACAAGACGGTTTACACAGATGCAGAACAGGTACAGA
Organism: Candidatus Fermentibacterota bacterium; assembly: GCA_003646025.1. Taxonomy (GTDB): domain Bacteria; phylum Fermentibacterota; class Fermentibacteria; order Fermentibacterales; family JCC-6; genus Sabulitectum. Next base: position 39,415 of record QNDR01000004.1, read on the forward strand.
TACTTCAGAACAGTGGAAACCGGGTGGTCCAAGATAGACCACATACTGAAATACAATACGGAGAATCTCAGAGAAAGGTTCGAGATCCCTGCTGACAGGAAGGTTATCCTTTATGCCCCCACGCACAGCAGAACCATGCAGTCTGCAACAATGCTTCTCCCGGAGATTGAAAAAACGATGAAGCCGGATGAGATCTGGCTGTGCAAGCCACACGAATTCATGGACAGATCTCTTGTACACGGAATTACAGACAAACAGCACTTTCGCCTTATTACCGATTACGACATTACGCCGTATCTTCACCTGGCGGATGTGATGGTTTCAGATACATCTTCCGTGATCTACGAGTTTATGGTTCTGGACAAACCGGTTGTAACCTTCAGAACACTCGCGAGAAAAGACAAGGGTATTAACATACACAAGCCCCTGGAACTCAGAGCTGCACTGGACAGATCATTCCTGAATCCAGGAGAGTTTTCAAACAATCGGAAGCGTCATCTTGAACAGGTAAATCCCAGGCTGGACGGAAACATATCAAAGGGTATTCTTGACCTTCTGGCCACAATAGACCCTGAAGAACCTGTGGGAACAAGGCGGAAACCTCTGAATCTGTTCCGTAAAATGCAGATTCTGTACCACAGCCGTTTCCGAAAGGGATACATGCGTTAAACACTTGCAATATGAGTAGGAACAAACGATCGTTGCTGCTGCTATTACCTCAAGTGTTATCCAGGTCTGCCCCACAGAAGAATAACAGTGGATTCAAACAGCCCGGCTGGAGGAGAGATGAAGAGAGCGTCAGCAGAGATATTAACAATGCTGATACCAGTGTTCCTGATACTGACCGCCTGCGGTAATGACACTACAGGGATAACACCTCCGGTTCTTCCGCATGACCCTGTGAACGAAGGCTGGAAAGCCATCGACAACTACGAGTACGCCTACAACACTATGGACACTGATCTTCTTGCAGTTACTCTGGACAATGGATTTCTGCACCATCTGCTGGAGGAGAACTGGGATGACTACAACGGAGACGGAGTAATTGACAGCACCTGGGGCTACAACCTGGAACTCACATTTGCAGAGGGGTACTTCTCCGCATACGACTGCTGTGAGTTTACTCTCACAGGAGAGGATCAGTACACCTGGCCCGAGGATCCATCAGGGGAATCAATTGCATATCCCAGAAGTTATCTGATGCGATTCTACAAAATCAATCCATCAGGGCAAACGGGTTTTACAGAGACAGGAGAATTCATCCTTGTCTGCAAACCGGACAGCTCCGGGAACCGGCACCTTACACACCTGATCGATCTGTAGTGCAGAGCGTTATTTGCGTGCAGTGACATTGTCAGTGCGTTAAATCTCAGATGTGTCCGGACTCCATAAGTCTCTCAAATTCCCTGAAAACCATTTCAGGTGTAACACCAAAGCCACCGTCTGTATACTCATCAAGATCACTGTTGATAAGATAGGTATGCTGCGGCATGTGCCACGCAACCCATTTCAGAGGGCTGGTTCCCGGGCCGAATACAGTTACGGTAGGTGTTCCCACTGCAACGGCAAGGTGGTGAATGCCTCCATTGTTTCCAAAGTAGATTCTGGCGTGTTTCAGCATTGCTGCTGCTTCGTTGAAAGTTGTGGGAGGTGCCACCAGCGGCATGTTCTTCATCAGGGAGGCCATGTGTTCAACCTTTTTCTTTTCTCCAGGTCCCCAGAGCAGAACGACATTGAATCCATACTTTTCCGTCACCATGTCTGCAACTTCTGCAAAACGCCTGAAATCCCACTGTCTTTTTCTGATAGGTGTTACCGGAGAGAACACTGCAATACTTTTGTTCAGTATTCCCATTTGCTTCAGCCAGTTTCGTACTTTGTTTTCGGACTCCGAAAGCACATGGATGTATGTATTGTGTGGAATTTCCTGTATTCCAAGAGGACGCAGCAGCCCGAACTTTGCTCTGGCTGAATAGATATTGTGGTTTTTTAACTCACGGTAGTTGTAAACCCAGTTGTGCCCTTTGAACCAGCTCCATTTCTTTGTTTTGTGCCAGCCAATGCGGTATTGGGCCCCGCTGAACAGGGTGATCTCGGCAGCACCCGGGCCGCGGGCCTGGTCTATTACAACATCGTAGTTCTCCCTGCGAATTCTTGAAATCAGATGGAGTCTGTCAGCTGCATATGCCAGTGTTCCGGTTTTGAGCTTGTTCATCACGATAATGTTGTCAATACAGGCATTGTTCTCAAGGATGGTTGTATAGGGTTTCTGAACCAGGTAGTCTATCGTGGCTTCTGGAAACGCCGCCCTGAGTGCAGGCAGGTACCCTGTGTTAAGAAGAACATCCCCGAACGGTTTGTACTGAATGATCAGAATCTTGTTTATCTTAAGCAGTTTGTCTTGAGTAATGAGCTTGCTCACTTGAGCTTCTGCCTGTAATCCGTGTACTGCTTCTCTTCCACAACACGGGAATTGTACCGGGTGTTGATCTGCTTTTTCAGTGCAGCCCGTCTGTCGTTGTCGAAGTACACATTCCTGGCATGTGTTATAAACTCAGCATCAAACCGCTTCTCTGCTTCAAGTTTCCGTATTCTGTCTTCTGTTTCCCAGATGCAGAGATTTATCTTCTTCAATTCCAGAAAAATATCCGAGTGATTTGACAGATCAAGCAGTTTCATGCTTTCAAGCAGAAGGTTGTATTCTATTTTTACATTGGCCAGTTTTTCAGGATTCAGTATTTTCTCGAGTTTTATCTCCAGGATGGAAACTTTGTCCACCAGTTCTCCCACGGAAACCTCTATTTTCATCTGCATATCTCCAAAGCGAACTGTGATAATAACGTATTTTCAGCAGACAAATATAACACAGAGCCATACACGCTGCTTTTCTTGCAAAAACACAGACCGATAGTTATAATCCGCGTTAAGCATCATGTCACTATGTTTCGTAACATTATTATATACAATAAGATACACGGGAGCATCTGATGAAGGCAGTCATTATCGCGGCAGGATCAGGTTCCCGGCTTGAGTCGCGGCACAATGGTATTCCAAAGACACTTCTGAAAATCGGGGGAAACAGAATAATTGATATCATTCTTAACTCCATACAACAGTCCGGAATAACGGATGTGGTTGTGGTTACAGGTTACAAAGCAGAGGTTCTTGAAGATTACCTGACATCTTCAGGTCCGGAATCCGTCAGTATTCAGTTCTGTCGCAATCCGCAGTGGAATCTTTCCAACGGTGTATCGGTTCTAACTGCTGAACAGGCTGTTGAGCCGGACGAAGAGTTTATTCTTTTAATGAGCGATCACATCTTCGAGCCTGAGATGCTGAGAATAACGGCGAACACACCTCTGGAACACAACCAGGCGGTTCTTGCAATCGACTTTAAACTAAGCGGAATTCCAGACATCGATGACGGGATGAAGGTGAAGTGTGAAAGAGTTGATTCCGGCAGATACAGGATAACCGGTCTGGACAAAAAATTCACCGACTATCAGGCAATTGACTGCGGGATGTTTAAACTCAACCAAAGCTTTTTCAGTGTTCTGAGGCAATCCATACAGGATGGAAGAGATTCCCTCTCTGATGCCTGTAACGTGTATGCCGGGCTGGGGAACATGACCGGTATTGATATAGGTGGCCTGCAGTGGATCGATCTGGATACACCTGAGATGTTCGGGTTTAGCGATCTTATAGACAGAATTACCGCCCACATGAGAGGCGGCGGTATCCTGTGAACACCTACTATTTTGCAAATCAAATTTACCAGTTGTCTTATGCGTGGCCGCTTTACAACCGTATAGGCGGGGAGTTCATCGTAAGGAAGTACAAAACACTTCTCAAGTTCAAGAGATTTCTTAGAGGCAGTGTTACAGATGGCAGTGGCACATTCATGGGAACTCCGGTGGTTAAGCGAAGAAAACTGAGATATGTATCCGATTTAACAGGTGTTATTCTTTCCCAGTCAAACGCAAGGGTACGGAATGACAGGGAGAAATCAAGAAGCATCTTCATCGGCCACGGAACAGGTGACAAAAAGTATGGGGGAAAGGCACATATTCTTCTTAACTACCAGTATGTTTTTGTTTCCGGACCCAAGCACATGGAAAAGTTCAAAGACAGCGATCTTAGTTTTCCGGAAAACAGCCTTGTGAAGATAGGTAATCTAAGGTTTGACGACTATGTAAACGGTAAACTGGACAGAAACGCAATCATGAACAGGATGGGAGTTCCTGAAGCTGACAGAGGCAGAAAAACCGTTCTGTACGCACCTACATGGGAATGGGGCAACGGAACACTGGGTAAGTATGCAAAACTGTTTATGAAAGAGATAACCGCAGAACACAACCTCATTATCAGACCGCATCATTTCGACTCCCACAGGGTGCCCGGGCTCAAGCTGTGGGCGAGACTCAATGGAATAAAGCGTGTTTATTTTTCTAATTCCAACAGGATCGCAGCCAGCGATACAATGCACGATTTCGCGGTTTCGGATATCCTGATCAGCGATACCTCTTCTGTGCTGTATGAGTATCTCATCACAGGAAAGCCGATAGTTGTAGCAGACACGGATTTCAGCGGTCTGCACAGCATGCCGGACACAATGAATGTAATGAAGATCGCAGCTTTTTTTCACGGTTCGGAAAAAATTCTGGATGTTGTAAACGGGAACCTGTCGATAGACAATTCGAAATATTTTGAAATGCTTCACAACTGTTTTTACTTCAACGACGGAAAGTCTGTAGACCGTGCGGTGGAATTTATCAACGGTGTGGCTGGTGAGCTGAAACAGTGAAGAAGATTCTTTTTGATCTGAAAAAACAGTACTATTTCAATTCACTTTATCCCCTGTACAAAGTTATGAAGCAGGATCCCCGGTACGACCTGTGGATCAGATCGGGGAAAGACCAGCACCGGTTTCTCGGTGTATTTATGATCTCAAACAGAGGGAAAATTCAGAGTGAACTCCGCTCCAGAGGTTTTCAGGTAACAGACAGAACCTCCGGGTTTGACGGAGTCGTCTGCGGAGATGCATTGAAGAAACCTGAAAAGTACGGAGATGTTCCAAAGTTTCACCTTGACCACGGAGTGGGAATAAAGACACTTCGCATCAGGAACATTGTCAGACAGAAAAACGCAAGGTATCATGTGTTTCTCGAAGGGCAGTACTGGTACGACTACATAAAGAGCCTGGGATATGAAAACACCGCCGAATTTCATGTTACAGGTCTTCCGAAACTGGATCCGTTTTTTCAACCGGGTCACTTCGACAATCCATCGCTGGTAAGCAGGCTGGGGCTTGATCCGGGTAAAAAAACTGTACTGTTCGCACCTTCGTACAAACCCAGCTGTATTGATCACATAGGAGACAGTATTCTGGAACTGCTGCCGCAGTACAACCTGGTAGTCAAGCTTCATCCCTATTCCTGGGGTGGAAAGTATGCTCCCCATTCCCAGCACCGACTGTATCAGGAACTGGCCGGAAACCACAGAGAGATGTTTCTTGTCCCTGCTGATGAATACGATGTCTATCCCTATCTGTTTCTTGCAGATACACTTATAAGCGACACTTCCAGTGTTGTAAACGAATTTCTTGCTCTGGGAAAGCATGGTATTATCTACCAGCTGCCTAAGAGTAACCCCAGGCATTCAGACGGCATGCCGGTTCTTTCAATAGACCCTGAAGACTGGCTCAAAGGTGCTTTCCCGCACATTTCCAGGCCGGATCAGCTGCAATCCGCAGTAGAGTTGGCGCTGTCTCCTTCTTCGGGGATGAAGCAGAAGATGGAGGAATACAGGAACTACTTTTTTACAGAACTCGATGGGAAGGCTTCCGAAAGGGTAAAACACTGCATAGATTCTGTTCTGCTGGGGGATAAATAGCATGCCGGGGAACTACAGAATTGCCTACTGGCTCAGGACGGACATTCAGCACTTCGCCCATGTTCAGCACATCTATGAGAGCCTTGGGGGAGTGATACTGACAAAAAACCCTGATATATACAGCCATCTCAGAGACAGACATCCTGAACTGAATGATGACCTGGTTCTGGTAAAAAACTCAACTGAAGCAAAGAAACTGATGAACCGTCTGGACACAAAGATAGTTGTATACACAGGATTTCAGCTGATATTCTGGGGGTATTCCATTCAGGTGTTTCACGGTGCTTCTGATAAACACTACCTGCTGAACCACAAAAGAATTCTGCTGTACGATCTTCTGCTTCTCCCGGGGAAGAAGCACATGGAGAAAATAGCAGGTGCCTACAGGCTTAAGCATCCGGAGAGGTTTAAGGTTGTGGGTTATCCAAAGTTTGACAAACTGGTAAGCGGTATTATTTCAAAAAAGCCACTTTTCAGTAATGGAAGACCCACGATCCTGTACGCTCCTACCTGGATAACACAGGGTTCCGGTTCAAGGCTGAAGTTTTCAGAGCATGGTGAGAGCTCACTGCCGCTGTGGGGAACAAAGCTGATAAAGAGTATCTCACCCCGCTGGAACCTTATTATAAAATACCACTCTCGTATCTATGAAAGCCACGGAGACATCTACGACAGTATCGACAGATGCATTGCAGATCTGAAAGCTGAAGACCATGTTAAAGTTGTAATAGATTCCAACATAACAGAGTACATGAATCAGGCTGATCTGATGATCTCCGATATATCCGCAGTGTGCTACGAGTGGTTTCATACAGGCAGACCAATTGTGTTTGCAAATCCTTCTCCTGAACACTACAGACCTTCAGACGATCAGCTTTCAAACACCTATTCGTGGCAGGCGGGAGATGTCCTTTATGCAGAGGAAGATATTGTCCCGGTCATACAGCGAAACCTTGCTTCTGATAACCACGCCGATATTCGGAAAAAACTGCTTGAACACTCCTTCTACAAGCCTGATGGTCACGCAGGAGAGAGGCAGCTGGCGGAGATCGTAAAACTCTATGAAAAAGTTGAAAACATCAGCAAGCTGCGAATGGTGCTGCACAACATAGGTGTGTTTCTGAAAGACGCCCTGTGCCACTCGGAGGAAAAAGGGAACAGGTCCTGACTGCTACTTCCGCCATCTGTTGTGAAACCAGACCCATTGCTCGGGAGCGCTTAGAATCCAGCTGCTGATTCTGTTGTTGAGCTGTTCCAGTATATCAGAAACAGAATCTTTTTCGTCGAAGAAAAGTGGTTTGTCGATTTCAAGAATATATCTGTGATTTTTCCTTCGTGTTATATGCAGCGTAACTACAGGAACTTTTAACCTCTTAGCAAGGATTGCCGGTGAAACAGGGGTAGGTGCCTGGCGGCCAAGAAAATCACAAAGTTCACTGTCTACTCCTCTGGTGCTCTGATCGATAAGTATTCCCAGTACGTGACCGCTGCGAAGCAGACGCACGATGGGGGAAGCACCTGCATCTCTGTCCACCGTCTGTATCCCCGGTTTCTGCCTCAGTTTGTCAAGAACACAAGAGGCATTCTTCTGTGATAGGGATCTTCCAACAACAGCGGTTTCAAACCCCAGCAGTTTTACCGCTCTTGGAAGAAGTTCCCACGCACTGAAGTGAGCAGTTACCGCAATAACTCCGGTTCCCCGGGACACTGCCTCAGCCATGTTTTCTGCACCACTGACCTCAACAAGTTTTCTGTAAGCCGAATCGCTTCTGTAAGACAGATAGAAGAAGTCAAAGAAGCTCGTCAGAACACTTGAGTATATGCCGGCAGCTTTGGTCACTATGCCGTTGTCCTTCATAACACCTTGGATGTGTTTTTCAATTATCCTGTTGGAGGGCAGGGGAAGACGGGAGAGTAACCACCCCAGAACACAGGCGTTTATGCGTGAAAGCCATCTCGGTGTGACTGCGGCCGCAAGTATCACCAGCCTGAAGGCCGGAAAGGTAAGGGTATGCCGAAGAGTCTTGAAGGGTAGTCTTTTCATAGTTGGTGAAGAATACGAGGTTTTGAGGTGAACTGTCAAGAAAGACCGGCTTCTGATTATATTCCGCAGTCACATTGGCGGAAGGAACACACATGGCACGCACGCTTATACTGGTAGATACCTTAAGCCTTGTTTACCGGGGTCACTATGCCATGATGAGAAATCCTCTCCGAAGTTCAGACGGTACGGTAACAAGTGGTCTGAATTTTCTTCTCAATGAACTTTATTCTTTAATCAGTGCCAATCCTGACAGTCTTGTGGCTGCCATCAGTGATGCTCCGGGTCCTACTTTCAGAAAACAGCTTTATCCCAGGTACAAGGCCAACAGACCGCCCACACCACCAGACCTCAGAAAACAGACGAGAATTGCCAGAGAATTGATACCGCTTCTGGGTATTCCTTTTGTTGAACAAAAAGGTCTGGAGGCTGATGATATCATTGCCGCCTACGCGGGAGAGTCAACAATTCCTGTGATTGTTCTATCGCCGGACAAGGATCTTCTTCAGCTTGTAAGCAGCAATGTATCTGTCCTCCGGCCGGGGAAATATGGTGGTTCTTCGACACTGATTAAGCCTGGAGATGTTGCAGAAATCATGGGGGTTGAGGCAAAATACATAGCCGATTTTCTTGCCATCTCCGGAGATTCTGCAGACAACATACCAGGTGCAAAGGGGATTGGTCCAAAAGGTGCCGTGAAACTTATACAGCGGTTCGGTGGTGTTGAGCAGATATACGGCAGTATTGACAGCGTCACTCCGGATTCGCTTCGAAAGAAACTGATAGATTCCAGAGAAATGGTGGAGCTGAGCCTGAAGCTTACCAGGTTGAACACTCCTCTCAGCGATGAACTGAAACACAGAGATCTGGAGCTTAAAGAACCTGAACTGGAAAAAGCCCTGCCGATTCTTAAAAAACTGGGGCTTTCAAAAATGGCTGAGAAGATCGGTCTCGACGGATCTGATCCCGCAGGACCGGAAATATTCTCCTGCAGAACAAACATTGTTGACGATCTGAAGACGGTTGATCTTCCTGGAGAAGGACCGGTTTGTATCGATACGGAAACAACATCTGCTGATCCCATGAGTGCGGAGCTTATAGGTTTTTCGGTAACATCAGTAGAAACACAGAGCTGGTACCTTCACTTTGCGGAGTCAAACAACAGAGAACAAGTGCTTGAAGACCTGGGAAAACTGCTCAACACAAGAGGGTACATAGCTCAGAACGCCAAGTATGACAGTCATGTTCTCGCCAGATACGGAGTAACTCTTCCTGTTCCTGCAGACGACCCGTATCTGGCCGACTACATCCTGAGACCGGAGGCAAGAAGCCACGGTCTGAAGAAAATTGTTCCGATCTGGCTCGGCAAGACCATGCAGACTTTTGATGAGGTTTCCGGAGGGACCGGCTCTCTCGCCGGTGTTCCAGTTGAAACAGTTGCCAGGTACTGCTGTGCAGATTCCGCATCAACCGTTGCACTTGCGCACAGGATGTCTGTTGAATTGTCTGGTGATCCTGAGCTGGAAAAGCTTTACCGTGAAGTAGAGCTTCCACTTTCCTCTGTTCTGGGAAAGATGGAGAGTCTGGGTATAGGAATTGACAGAGACGCCCTCCGCCGTGAGGGAGAGTTGATAAGCAAAAAGATATTTGAGCTCATGGAGACCGCCTCTCAGCAGGCAGGGCGACCTGTTAACCTGGCCAGTCCCGCCAGGGTGGCTTCAGTGATGTTCGATACTCTTGGCCTTGCTCCTGTAAGAAAAACCGCAAAAGGAGCAAGATCAACGAGTATGACCGTGCTGTCCGCCTTGAGGAATGAACATCCGTTTGTTGAGACTCTTATTGAATTCAGAGAGCTTTCCAAGCTTCTCAATACCTATGTAGAAAAACTCCCCGGATACATTAATCCTGTCACAGGTTTGATTCACACCAGCTTCAATCAGGCGGTTACTGCGACAGGCAGACTGAGTTCCAGCAATCCGAACCTGCAGAACATTCCAATCAGAACCAGCAGAGGCAGAGAGATCAGAAAGTGTTTCATACCACCAGTTAAAGGTCATGTTTTTGTTTCGGCGGATTACTCACAGATCGAGCTGAGAATTCTGGCTCACCTTGCCGGAGAAGGTGTGCTGCGAGGTGCATACAGGGAGAATGCCGATATCCATTCCAGAACAGCAGAGGCAGTTTTCGGTGACGCTTCCCCTGATCACAGAAGGAAAGCCAAAGAGGTTAATTTCTCCATCATATACGGTATAAGCGCTTTTGGACTCGCACAGCGACTTTCCATCTCGAGGGGAGAGGCTGCAGGAATTATTTCCAGGTACTACGAAACCTACCCTGAAGTTGAATCTTTTTACAGAAAAATGGTGCAATTAGCCGGGGATAACGGAGAGATCAGAACAATTCTCGGTAGGAGGCGGCTGTTCAACGGTATGAAAGAAGCTTCAGGTAATATCAGGAAACAGATGGAGCGGGCTGCTGTTAACACTGCTGTACAGGGTTCCGCTGCAGACATAATAAAGATTGCAATGATCGGGGTTGAGAACCGCCTGAGAAAGGAACTTCCAGCGGCCGGTCTTGTATTACAGGTACATGATGAACTTGTCGTATCATGCCCTGAAGGGTACAGGGATACGGCGGAGGAAATACTGAAACAGGAAATGCAGGGGGCGGTTCATCTTGAGGTTCCCCTTACCGTTGAAACTGGCTTTGGCTTCAACTGGCTTGATGCCGGCCACTGAGGGAATAACATGAAAACAGGTTTTGTTGCTCTGGCTGTTGTGATGGTTGTTCTGGCCTCTTCCTGTGGAACAGGTGAGCATATCAATGTTGTTCTGATTCTTACAGATACAGTAAGGGCAGATCATCTGAGCTGTTACAGGTATGAAAGAAATACTTCCCCACACATGGACAGCCTTGCTGCTGCAGGCACCCTGTTTGAAAAGTGTCAGGGTCAGGCTTCATGGACCCTTCCCTCCATGGCATCAATTATGTCCGGTGTAGCTCCGGTTGTTCACGGTGCAGGCAGAAACAGCAGTGGTTTCCATGGAATTTCAACTGATGCTCCGTGGCTGCCGCTGGCTTTTTACCGCAGCGGATACAGAACAGCAGCTTTTTTCAATGTGATGTTCATGAATGAAGATTTTGGGTTTCATCGGGGTTTTCAGCATTTCGACTGCCAGGGCGTTGCAAGCGGAAACAGCCTCAGAAAAGCCGGGCCCACTGTGGATGATTTTCTGGAATGGCTTGATGCAGACGATGCTGACAAGCCGTTCTTTGCCGCGGTACACTTTTACGACCCTCACATTCCCTACAGAGCCCCTGAACCCTACAGGTTTCTTTACACAGACCCTGAATACACCGGAGATTACGGAGACACATGGGGCGAAGGCATAACAGAGATGATAGATGTGAATTCCGGCGCGGTTGTTCCCACGCAGGCGGATATTCAGAACCTAATGGCACTCTACGATGGAGAAATCACATACATGGACTCTGAAATCGGAAGGCTGCTGGCTGAACTGCGCGCCAGAGGGCTTGCAGAAAACACCATCATTGTTATCGTCGGCGACCACGGAGAGGAATTCCTCGACCACAGCGGCATAGAACATGGCCGTACTCTTTACCAGGAGACGACACATGTCCCGCTGATAATTGCAGGTCCCGGTTTCAACGGAGGCGGTGTTGTTACGCAGCATGTTGCACAGCTGGATATTGCCGGAACACTTGCAGCGGCAGCCGGGCTTGAATTCACAGTGTTTGAGCCTTCACAGAACCTTATGGAAGAACTGAACACAACAAGGGATATTCCCGCAAGCGGTGTTCTGTGGAGAACACAGGGTGACCTGGTTTCGATTGTCTGTGACGACAGCAAGATCATCTGGTCTGTGGAAGATGATTCTGTGGAGTCCTTTAATCTGGCAGCGGACCCGCTGGAGCAGGAAGTACTTGAACCTTCAGAGAACCTGGTGCAGGCAGCAGGATTCTACTGGACAACACCTCCTGCAGGGGAGGCGCCCCTTGTGGATTACAGTGAAACAGCAGCAAGGGAGCTGAGGAATCTGGGTTACATCAGATAGCGGTAAAAACCGCTGACCCCTGTTCAGTTACAACAAGATATGAGCCTTCCGGCATGTCGGACATGTTCACTGTAAGGTGTCCGTCTTTATCTGCGGTGGCCTGAAGGATCTGTCTTCCAGCCCGGTCAATAATCTGCACACTGGAAAAAGGTACAATTCCTGTAACTGTTACACTGGTTCGGGGCACAGGGTTCTGAGAAAAAGAAACAGTCCGGGGTTCTGATTCGTCTTCCTCGATTCCGGTGTACCATTCTCTGTAGATAGCACCTCTGGGGCAGTGATTTACGCAGGTACCGCAGCCGTCACACAACTCCGGGTCTATGTAGGCATTACCGGCAACCAGTGATATTGCACCCTGCGGGCAGGATGATATGCAGTTGCAGCAGCCGTTGCACTTTGCGTCATCAACAACATAGATCCATCTCAGAGGTGAGAGCAGTACAAAGGCCAGTGCTATTATTCTAAGCATGTTTTTCTCCTGTAAGTCTTCTTCGTTGAATTTCCCAGGCAATCATGGCGGCAGTGCTGGAAACATTGATGCATCCCCGAACACCTGACTGCGGTATTACGACTTTCATCTGGCACATATCAAGAACCTCCGGTGAAATTCCGTCGGCTTCATTTCCGAGAACAAAGGCGGAGTTAAGGGGAAAATCGGCAAGATGGAGAGGAACAGCATCGGGAGTATTCTCAGCTGCAATTACCACTCTGTTTAATCGTATGTATTCCACAGCTTCAGCGGAGCTGTGAAACCACCTCCACGGAACAATGCCGTGGGTGCCCCTGGATGTTCTGCCGACTTTCCGTCCGCCGGGCCGTGCCGAAATTCCAGTGAGGATAACGCCGGCAGGTGACACTGACTCTGCAGTGCGGAAAACAGAACCTACATTGAAAGCGCTTCTCAGCGAGTCAAGAACAAAAAGGGGATAATTCTCAGTAAACATGAGGCTGATTCTACCATTCTACTGGTGTACGGTCAATAACCCAGTGAAAGTATACGGAATTACACAAAGTTATTTAATCACACTACACGGCAAACTGTTGCATTACCGGTGCTGCTCTGGAAACGGACAACAACACGGAAGCCATTGACAAGTCCATCAGATGGGCTTAAGTAGAGAACAGGAGGCTGTATGATGTTTATCGTTGCAGTTCTGGCCCTGTACGGGCCGCTTCTGGAGCTTCCAGGCGAGGAAGTCAGTTATTCTTTCCTTCTGGAAGACAGTTCTGTGGTCTCGTTCGTGTCAGACGCAGGCAGTGTTTCATTTCGGTGGGGTTATCCCGATACTCTTTTTGTAAATTATCCCGGTCAACCACAGCTTTCTTCCCGAAATCTGTTTTCAATCAGCAGTTATTTCAGGGGAGGCGGGGAGCAGAACGAAGGCATGGAGCTTTACAGCGTAAAGTTCGTCTACAATGACTCGATTTATGAAGTTTACGACAATTACTATTCTGCCGGTGAGGTGTATGCCACCGGGCTTACCGTTTTTGTCGGACCGGACACCATGATAAACGCGGCAGGTCTGTACAGTTCAAGAACTGGAAACATGAATCAGCTGTTGGAGAGGTTTCAAACCATGGAGGATCTGCAATGAACAAGGTTGTGGTTCGCACTCTCAAAGGTGAAACTATAAAGGGGTACACAGGAGATTTTTCAAGGAGCAAGCCGTCATTCCTGCTATCCAGTGATGACGGATCTGTCAGAATTAATCAGATCATCAGGTTAAAAGATCTGAAGGCAGTTTTCTTTGTAAAGGCATTTGACGGTAACTTTCTGTACAAGAAAAAGTTGTATTTCGATGAAGACAGTTCCTACGGGAAGAGAGTTGTTGTGAAGTTCAAAGACGGGGAGGAGTTTATCGGCAGGGTGGAAACCATGCATTCGGATTCTGAATATTCCGGTTTTTTTATCTTTCCGCTGGACACAGATTCAAACACGATCAGGGCCTTTATTCTTAACGGATCCATTGAGAGTATCAGGCTCTACAAATAACCTCAAGATTTCCTGTATACATTAGGTGTTTTTCGTTGAATTCAATTTGAACAGCAAAGGTCTGAACGCCTGCATCCGCCGCTTTGCAAAGTGCATCTGCAAATTCCGGGTCTGTCTGTCTGTTTGTCCTGAAGCGGTCTGTATCCCTTACAAACACCAGAAAAACCACGGCGGTTCCCATGCCTGCAAGTGCCAGTTCGGTGAGTTCTTTTACATGTTTCAGCCCCCTGGCTGTGGGTGCATCGGGAAACAGTGCTTCTCTTCCTGATTTAAGGGTACAGCCTTTTATCTCTACCCAGATCTTGTCGTTCAGAAGGAAATCGAATCTGCTGTTTCCGGAAGGGGCAGACACTTCCGCCTGCAGTTCATGCGCCGGTCCAAGGGGGGAGTGGGGTCCCCAAAGCAGGGCTTCGGCAATTCTGCGGTGATACCCTGTGTTCACAAGTATCCACCCTGTGGGGTCTTCAGCCGCAGCCAGAGACCACTTTGTTTTACGGTCAGTTCCAGGTGGAGCTGGTACAACAAGAACTCTGTTGTCTGTGTAAAGGAGCTCTTCAAGCCTTCCCGGGTCGGCTACATGAGCGATTATTGTTTCCCCGTGTGCAAGTTCAGCTTCCATGAGAAACCTGTTAGGCCTGTTTTGAAAAACAGCGGGAACACAGCCGGGTATGGACAGCAGGCGGGCAGAGTTCAAAACAGTCCTTTCATAAAACTTCCGATACGAAATCCTTTACATGGGTAAACTACAGCTTTTGCGAAAGGCGGTACACCGGTGGACTGTCGTGATTGATTGACCGGTGTTCAGCAGAGGTGTATAGTTCCTCCCGTTCGTTATCGGGATTGAGTACAGACGGTTTCAGAACTCATTTAAGGGAGATGCCATGGTTACAAAGATGTTGTTTGTTCTTGCGGCTGCAGCAGTGCTGTTTTCCGGTTGCGGAAGTGAAACACCGGGGGAAGACGCAGCGGAAG
>QNDR01000005.1 GCA_003646025.1 Candidatus Fermentibacterota bacterium
GCCGGTTACAACAACATTTACCTCCCTTGATGACACCCTGAGGCCGGATGTCTGTCTGAGGTACACTCCCTCACCTCCTGTGTAGCCCTTAAGAATAACCCACACTGCAGCAACAACAGATGCAGCAAGAACAGTTGAGACCAGGATCTTCATGTTTCGGCGGTCTTTCACTATCCACATTGCCGGAAAGAAGAACATGTAACCCATGATTGTCTTCAGGAAGACTGCAGCGGTTTCAGCATCGTAACCTGCGGCAATTCCATGGATAAATGCAAAAAGCCCAAGCGATACAAGCACAATAATGAGATTACCGGACCTTGTTCCACCGATTCTGCCGTCTCCGTCTATAAAAGCACCTATCCACAGGAAGAAGATCCACATCTGAAGCAGATCGACCATACCCAGCCTGAACGGACCTGCATAGAAACTGATGCTTCCCAGAAAACTGGTGGTGAATACTATCTGTACACCGAACAGCATCGCGGCAAGGCCGGGAGGATTTGCAACAAACATACCGGCCAGAAGAGCCGCAACAACGCCGCCTGCAACCAGATAAACCGTGTTTGTCAGCACACCGGCAACTACAAGAATTCCAATAACGACAAAACCCGCGGTCAGAGTTCGGTCAGTGCTTTTCAAGCTGGAATCCCGAAGCTGCGGCAACTGTATCCGCTGTTATCTCTGCAACCCACTTCAACAGTTCTGTATCGTTTCCTCCAAAAGCAGCAGGAACATTGGAATCAAGATCAAGCTCACCTACGAGTATTCCATTCCACACAACGGGGGCAACAAACTCGCTTTTTACATCGGGACTGCATGAAAGATAGTTTGACTCGGCACTTACATCATCAACAACAAACACTGAACAGGTGCTGGCAGCCTGTCCACAGATTCCCTGCCCGAAGTCTATTCTGGTGTAACTGGTGGGAGTTCCGGCATAAGGCCCCAGAACCAGCTGGGACGGAGAGTGCCTGTCAACAAAGTAGTAGCCTGCCCAGTGATAGTTTACCGCATTTTTGTGAAGAAGATCACACACAGCCTGAAGTTTTCCTGCAGGTGAATCGTCGCTTTCAAGAACAATGTTGACGGCAGATCTGATTAAATCAGCTTTCAAGCTGTTCTCCTTCAGCCCCGCTGTCTGAAACCGGGCTTCTGACAACCATCAATACGGTCAGGTCATCCTGCTGATCACTGTCTTCACGGAAGAGCTCCACCAGGGATCTCACAGTTTCCACGACAGCTTCACCTGTTTCATCACAGTGGTTGACAACTATGTTCCTCAGCCTGTCGACACCAAAAGGTTCCTCTGACGGAGACATGGTTTCAGTTATACCGTCTGTGTACAGAAGCAGTTTTCCCCCTGGCAGTATGTTCGCCCGACCCATTTCATATTTCGCGTCAGGGATAACCCCAAGGATCAAACCGCCTATGTCCAGAATGTCTGAAGCACTGCTCTTACCCGGGGCACAAAGAACAGGCGGGTCGTGACCTGCAGAACAGTACTCGATCTCGCCGGTTTCGAGATTGATAAACCCGAGAAAAAAGGTAATAAAGGTTGCGTCAGGCATCCTTTCACACAGAGAAGTATTCAGCCTTGACGTGGTAACTTCAACAGACAGGTCCTCTTTCAAAAGGGTAACCAGACTGGCCTGAAGAGCTGCCATAAGCATGGCTGCCGCGGCACCTTTACCGGAGACATCTGCGATTGCCACTGCGAGTCTTCCACCGGGAAGATCCAGTACATCATAGTAATCTCCCCCCATCATCCTGGACGGGATACTCAGCGCAGCTATTTCCCACCCCGCCGGCTGGGGAAGGTTTCCTGGAAGCAGATTCTTCTGAATGCTTCTGGCCAGTTCAAGCTCCTTTTCCAGAGTCTGCCTCTGCAGTTTCTCTCCAAACAGCCGGGCTATCTGTATAGACTGGGCTATCTGCCTTGCAAAACTGTCGAACAGACCTCTGGTGTACTCCACAAAAAAGAACTGCCTTGTGCTGGCTGCGATAATAACTCCCAGCCTCTCGCCTCTTACTTCAACTGGAGCTGCGACCATTGAGGCTAAACGGGTATAACCTTTTTCTCTGTTCTCCAGTTTTCGGAGAGAACTTCTCCTGTAGTTGTTTATCATAAAACCGTGTCCGGTTGAATCTATCCTTCTTTCAACTCCCTCGTACCACTCGCGTTCGAGGTACCGTGTTACATCCTTCAGCTCTTTGTTCCTGCTGAACCAGAAGTCTTTCCCGCCACCGTTCAAGTGAAACCAGCAGTAGTCAGAGTCAGCCAGTCTGGCACCGAGTCTCACCGCAGCTGCACCCAGCTGCTCCAGTTCAAAACTTGAGTTAAGCGTCTGGCTCAGGTCCTGAAGGGCACCAAGCTCCTTGTATCTTTTCTCGAGAATTCTTGCTGTGGGAAGCTGAAGAAGCATGGTCATCAGTGTAAACAGGTTGTAGATAACAACGATGAGAACAACGGCAACATCAAGACCTCCCGCACCGGAAAATGCGTTCCCGACCAGGTAGTAGTAGATACTCCGCCCCATTAGCACACAGACAAATGCAGCAGCAATAAGAAATATCCTGGCTTTCCGCGAAAGGTACTGAACCCATCTCTGATTGAACCCCAGGGCCACTGCAGCCAGAAGAAGAAGCAGACTGGACAGGTCAAGTTGTATTCCATTGAACAGTTCTTTATCAGAACTCACTATGACGTTCAGTCCTGCGACATGAAGAACAGAGGTTGTGAAAGCTATACCGGTGGTAATCCTGTAAAGCCACACCGAGTATGGTGTTCTGTCTGTAAATACAAAGCCCCGGACCGTTGCAAGAAGGATCAGAGACACCGCAAGAATGGCAAGTCTGAACAGCGGTATCATGGCTGCAGGCCGTCTGTCTCCTCTGTGTTCAACTGAAAGCGTGTCAGTTCCCGCAGAGGTGTCTATGCTTGTTGATGTAAGAACCGCGTCTATAAGAACTCCGGCTGCTGTTCCTGTTACTTCTCCAATGGTCTCCAGAAACTGACCGGTCTGCCCTGTAAACGTAGAATCGACAAAACTCTGTACCTGCCCGCTTCCGGCCTCGGCTACATTGTCAATTCTTCGGCCCAGTTCACGGATTCTTTCAGCTCTGTGAGAGTTCTCCGGTATAATTTCCGGTCGGTCTATGGCTCCTGTAAAACCTGTAAGACCCCATAACAGCGCTATTGAGAAAAGTGTAAGAATCATTCTTCGCGACAAACTGAGTCCGCTGAGAATGTTGCTTGCACCCAGATAAAAGAGCAAACCGGCGATGACAAGCAGAATGCCGGATGTAATCCTTGTGATTGAACTGCCGTTGGAACTGGAGGAAATGGTAACCAGAACTACTGCCAGAACAATCAGAATACCCCTGGAAACCCTGCTGTTTCGAAGAAAAGACAAACTGAGCATCTACTTCAGAATCCCGATTAATTCTTCAACCGATCCGGCTGTAACCTTTCCGTCCGGGAGGTATTTCATTTTGTAAATTCCTGTTTCAGCCTCCTCTACTCCAACGGTGATCACCTGTGTAATTCTGTTGCGTGAAGCCTCGCTGAACTGTTTACCAAGCTTTTTCCCTGAAACATCCATCATCACTCTGATACCGCTGTTCCGAAGAGTTTCTGCAAGCAGTCCTGCGTCAGCAATCACAGATGAAGACGCGACTGCAATGTACACATCTGCAGGTGCAGCCTGCTTTACGCTTTCTGGAATAAGGCCGTAAGACTCCAGAAACAGGGTAAGAGTCAGCACACCCAGGCCGAAGCCTACACCTGAAATTCTACCTGCGCCAAAAAGACCCACAAGATTGTCGTACCTTCCACCTCCGCAAAGAGACCTGCGGTTCTCGCTGCCGGTATCCACAAGCTCAAAAACTATACCTGTGTAGTAATCAAGCCCTCTGACAACACCCGGGGAAAACAAAGCGCTGGATATGCCGGTTTTTTCAAGCAGTAAATCAAACTCCTGTACTTCGTTGAAGGCCGGGCTCTCAGCCATGAGATTTACCAGCCAGCTGTCTGAAAGAGACTCGACAGAAACAAGAGAAACAACTGTTCCTGCAACTTTTTTATCACCCCCACAAGCCTGCAGAAGGTAATCTGACCACGCCTCATCCTTCATCTTGTCTTTCTTGTCTATTGCGGAAAACACACCGCTGTGCAGCTCCTGTTTAACACCGCACCTCAAAAGAGCCTCTGTCATGAATCTTCTGCTTGACCATCCTATTCTGTAGATGGAAGACGGGGCATCGAACGATTTCATTATTCCGTTCAGCACCAGGATTACCTCAAGCTCGGCTGCAAGACTGTTTGAACCCAGAATATCCAGATTAAATTGAAGAAACTCGCGAACCCTTCCGCGCTGCGGTCTTTCGTATCTGTAACACAGCGGCATGGAAAACCACCGCACCGGCAGCTGCAGTTCACCGCTGGAAGCAACCATCCTTGCGAGAGATGGCGTCATCTCCGGACGCAGGATCACTTCCCGTTCTCCTCTGTCTGTAAAACTGTAGCTCTGTCTGCCCACCAGCTCTCCTCCGGACTTGGCTGCAAAAAGAGCAAGCGGTTCGATTACAGGTCCGTCATACTCCTGAAAACCGGCTGATACAGAAGATCCGGAAAGCACATCTGTTACAAACTTCTCTACTCTGAACTGCTCCGGAAACCTCTGGCGCATACCGCTTAAAGGCTTTGTGGATAAAGCCATGAAACACTCCTTGATCAAAACAGATTGTCTGCACAAAACTCCATGATATCCTGATTATTCTACCCTGTAAACACACCCTGTGCAACCCCGGAACAGGTGAACTCCCGTGTGCTTGTTTTATGGTGTTCCAGCAGAAGTTACACTGCTGAATCAACGATTCAGGCTTTTTCAGGTAGTTCGATAACCGCTGTTATTGTCAGTCTCAACGGTATCAGTGTACATATCCAGTACCTCACCCAGAGTAACGGTATCTGCGTCCTGCTTGAGTTCTTCTATTCTTTCCTCTCCAAGATCTTTTCTCAGTGTACCGATAAGTTCCATGCAGAACACCTCTGCCTCTGAATCAGTTGCTTTGTTGTGAAGAAGTGCCAGAGCCGTTAACACAGCTCGAACGGGATTGCTGTTCATACTGTCAAGAACTGCCAGACCGTAAAGCGCTCTTATAAGAATCGGCTTGCTTCCTGAACGAATAGCGATACCGGCAGCTCTTTTAAGTAAAGAACCGGCCTGGATGGTTTCCTCCGACTCTATGCTGTTGAATGCAAGGCCACACAGAGAATTTGCTATGATGTTCTCATCGTGTGATTTTTCACCGAGTTCAAGGGCTTCCGAGTAGTTTTTTCTTACCCCTTCACCTCTGCCCCGCATCTGATTCACAACCGCCAGATTCAGCTTAATCCCGGCCTGACCCTGGGTGCTTCCGATTTTTCTGTAGTACTCCGCTGATGCCAGATAATGCTGTTCAGCCTCACCGTAGCTTCCCTGGCTGGCCTCCACGCCGGCAACCTCACTAAGCGCCTTGGCACACAGGACTGTGTATCCCGCGGTTTTTACAGCGGATAGATAACTGAGAAAAGCTTCTCTTGCCCGCCTGAAATCCCCGTCTGCAGCGGCAAGGTTCCCCATGTACAATCTTGTTTTCCATTCACCTCTTAGGAAGGAATGGCGTCTGCACTGTTCGGCAACAGATGGAAGTGTTGACCGTACAAGACTGTAATTACCGCTCTCAAGATTGTGCTTCAGAATCTCTAACTCCACCTCTAGAGCCTCGATGTGTTTCTCCTGATCAGTGTAGATCTTAAGTGCCCTGTCGAGATAGTCTTTCGCTGAAGAAAGCTGTCCCAGCTCCACCATCATTCTTCCACGGGTGAACAGAATACTCGCCCTGTCAGAATCGGAGATATCCGCAGTTGTTTCAAGCGCCTGCTCCATAAGCTCCTGAGACAGACGGATACGCCCCATCCTGTGTGCCAGCAGGCTCTGGCTGGAAAGAAGTATGCCTGTAAGACCGGGAGATATTTCAGGAGTTGAATTGGAAACCGCTTCTTTTATCATGTTGAAACCTGTACGGAATCTGCCCCTGTCCAGACAGTAGATAAACACAGAACCAAGCATCTGCCTGAGAAACCTGTACCTGCCTTTTTCTATGGCAAACTTCCAGGCAACGGATATGTCACTGAACGACTCTTTGATACCGTCAAAACCGCGCCCTGCTTCCCTGCCTGTCCGGGCCATCTCTCCAAAGAATTCTGCCCTGTGTGCGAAGTATCTGCAATGCATTTCTCTTGCAACTTCGAATCCTCTTGAATAGGGATTTCCCTCCTGTATGATGAAATCGCTGGTTAGAGCAGGGATGTGTATTCCCTGATCATCTCTGAAAAGAAAGGACCTGTCTACAAGAGACATGATTATCTCCAGTGGTACATCTGATATTTCTTCAGCTTCCTCCACTGTAAAATGACCGGCAAACACTGTGAGCCGCAGCGCCGCGTTCCTTTCCTCAGATGAAAGCTGTTCCCAGGAATGCTGGAACAGGTCGGAGAATCCGTCTGCTGTTTCTTCTTCATCCCTGCCGCCGAGAAACGATGGATTGGCACTGATTCTCCTGTAGATAGAGGAAACAGACATTACTCTGATCCATGACGCAGCAAGTTCTATTGCCACGGGTACCCCATCCACCAGAGCACAGATATCCTCCACCACATCCAGATCAAGATCACCTGAGAATCGAACCCCTGCAAACCGTTCCGCAGCCTGAATAAACACAGCTGCCGCATCTGATGGAAGGCCTTCAGAATGTCTTGCCGTGGAAATTCCTCCAACAGGCACAACCACCTCATCGTCAATTTCCAGCGCATTCCGTGATGTTGCCAGTACGGTTACGCCGGGACAGTTCTCCAGCAGACCGGAGATAAAAGAAACCACTTCAGTCCCCGGCGACACATTTACAAACACAAGAAGCATCACGGCGTCAGCAAGAAAACTCTTGATACCGGCTTCAGGATCTTTGCCGGAAGGAAGTGAGAGCTCGGCAGCCAGCCTTACAGATACCGGCTCCACGCCTGCGGCGCAGTCTACCAGACATATCCCTGATGTAAACACAGACTCGTTCTGGCCGGCGGCCCGTATGGCAAGCCGCCTGCATCCGGTACCGCTGATACCCTTCAGGGTAATCAATCTTGCCTGAGCATCAAACAGATCCCTTATCCGGCTGAGCTCCTTCTCTCTGCCCAGAAACGGTGTGAGGTTAACCGGCAGGTTGTTTATCTCTGCTGTTGTACCAAATGCCAGTCTGTTGCCAAGAAGAAAATTCACGCAGTCTGAGTCTACCCTGTAACTACCGCCTGTACTCACCAGGTAACCTCTTCTTTCAAGATGCCTGATGCCCTGGGCAAACAGCCCGGGCAGACCTCCAGTTTCACCATAAAACCACATCAGGAAATCCTCCGGCGGATCCCACATAAGAAAAGCTCTGAACCAGGCTCTGCAGTCTTCCTGCGATATTGGTCCGAGTCTGATTGATGAGGAAACCCCTCCGAATTCACTGCCCAGCTTCATCACATTTCTTTCAGTGGACGCTGCAACCACCATCCATCCAGGATAGATAGAGTAGAACTTCATCACATCATCAATCGATGCTGAATCAATAAGGTGCATGTCTTCAAGAAACACACCAAGACTCATTGAGGAACCGGCGTAGGAATACAGAGCATCAATAACCGTGTTTCCATCCGGTTTACACCCCAGACTAGCTGCTATTGCCGAATGAGGTCTCTGCAGGTCGGCACGGTTGCCGGATACTTTGATAAGTTTGTATTCGTTGAGAGACAGCAGCGATGCCGCTGCATCAAGAAAGCTTCCTTTACCTGCACCGTCAGGACCCATAACAAGAAAAAATCCTCTGCCTTTTTCTCCGGCTTCCTCGGTGAACAGCATGAAAGAAGCGAGCTCTTTCTCTCTTCCAAGCAGCCTGCCATGGATATTGTCACCGTTCTCAAGCAGATCGGGGTCATCTGCCGAAACAACTCTGTTCCTGCCGGAGCGTTTGGCGGCGTAAAGCCTTCTGTCCGCGGAATCAAACAATTCTCTCACAGAGGAACCGTCCACCGGAAACTGGGCTATGCCGATGCTCAGGGTAATTGACAACGGAGGACTGCCATTGAATTCTTCTCCCCCCACCTTTTCAAGCAGACGGCTTGAAAATTTTGTAGCTTCACCCAGATCAGTCCCATGAAGTATTCCCGTAAACTCATCACCGCCGTAACGGAACACCATATCTTTCTCCCGGGAAACCTCAAGAACCCTTTTCCCGAACTCGGCCAGAATCTGATCACCCCGCCTGTGCCCGAACCCGTCGTTAACGCTTTTAAAGTGGTCTATATCAATTATGATCAGTGAAAAAACACTGTGTTCTGAAGCCTTGTCGGCGATGCATCTTGTAAACTCTCTTGAGAATGCTTCCTTGTCTCCCAGACCGGTAAGGGTGTCGGAAGATGCATACTTGTCGCTGTAAGCACTGGTCAAGCGATCCTCCTCCCCCGTTTATGGAACTGCTGTTTGATTTATAAACAGTACAGGAGGCTGTGAAAAGGGAGAATTATTCCGGCAGGGCAGCGTCCCTTTGAAAGTAATCATGTACTTCCGCCGGCGAAGTACCTGTGATCTTAAAAAACAGCTGCTGCAGATCACCCCCGGATAACTCCCCATGTGTCACCGTATGAAGAAGTTTACCGTGATGAATAATACCGAATCGTCTGCAGTGAATTGAAGCGATTGAAAGCGTGTGCGTTGAGATTATAACAACGGCACCCTGTGTGGCGGCTCCCTCCACCATTCTCCAGAATGTTTCTGCTGCAGGCGGGTCAAGACCCACCAGAGGTTCATCAATAACATACAGATCAGGTTTTGCTACAAAAGCGCTTGACAGAATAACCCTCTGTATCATTCCGTGGGAATACGAACCGGATCTGCTGTCCAACCAGCCATCCATCTCGAAAAGCCTGGAACAAAGCAGCGTACGCCTGTCAATTACAGACCTGGACAGCCCCCGGAGCCTTCCGGTGTAGCGGAGATACTCTCTCCCCGACAGGTTGGGGAAGATCGTGGGTTCATCGGGGACATAGGCAACTTTCTGCCTGACTTCTGAAGCCGGTCTGCCATTCAGAACCACACTTCCGGAGTCAGGAATTATCAGACCGCTGATCATCTTCAGAGTGGTTGTCTTGCCTGCCCCATTTGGCCCGAGAAGAGCAAAGATACCGCCCTTTTCCACTGAAAATGAAAGTTCGTCAACGGCGGTTTTCTTTCCGTAGTGCTTTACCAGAGACCGGACAACGAGACCGTCCCGGTCAGTCATCTCCTCCAACAATTGCTTCAACAAATGCCTTCCCGTTAAAAGCGACCAGATCATCTGCGCCCTCGCCAACCCCTATGTACCTGATCGGTAAACTCAGTTCCCGGGCCATGGCGAACACAGAACCGCCTTTTGCCGTTCCATCAAGTTTAGTTATCACAAGATCTGTAACCGGAATAAACTCTGTAAACTGTCTGGCCTGGGCAAGAGCATTCTGTCCCACTGTACCGTCGAGGACAAGAATAACCCTGTGAGGAGCCCCCTGCATTGCTTTTCCGACAACACGGTAGACTTTGGAAAGCTCGTCCATCAGCCCTTTCTGCGTAGGAAGCCTCCCTGCGGTATCGATTATCACATGGTTGAATTTCTCCGCAATGGCTCTCTTTACTGAATCAAAGGTAACAGCCCCCGGGTCTGTGCCCTCAACGCTGGTGTAAACAGGTATACCCAGCCTTTCTCCCCACAGAGCCAGCTGCTCTGAAGCCGCTGCCCTGTAGGTATCTGCACAACCCATAAGAACTGTCTCCCCACCTGCGGCAATGCGCTGCGCCAGCCTTGCAATTGTTGTGGTTTTACCTGCACCGTTAACCCCGACAACAAGGGTAACAGCCGGTTCTGCATCAGGCTCCCACGGTGTGTATTCCGGAACCAGACCCTGCAGCACGGAAACAAGAACCGACTTCCAGCCGGCGTCTCCGTTTAATTTATACTCATCCCTGAATCTGTCCAGGACAAGCTCGGTAAGCTCCCAGCCAAGGTCTGCGGTAAGCAGCACCTCTTCAGCCGCCTCCAGTGTGTTTTCATCCACACCGTGCCCGAAAACAAGAACCAATTTTCTTGAAAGGGCATCTCTGCTCTTCTTCAGCTTCTTCCTAAGGTTCAACTGACTGTACCATCTCTTCCAGATTCACAGAGGTAATGGTGCTCACACCCTCCTCTGCCATTGTGATTCCGTAAAGCACATCGGAGCCTTCCATGGTTCTCTTGTTGTGCGTGATTACAATGAACTGTGTGTTACCGGCAAACTCTCTGAGAATTTCTATGAACTTGTCTGTATTTGAATCATCAAACGGGCTGTCAAGTTCATCAAGAACACAGAAAGGGGATGGTTTCACCAGATACAGGCTGAACAGCAGAGCCACAGCTGTTAAAGCCCGCTCTCCCGCAGACAGTGCAATTACATTCTTGAGTTTTTTCCCTTTGGGTCTGGCCAGAATATCTATTCCCCCTTCAAGCGGGTCATCGGATTCAACGGAAACTATGTCTCCCTCTCCACCGTCGAACAGCTTGACAAACATCTTCTGGAAGTTCTCTCTGACCTTCTGGAACGTCTCATGGAACCTGGCTGCAGCCTCGCTGTTTATCTCTGAAATAGCTCTTGAGAGAGAAGCTCTGGCCTTTTCAAGGTCATCCCTCTGACCTGTCAGATAATCAAGCCTCTCCCTGGCTTCTTCGTATTCTGAAACAGCCAGCATGTTGACAGGACCAATTCTTTCAAGCACGGAATTTCTGGAAGAGAGTTCATCGGCAAGTTCCCCGGGAGATCTTCCCAGAAACGGGTTGTCTTCCACTGTACACTGTTCCTCTATGGCCTTGAGTTTTTCCTGAAGGGCGAGAGTCTGAGCCTCAAGTTCAATCATCAGGGTTTTTGCCCTGCCCAGCCTTTCCCTTGTCTGCTGCACTTCCTTCTCCAGAACTGCGGTGCTTTCCATGAGGGTATTCCGCTCCCGGGAATAGTCATTCCTCCGGCTCTCTTCGCCACCGCGACTGCTTTTCAACACAACACTTTGTTTTTCAAGGACTTTCTGCCTGGCCTGCATTGATGAAACACTGCTGCCCAGTTTCTCATTCTCTCTCTGAAGCCCGGCAAGAAGCTCCTGAATACTCTCAGCTTCACCGGCAAGCAGCTCTACTCTGCCTTCAATCTCCTTCTGCCTGCTCCTGTTTTCACGGAGGTTGAAACTGCAGTTATCGTGGTTTCTCTCGGCTTCGGCAATCAGATTGTCTTCTCTGGAAACAGCTGCCAGCGCTTCCTCTTCAGCAAGCAGAGCCTCAGCTCTCGTTTCCTCCAGGTCTGAAATTCCCTGTTCAGTTGCAGTGCCAGCCTGCTCTGTCTCTGTTTTTTCCAGCAGTTTCAGCTTCTCTTCAATGGCGGAAATACTGTTTACAGTGGACTCCAGCTGCTTTTCAAGACTTTCCTGAGAATTCTGTGAAGCCGCAAGTTTCTTCTCGTTCTCACTGAGTCGGCTTCTTGCTTCACCTGTGCGTTCTCTGTTAGCAGACAGTTCCAGGTTCTTCCCGGCAAGTGACTGAGCAAGCCCATCTCTCTCGCCGACTGCCTTCTGCAGCCGGATGTGCAGATCATCAAGAATATCTTTCAGCTCCAGAGAGCCTGCGCCGGTTTCAGCTACTCCCAGTCGTACCAGTCCATCGGGACGAAAGATGTCGCCGCCTGCTGTTACCGCTGTAACAGCAAGACCCTGTTCCATCCACAAACCGGCAGTTGCTGTGTCCGGAGCAAGAACGCAGTGGCTGAGAAGAGAATTGATGAAGCTTCCGCTGTCTGCTTTCTCTACACACTCACCCAGGGGAACCGCCCCCTGTGGCAGTGTTCCTGCAAACATTTTTACCGGTACTGCAAACCTTGCCCCGGGAGAACTGTTTTCCGGAACAGAGCCAGCCACGGCGGCAGAGTTAAAACTGTCCAGAAACGCACCTACAGCCTTTCCCATACCTGGAAGTGGTTTGATAACTGAGGATATTGAGTCTTCCACCGTAAACTGTTTAAGAAGATCGTTTACCCTGGTAACCTGGTCCTGCAGCACAGCTGCAGTCTGACCGGCCTGTGACAGCTTTGCACCAAGATCGGCAGTATCGGCAAGCAGCATCTCACGGGCATTGAGTTCCTTCTGCAGTGTACTGCTGATAACACTGTTTTCCCGGGTGAGTTCCTCAAGTTCCAGCTTCAGAGCAGACAGACTGGCATCCAGACTGCTGCTTTTCTCCGCATATACTTTCAGAGATTCCTTCAGAGATGAGATCTTTTGAATTCTGGCTTCTTCCCCACGGATCCGTTCACGGAATGATTGACGCATCTGTTCCAGCAGCGAGTCGGCTTTTACCCTCTCTGACCTGGCGGTATCAAGTCTTCTGCCTGCCTGTTCTCTTCGAAGCTTGAGTTGATCAAGTTTCTCCACAGCCGCTGCATGTTCTTCGTCCAGCTTTTTCAATGAATCCTGCAGCTGTACCCTCTCATCTCCAAGCTTTTCCATGTCAACGGTGTACCGGAGAATGCGCTCCCGCTCAACTGCCATTCTGGCATTGTTCTCGGCGATACGCATTTCAGCTGACGCTATTCTTTCCGCTGTAACAGCAGTTTCTCTGTCATTTGAAGCCAGCTCCGAATCAAGTTCAGCGCATTTCCGGTGACTCTCATCTAGTCTGCGCTGTACTCTGGCGAATTCCATCCTCGCCTCTTCCAGAACCACAGTTGCAGAAGCCAGAGATGCAGTTTCCCGGCCTACCACAGAACCGGTTTCATCGAGGATTTTTTCCTTTTCCTTCAGTTTTTCGCTTATCTCAGAAGACTCTATAAAGTTCATGGCCTCTGTTATGGCTTTGATGGAATCTGAGACCTTGCGATGCCTGTTGTACGCGGAAACCTGCCTTTTCAACCCGTTGCAGGTTGACTCCACCTCCATGATAATGTCGGAAAGTCGTTCGAGATCATTCGCCGCTGAATTAAGCTTTAATTCGGCTCTGTGCCTCTGTATTTTGTATTTGACTATACCTGCAGCTTCATCGAACAGAGATCTTCTGTCTTCGGGCCTGTTGGAAAGAATTATTCCAACCATCTTGGATTCAAGTATCCAGTAACCGGTTGACCCCAGCCCTTTGTCTACCACCAGATCAGTAATATCCATGAGCCTGCAGCGACTGCCATTTATACTGTACTCGCTGTCGCCTGTACGGAACAGCTTTCTGGAAACAGAAACCTCGTCGTAGTCAAGGCCAAGCTGCCTGTCTGTGTTGTCGAAAGTGAGTACGACCTCTGCCATACCAAGCTGCTTGCGTCTGGATGACCCGGAAAAAATGACAGATTCCATTCTATCTGCCCTCAACTGCCTGGGACTCTGATTACCTAAAACCCATCTTACAGCGTCAGCAACGTTGCTTTTACCACATCCGTTTGGTCCCACGATGGCGGAAATACCCTTATTAAAATCAATTCTGAAAGGATCGGCAAACGATTTAAACCCGACAATTTCAAGCCTTTTAAGCCGCATCTGCTTCTCCCTTCGAGCCCAGAGCAGAGTATACATAAGTAGCAAAACTCACAACCACCAGCACCATGGAAAGCAGACCCAGTGCGTCTGTGTCAAGCAGCCAGGCCGCTGAAGGAAACTGCAGCGTCTGAAACACCGCCTGCCTCAGCATGTAGAACGACAGAAACATTGTTGCCAGCTTGCCCCAGATATTGGAAGAAGGAGGTTTCTTTCCCTTGTAGAACAACAGGCCGCCTGTCACAATCAGCAGATCTCTGCCTGCGAAAACCACAAACATCCACAAAGGAAGCAGATGCACGGCAAGCAGCGTCAGGGCAAAAACAGCAAAGGCAATTTTGTCGGCGAGTGGGTCCAGTATCTTTCCCCAGTCGCTTACTGTTCCGGTCATTCTGGCAATCTTACCGTCTGCGGCGTCAGAGAGAATGGCCAGAACAACAAAAACAAGGGTCATGACAGAACTGCCGGAGTAGAGGAAAATACATGCAGCGACCGCCAGTGGAACTCTCGCGATGCTTACCATGTTCGCAACGGTGAAAAACCGTCCGGTAATCACTTAACTCCCCCGAGAAGACGAATAGCATGCTCTTCCGCACCTGCTCCTCCACCAAGAAGCCTGGCAAGCTCATGAACCCGCTGCTGTCTGTGGTGCAACACAGATACCTCTGTTACCGGCATGTTACCGCTGTAGCCTTTGGTTACAGCAAGGTGCCTGTGTGCTCTTGAAGCTATCTGGGCAAGGTGAGAAATTACAATTACCTGCCTTGTTGAAGCAGCCCGGAGCAGTGATTCCGCAAGACTGTTCGCGGTTTCTCCTCCGGTACCGGCATCGATCTCATCAAACACAAGGGTTGAAGCCGCGTACGAGTCAGCCACAACCAGGGCGAGGGCAAGGGCAACCCGTGACAGCTCTCCACCGCTTGCAACAGCCTCCAGAGAATCCCGGGGTATTCCCATGTTTGCTGAAAACATGAAAACAGCAGATTCTGCTCCCCAGCTACCCAGGTGAGTACCAGATGCTGTAACTGATGAAGCCGGCTCATTGAACTGAACAGAGAACTGTGCGTAGGGCATGTTGAGCTGTTTCAGCTCGGCTACAACTCTTTCAGAAAGCTGGTCTGCTGCCGCCTGTCTTTTCGCGGACAGCTCTCCGGCAGCCTGGACTACACGCTTCAGGAGTTCCGGCAGTACACCGTCAAGTTCTGTTTTTTCCTTCTCGGCGGACAGGTATTTCTGAAGCTCCATGGAAAGGGAATTACCGTGTTCAACCATGGAATCAACAGTTCCACCTGACCGGGCAATAAGAGCAGAGTAATCATCAAGTCTGTTGTCTATCTCTGATATCTGAGCTGGCGCTTCATCTATGTCCGATATTTCGGCAAGCAGCAGATTTGCAGCCTCCTCCGCGGAAATACAGGCCTGTGACAGCAGCTCTGTGAGTTCCTCCCTGCCTGGAGCCTCTTTCTGGATATTCCTCAGCAGACCGGAAAGAACGGCAGATACCCCGCTATCACCCTGAAGTGAACTGAGTGTGTTCTGAAAAACCATGGACTGTTCCATGTGTTTCCTTATTTTCCCCCGGCGTTCTGTGAGTAAATTGTAGTCTTCCACCGACGGGTTCAGCTGTTCATACAGTGAGATCTCGTGCATCAGCAGCTCGCGGTTCGCGCTGGACTGACCAAGAAACGAATTCAGTTCTTCACTTCTGGCGGCAGCGGTTTTCCAGCTGGCAAACAACTGCCTGTATTCATCTCGTAAATCCAGAACTCCTGCAAAGGTATCCAGAATATCCAGCTGTCTGGCGGTTTTCAGAAGAATTGGTGTGGATCGCTGACTGTGCAAAGCAACAAAATCCTGAACGGCATTCCGAACATCCTCCAGAGTCGAAAGGGCATCATCGATAAAAACACGGCTTCTGCCTGCTCCGCTTATCTCCCTGCGAACAACGGTTTCTTTACCGTTATTCTGAATAAATACTGCCTCAACAGAGGCTGTTCTGGCCCCTGGACGAACCATGGATCTGTCAGCTCTTGCACCAACTGCAAGCATGAGCCCGTCAACCAGAATTGATTTTCCGCTACCGGTCTCACCTGTTATAACATTCAGTCCCTTTTCAAACTCCATTGAAGCATCACTGATCGTTGCCAGATTCTTCAGTGTGATCGATCGGAGCATGTTCATGGTTAACCTCTGTATCCCCAGCCCAGCTTCTTACCCAGCAGAGCGTAGTAGTCCGAGCGTCTTCCTGTTTTGATAACAGGCGAGGTAAGTGTGGACGATTCCACCACTATTGTGTCACCCTCCGCCATTGAACCGCACTTTGCCACTCCGTCTGTCAGTATCAGGGGGTTTTTCCCTCTTGACCTGAGAATAGTGAATTCAATTTTCGCGGAAATAGGAACAACAATCGGTCTGATGGCAAGAAGGTGAGGGCATATGGCTGTAACAATAACGACAGGAAGTTTGGGATGCAGAATAGGTCCGCCACAGGAGAGGTTGTACGCTGTGGAACCGGAAGGTGTTGAAACCAGGATTCCGTCTGAGGCCACAACCGCCACTTCCCGGCCATCAACAAGAACGCGGATGTGAAGAATTCCCCCCTCAGCTGACCGGCTGATGCAGATCTCGTTCAGCGCTCTTACCTGCACCCCGCCGGGACCTGTGGTTTTCAGCACAGGAAGATTGTCTACCTTGTAATCACCGGAAGCAATACACTTTATGGAATCTTCAACGGCATCCAGTTCACAGTCCGCGAGAAAGCCAAGATGCCCGGCATTCACACCCAGCACAGGCAGGTTGCTACCAAGAAGCATGTCCATTACTTTCAGAATTGTACCGTCTCCACCAATGGCAATTGCGGCATCTGCCAGATCAGGGCTGGAAACAACCTCTACACCAGCTTCTGTAAAAAGTGAACCGTACTTTTCCGAAACATCTTCCGGAATAAATACTTTTTTAACTGATTTCACCATTACTCCTGACATATTCTTCAATGGCTCCGGACACTCCGTCCGGATCCAGTTTCAAGTCTGCAATTATCTCTTTTGTGCTGCCGTGGGTAACAAACTCATCTGGAATACCCAGGTTCAGTACGGTCTGACCTGAGAGCACAGAAGCGATGTACTGACCAAAACCGCCTCTGAGAGATCCCTCCTCAAGAGTAACCACAAGCCGGTCTGAAGCAAGTTCCTGAATTTTGTCTACAGGTGCAGGTTTCAGCCACACCGGATCGAACACCATCACATCAATACCGCTGTCCATCAGTATCTCCGCTGCCAGCACCGCTGTTGTAACCGTTGGTCCTACTGCAATGAGAAGCACCTGGCGGCCCTCCCTTACAACCTGCCCTGTTCCCCTGGGAAGAGTATCAGGAGAGGGGAAACGCAGTTCCGGTTCCTGACCTCTGGGGTACCTTATTCCAGTGGGGCTGGAAAGCTGTGACAACTCTGCCATGATCAGTTTTTCCAGCACGGCGCAGTCTCTTGGTGCTGCCAGGCTTACCCCTGGAACAGCCAGGAACATGGATATATCGAAAATGCCGTGATGAGTCGGGCCGTCTGCTCCCACCACACCTGCTCTGTCCATGGCAAACAGCACTGGAGCATCCTGCAGTGCAACATCGTGAATCACCTGGTCGTAAGCCCTCTGCATAAAACTGCTGTACACGGCCAGAACAGGTTTCATACCGCCGAATGCAAGACCGCTGGCAAAAGTTACAGCGTGCTGTTCAGCAATTCCAACATCAAAAAACCGCCCGGGATACTTCTCGGCAAACTTGTTGAGCCCTGTACCGTCCGGCATAGCGGCTGTTATGGCCACCACGGCAGGATCCTTTTCTGCAGCCTTGAGAACAGCCTCAGAGAAACAACTTGTAAATTTTGCCCCGGATGCTTTGGATTTTACTCCGCTTACTCCATGATGTGAAACCGGTTGAGACTCTGCAGGAATGTAACCTTTACCTTTTTTTGTTACCACGTGCAGCAGAACAGGTCCGGACAGCTTCTTAACCCTGCTTAAAACTCCGGTCAGAGCCGCAATATCATGACCGGGAATAGGACCGATATATTTAACGCCGAACTCTTCAAAAATACTTGCAGGTGTTACTATTGTTTTTTTGATGGCTGAAGACACCTCGTGTGCGGCAATCCTCATTCCCTCACCCAGAGAGGGAACTTTCCCCAGGGCTTTCCAGATTCCGTCTTTAAAGCTGTTGTATGTAGGGTCTGTGAGTAATTTGTTGAGATATTTTGAAAGGGCGCCTACATTCCTGGAAATCGACATTTCATTGTCGTTCAGGATAATTGTTATGTCAGTTTTTGCCGCCCCTGCGTTGTTCAAACCCTCAAGAGCCATGCCGGCAGTCATGGCTCCGTCACCAATAACTGCCACCACCCGTTCGTTTCTTCCGGCGATATCTCTGGCACCGGCAAAACCCAGTGCTGCACTTATTGATGTACTGGAATGACCTGTTCCAAAGACATCATAGACACTCTCTGCCCTTCGGGGAAAGCCACTGAGCCCTCCTGTCTGCCGGATGGTGTGAAACAGCTCTCTGCGCCCGGTGAGCAATTTCCACGGATAGGTCTGATGACCTACATCCCACACAATTCTGTCTGTGGAAGGATCGTAAACTGTCAAGAGAGCTATGGTAAGTTCAACCACACCAAGGCTTGAAGCCAGATGCCCACCTGTGTTGCAGATAACGCCGACAATCCTTTCCCTTATTTCCGAAGCAAGGGTTACCCTCTCCTCCAGAGAAAGTTTCGCTATCTGTCGGGGATCTTCTATTCTGTCAAGAATTTCTGACACTACTTCCTTCTTTCAGGCAGATAATCTATAAGTTCCTTTACAACAGACCAGTCTCCACTGAGAGAATCCAGACGCTGTGATATTGAAGCTGCGTTTTCCAGTGCAAGTTTCTTCGCACCGTCAACACCCAGTTCGTTCACAGGATTCCACTTTCCCATGTCTGCATCTTTGGAAACTGCTTTCCCCATTTCTTCAGGATTGCCTGTAACATCAAGGATGTCGTCTGTGAGCTGAAAAAGCCAGCCCGTATCTTCACCGATCTCTGAAATTGCTTCAAGTTCGCCGTCTGATACACCGGCGACAATAGATCCAAGCTCCATGGATACCCTGATCATTGCTGAGGTTTTTCCGGAAACCATACGCTCTGTCCAGGAACGATCAGCAGTATCGGGGTGATACATATCCATGAACTGTCCCCCCACAAGAGAAGAAGCTCCTGCAGCAGAAACCAGCCTGCGCAGCATTGCCCTGACCTGAAGTGATGGAAGATCGGTTTTTATCAGGGTTCTAAAAGCCTCCAGCAGAAGCCTGTCCCCGGCAAAAAGGGCATTTTCCGTACCGTAAACAACATGAAGTGATGGTTTGCCCCGTCTGATACTGTCATCATCCATGCCGGGAAGATCGTCATGAATAAGAGAATAGGTGTGAATCATTTCTACTGAACAGGCAGCTGGAACAGCCCTGTGGAGATCACCGCCAAGAGCTGCGCACGACTGAAGAACAAAAAACGGCCGAATCCTTTTCCCGCCAGCGTTAAGGGAGTAAGAACAGCACAAAGCCTGCCCGTGATCTTCTCGGAACACAGAAAGATCTCTCAGTGCTTCATCCGCCGTGGCAGCACACTGGTTAAGTGCGCTCTTCAACCGCCGGGACATACTCATAAACACGCCTTAACTGTGAAACAGCAAAGTTCCCGTCCAGGGTTACTGAAAGACCATTTATCATCTCTCCGCCCCTGGCAACAACCAGCTTGCTGTACCTGTCGTTTAAAAACCTCCCGATAGAAGATTTTACTTCCATTCCTATCACACCTTTTGAAGAACCGCACATTCCCAGATCGGTGAGGTAGGCTGTTCCACCGGGCAGCACCTGCTCATCCGCCGTTTGAACATGGGTATGCGTTCCCACAAACACATTGACCCTGCCATCAACATAGTGCGCAAGTGCAAGTTTTTCGCTGGTCGCTTCCGCATGAAAATCAACTATTCTTACATCTGCCTGTGTGCTGGAAAGAATGCGTTCCGCTGTTTTGAACGGGCAGTCCCCGATGAAATCGGTAAACACCTTTCCCTGAAGGTTTATCACCTGAATTGAAACTCCCGCTGATTCCAGCGTTACAACTCCGGTTCCAGGTTTGTTGTTCGGATAGTTGGCCGGCCGCAGAACCACAGAATTCTCCACAGACAGAACCGGAACGATACTGTCCTTCTTCCATATATGATTTCCTGAAGTTATTACATCCACACCTGCGTCAAGAAATAAACCGGCAATCTCCGGCGTTATACCAATTCCGCCAGCTGCATTTTCACCGTTTGCCACGATGAAGTCATAGCTGTTTCGAACCCGGGAAAGGTAGGAGACAACTGTCCTTCTGCCCGGTTTACCAACAACATCGCCAAGGAGCAGTATTCTCATTCAGCCTACCTTGCCGTTTCCGATGCTCTTAACTCCCGGATAACGGTTACCTTTATCTGCCCTGGATACTCCATCTCTTCTTCTATCTTTTTGGCAATCTGCCGTGCCATGTCCACTGCGGTTTCATCTGATACCTCTTCCGGCCGCACAGCGATCCGCAATTCCCTGCCTGCCTGAATCGCATACGATTTTCTTACACCATCGAACGAATCGGCAATTGTCTCAAGTCTTCGCAGACGCTTGATGTACAGCTCAAGGGTTTCCCGCCTGGCCCCGGGTCTTGCACTGCTGACAGCATCTGCAGCCTGCACAAGCACAGCGTAAAGACTGGCTGGCTCTATTTCCTCGTGGTGAGCACCTATGGCATTTGAAACTACAGCCGGTTCGTTGTACTTCACAGCGAGCTCCATGCCAACCATGGCATGCGACCCTTCAATATCGTGATCTGTTGCCTTGCCGATATCGTGAAGAAGCCCCACGCGTCGAGCCATAGCCGGGTCAAGACGGAGTTCACTGGCCAGAAGACCGCACATGTGTGCAACTTCAAGGGAGTGCTGGTACATATTCTGACCATAGCTGGTTCTGTATCGCAGCCTTCCCAGATGTCTTATCAGCTGCGGGTGAAGCCCGGTAACACTAGCCTCCATGGCAAGCTCATTTCCCAGTTTTCTGATGGTTCGCTCCATCTCACTGCGAACCTTTGCAACAACCGATTCAATGCGCCCCGGATGTATTCTTCCATCGTTGATAAGCTTGTCCAGAGACAGTCTGGCAACTTCCCTGCGAACAGGATCGAAGCATGAGAGAACCACGGCCTCCGGCGTATCATCTATTACAACATCCACCCCTGTCGCCTTTTCAAATGCCCTTATGTTGCGTCCTTCACGGCCAATGATACGACCCTTCATATCATCGTTGGCAAGGTTTACAACTGAGATACAGCTCTCTACAACATGGTTTGCAGCACATCGCTGTATGGTGGTGGCAAGAATTTCGTTTGCCTTGTCATCTGCCGCTCTCTCAGCATCGTCAAGAATTCTTCTGGTAAGCCTGGCAGCCTCCATATCAGTTTCTTCACGAAGATTGGAAAGCAACAGCTCCCTGGCCTCTTCGCTGGAGAGTTTTGCCACTTCTTCAAGCCTTTTGTTGTGTTCTTCTATGAGCTTGTTCGCCCGCTGATGTTTTGCCAGCAGAGCCTGCTCCATCTCACCCAGTGCTGTTTCCTGCTGGGCAAGAGATTCAACACGGGTCTTCAGGTTCTCCCGGGCTCTGTCTGTCTGCTGAGACAGACGATTGATACCGTTCTCTCTTTTATCAAGCTCCGACTGCTTTTTGCGTAAACGTTCAAGTTCAATTGAACGCTCTTCAACGATCTTTTCTCTGCCCTCAAGAAGTGCTTCCTTCTTGAGGGACTCAACTTCTCTTCTGGCATCTGCAAGAATACGGTCCGCCTCGGCTGACGCACCACCTATCTCCTTTGCCACCAGCATCTTGTGCAAATAAAAACCAAGCACAAACGCCAGTACAGCAACCGATATGGAAATAACTATCGGCATAACCTGTTTCTCCGTTTCAGGCGCAGGAAGTCATCTATATTATCGGAGAAACGGCGTTAATCTCCAGAACCCTGCGGCACACTCTGGCGCACCATCCTCCGAGGACTATGACGGTTTGGAATTGCTGCCCGGGCTGGAATTATTAAAAACAGGAGGGGTACCTGATACGGAAACCTTCACATTCTCCTGAGGCATGGAAGCAGATTGTTCCCTTGAGCCATCTGCAGAAGCCAGAACTTCATCTATCCTGTCTGCAAGACGGGACAAAAACATCTGGTGGTTATCCTCCACTTCCTCAAGCTGTTCTGTTTTGGTGAACAACTCGTCGGTGATGTTCAGCGATGCAAGTATGGCCACCTTGGCAGTGGAAGTCATTGCGACATTCTCTGTCATCTGCCGCATGCGCATATCAAGAAAGTGGGCGATCTCCGCAATGTAAGCCGGATCGCCCTCACCCCTTATGGAATACTCGCGCCCGTAGATGTTCACTCTTGTGGTTTCCGGACGGTCAATCATCAGTATTCTGTCCCTGCTGAAATTTCATCTTTTCCAGCTTTCCAAGCAGATTCTCCAATCTCTGCTTCAACTCCTGCCTCTCGTGCAGAAGCCTGGCGTAATGTATTCTGAGGAGATTGTACCCTTCAGAATCTGCATTACCCTTCTGGTACCCTACCCTGTTCTCCAGCTCATCGACCTTTCCAGCAAGCCGTCTGTTCTCTTCCTCCACAGCCTGATACCTGAGTATCAGCCTGTCAACTGCTTCTGTAAGCCTTTCCGATGCGCCAGCCATGGGCAACGCTATGCCTCCCTGTTCTACTGAAGACCTTTCCTGGCAACTTCGACAACTTTACCGAAAGCCACCGGGTCTTTCACAGCAAGATCTGCAAGCATCTTTCTATCTATAATAACTCCAGCTTCCGAAAGACCGTTGATAAGAACGCTGTAGGTAATGCCATGTTCTCTGGCTGCAGCGTTAATACGTGTGATCCACAGAGCTCTGAAGTTTCTCTTCTTGTTCCTTCTGTCTCTGTACTGGTATTCAAGCGACCTCTTGTTGGCGTCGGCAGCAACGGTATACAGCTTGCGTCTTCCACCAACATTTCCTCTGGCTGCTTTGATAACCTTCTTGTGCCTCTTGTGTCGGGCAACGGCGTTTCTAACTCTACTCATTTTTCAGCCTCCGTGGTTACTTGGGCAGGAGAACTCTCATGCGCCTGGTATCGGAGGGTGACGCGATTCCTGCTGTGCGCAGCTTGCGTTTACGCTTACTGCTCTTCTTGGTTTTAATGTGTCCGGCGTGACTGTGTCTCACACGAATCTTACCGGTTCCTGTCTTTTTAAAGCGCCTTGCAGCACCTTTGTGGGTCTTCATCTTGGGCATATCAGTCCCCGTCTCTTTTGCTCTACCTGGTATTCTTTTCCCGTCTGGGCGCAAGTATCATTGTAAGAAACTTGCCCTCCATCACAGGTTGTCTCTCTATCTGTGCAAGGTCTTCCACATCGGCTGAAAGACGGTCTAAAAGGTCGTATCCCTGATCCTTGTATGCCATCTGTCTTCCGCGGAAAACCACTGTTGCCTTGACTTTGTGCCGGGACTCAAGGAATTCCCTGGCGTGCTTCATCTTGAAATTGTAATCATGGGTATCTGTATTCGGCCTGAATTTCACTTCCTTCAGTCCGCCTGAATGCTGTTTCTTTCTGGCCTCCCGCTCTTTGCGGTTAAGCTGATACCGATACTTGCCGTAATCCATGATCCTGCACACAGGGGGATCACTGGCACCACTGATTTCTACAAGGTCAAGACCTGCCTCTCCGGCCATACTCATAGCTCTGGCAAAATCCACTACCCCTACATGCTCCCCATCCTGATCAATCAGCCTGATCTTCTGGCTCCTGATCTCTCCATTAACACGGGTGGAATTTGCGATTCCCTTTACCTCCGTTCCGGCAATGCAGGCCTGGCACAGGCATCAACCACAGTCTGTACCGCATCTTCCAGCGTCAGTGTGCCAATGTCACCCTCACCATGTCTGCGAACAGCCACTGCCCCGGACTCAACTTCCCGCTCACCGATAACGAACATATAAGGCACCTTACCGGTTTCTGCAGACCGAATCCTGTAACCAATGGTCTCACTGCGTGTGTCAAACTCGCACCTGAGCCCGGCACCCACAGCCTCTTTATACACTTTCTCCGCAAATTCATTCTGTGCGGAGGTAATCGGTAAGATAACAAGCTGAACGGGAGACAGCCAACCCGGGAAATTGCCTGTGAAATGTTCAATCAGGTTTCCGATAAATCTTTCCACCGAGCCGAACAGGGCTCTGTGAACCATATAAACCCTGTGCTCATCGCCATCCGGCCCGACATAACTCAGATCAAATCTTCCAGGAATGTTGAAATCAAATTGAACAGTAGGCCCCTGCCAGTACCTTCCCAGAGCATCCCTGAGCTTTATATCTATTTTGGGTCCGTAGAAAGCAGCCTCTCCTGTAACAGTCTTGTAGTTTTCCCCCATGTCATCAAGAGCCTGTGCCAGCAGCGGCTCAACCCTTGCCCAGTCTGCAGGATCACCTGCATAATGGCCGGGGTCTGCGGGATCCATAAGAGAAAGCTCTATCCGGTAGCCAAAATCAAACATCTTTAGAAAGTACAGCGCAAACCTTACAACATCCTGAATCTCTGAAACGATCTGATCGGCGGTACAGAAGATATGACCGTCATCAACGGTAAAACCACGAACCCTCATAAGCCCGTGAAGAGCACCGCTTCTTTCAAACCTGTAAACGGTACCGAGCTCCGCGATCCGCATAGGCAGTTCTTTGTAGGACCTCTTTGAGTTCTTGTATATGATAATGTGGCCAGGGCAGTTCATGGGTTTTATTGCGTACTCCCCGTTCTCCACCTCTGTGAAATACATGTTATCTCTGTAGTAATCGTAGTGACCTGAAGTCTTCCACAGTTCAACCGGGGCAATGTGAGGAGTGCTTACAAGCTGATAGCCTGCCCTCCTGTGTGCATCTTTCCACAGGTTCTCCAGGTTTTCCTTCACTATGGTTCCCTTTGGAAGCCAGTAAACGAATCCGGCGCCTCCCATACCTTTGCTGCTGTACAGCTCCAGTTCAGCACCCAGTTTTCTGTGGTCTCTCTTTCTGGCCTCTTCCAGGAAAGTCAGATGAGTGCTCAGTTCTTCTCTGGTGTTGAACGCTGCACCGTATATCCTTGTAAGCATCTCGTTGTGTTCGCTGCCCCGCCAGTAGGCGCCTGCGACACTGAGCAGTTCAAAACTGGAAAGAAATTTCGTTGAAGGTACATGTGGTCCCCGACACAGGTCAGTAAACCCACCGAGTGTGTACACGGTTATCTCTTCACCACTGTCTTTTATTTCATCCAGAAGTTCTAACTTGAATCTCTCGCCCCGCTGGGAAAACAGTGACAAGGCCTCGTCGTAAGAGATCACTTTCTTCTGGAACTTCACATTCTTTTTAATCAGCCTCTTCATCCTGGAGCGCACTGCTTCGAGATCCTTCTCTCCCTTGAAGCCGGGAATATCCATGTCGTAGTAGAACCCGTTCTCTATCGCTGGACCTACCCCGAACTTTGTATCCGGATACAGTTCCAGCACTGCGGCAGCCATGAGGTGAGCACAGCTGTGACGCACAATTTCCAGTGACTCCGGGTCATCACTTGTTATGATCCTCATCCGTCCGTCTCCCGGAATCGATTCATTCATGTCCATCAGCCTGTTGTTGAACTCAAACACAACAGCCTTTTTTGCCAGCCCTTTTGATATGGAAAGGGCGACATCCAGACCGGTGGTTCCCTGTTCAATCTCCCTTGAACTGTTGTCCGGGAACACTATACTGGCCATGCTGTTCAACCTCCTTCCATTGAAATACTGTTTGCACAAAAAACCTGGTGGGCGATACTGGAATCGAACCAGTGACCTCTTGCATGTCAAGCAAGCACTCTAGCCAACTGAGCTAATCGCCCGGCACAGTAATTAAAGACATTCACCTTGATATCGCGCCGATAATATCCAATCATCCGTTTAGCTGTCAAGGGCATTTCCATGCGATATATCGTCGCTACAAATCTGAGATCACCTATTGACTTAACTGGTTTAATTGGTTATTTACCGTAAGCAGGTTTTCAGACACCTGTGTGTAGTTTATTTATGTTGCCCTTCAACGGGCGAAACAGATCAGGAGATATTATGAAGTTTTTAGTGGTTCTTCTTGCAGTTGCAGCTCTGGGCTTTGCTTCCGACACGCTGACAGGGCACTCTGGCGGAGTTGGATACGCTCTTCCTGAAACCGATGATACCCTCGACACTTACGCCTACAACGACGGTGAAGTTTTCAGCAGTATCCCGGCTTCCTTCACAGATTACGCTGTTGTTGACGATTACACAGCAGCAGTCGATGCAGACGCAATTCTTGAAACTTACACCTGCTGGGCTGTAACAACAGCTTCCGCTCCTACAGCTCTCGAACTTCTCGTTGTAGAAGATGCTTCTGGCGCTCCCTCAGGCGCTCCTGTAAGCCAGGTTTCCTACACAACAGCAGCTGCAAGCAGCGGTTTCACATTCGGTTCCTACGATGTTCTTATCGCCGTAATGGATCTCACATCTGACGAGCCTGTTATTCCTATCGGATCAACCATGTGGCTTGGCTCCCACAGAAATGACGGCAGCAGCTGGTACCCTGCCTGCGGAACAACCGTTACCGGTTCCGAAGCCTACAGAACCGTGGCTGCAGGATGGGCATGGGAAACCATCAGCGCATCTCTTCAATCAGGAGATCTCTTCAAGGTCATTGACGGAACTGTTTCTCTCAACAGAACTACATGGGCTGGCATAAAGAACATGTTCTAAATCGTTTATTCGATTAAGGGAGGGGCGCTTGCCCCTCCCTTTTTTTGTTCTACCCGAATATTCATCCTGCATTGACTTGAAATACTACTAACTTCATGATTACACAACGAAAGGAAGGGGTAATTATGAAACTATTTGTGGTTCTTGTTGCGGTAGCCTGTATCGCTTCTGCCTCGGATACACTCCGGGGAGAGCCCGGTGGAGTGGGTTATGCTCTGCCGGCCACCGATGCAGTTTACGACAGCTACGCTTACAATGCAGATGAGGTTTTCTCCACCATACCCGCTTCATTTGGAGACTATGCTGTTGTTGACGATTTCGGATATACCGAAGCTTACATCAGAAGCTACACATGCTGGGCTGTAACAACCGCATCTCCTCCTACGGAACTTGAGCTTCTCGTGATTGCAGACGATTCAGGACCCGAGGGAGCTCCAATACTTCAAACGACATACCCCTGTGCTGCGTGGAACAGCGGGTTCACTTTTGCCGGTTATACTGTCTGGGTCACTCATCTGGATATGTCTATGGAGCCTGTTACAACTTACGATACAGTGTGGCTTGGAACACATCGTAATGATGGAAGCAACTGGTACCCTGCCTGCGGAACAACCGTTAACGGTATGGAAGCTTACAGAACTACAAGTGCCGGTTGGAACTGGACCCCATTAAGTTCATCCATTCAGGCCGGCGATCTGTTCAAAATAGTAAGAGATCAGCCCGTTGCACTGGAGCGAATCACCTGGGCGGAAATTAAGAATGGGTTTTAGTAATTTGGGAGGGGCACAGTTAGTCGCCCCTCCCTTTTTATCCATTAAGGAGTAATAGTTGTTCCGGCCTTACCCTTTAACGCGTTGATCAGATTGCCCGGGGAGGAAACAACAACCCTGGAACCGCCGTGTTCAAGAAAACCCAGAGCAGCTCTTATCTTGGGCTTCATGGAACCTGCCGCAAAATGCCCGGCATCCATGTAACCCTTTATCTCCGATGCTGTGACAGACCTCAAAGCCTTCTGATCAGGCTTGCCGTAATTGATGTACACCTCAGGCACGCCTGTTGAAATCACGAAAGTTGAAGCCTTCAGCTTTGAAGCCAGAAGGGCACTGGCATGGTCTTTGTCTATCACCGCGGCAACCCCGCGGATCTTCCTGCCCTCCCTTACAACCGGAACTCCGCCACCTCCGGCACAGATCACTATCTGACCGGCTTCAATCAGCGCATTGATGGAAACGAGTTCCACTATCTTTTTAGGGATTGGAGAGGGAACAACCCGTCGCCAGCCGCGACCGGCATCCTCCCTCATTGCCCAGCCCTTTGCCTTCATCTTGTCTCTGGCCTCTTCTTCGCTGTAAAAAGGACCAACAGGCTTGGTGGGATTCTGAAAACCGGGGTCATCAGCTTTGACTTCGACCTGTGTGATCAGGCTGGAAATAGGGATTTCCTTTCCCCGTTCCTCTAGAACATCCCCCAGAACCTGCTGCAGGAGATAACCTATTATGCCCTGGGTTGCAGCTACATTCGCGTCCATACCGTCTCGTGGAATAATGTGGTCTGCCTGTGCATTGCGAATGAGTTCAAAGCCTACCTGAGGTCCGTTTCCATGGGTAACAACAAGGCTGCCGAATACATCCGCAATTGAAGCAAGTTCTTCGCACACAGCCCGCGCAACTTCGTGGGTCTCTCTGTTGCCCCGTCCGGATCCCGGATTGATAAGGGAGTTCCCTCCGATGGCAACTACGATCCTGCCGGTATTCTTCATGTCTGGTTTTCCTTTGTGGGTACCTCCAGCCGCTTCGATCCTTTGAACAGGAAAAACACGGCGATGCCCCCGATACAGATGGCGATGTCTGCTACATTGAAGGTGGGCCATCTCCACCCGGTTGATCCAATATCGATAAAATCGGTTACTTTTCCCATAATAAGTCTGTCTGTGAGGTTTCCTACTGCACCGCCAAGCACAACACCCAGCCACAGAACCTTTTTTCTGCCCTCGATCTTCAGCATGTAGCGCACCAGAAACACAGAAGCCAGAACGGTGAATACCGAAAGAATAACAGGGCCTCCCCACCCGAGACTGAATGCCGCTCCGGTGTTGTACCTGAGTGTTACTCTTACCACACTGCCTAAAATATCCCGGGGAACACCGTCAAGCAGAATATGTCTCATGGCCAGCTTTGTCAGCTGATCAAGCACCAGCACTGCCGCTGCCGCTGCAAAGGCTGCAGGTTTAGTTTTCAATTGTCTCAAGAACCTTTCCGCATCTGGGACAGACATCATCCGCGAAGGGATGTGTTCCAACCTCAGGAATGATCTTCCAGCATCTCTGACACTTGCCGCCTTCGGCTTTAACTACTTCTATCTCAATTGTTTCGCCAGTACCAACCAGCACTCTGGACACAATCAGGAAATCTGCCCAGCTCTCGCCAAGCGCACTCTGTACCATTTCCTCCGGGAGGGTCAGGTAAACATGGGCATCCAGTCCACCGCCTATTGTACCCTGGGTGCGCTGCTCCTCAAGACGCTTAAGAACGTTCTTTCTGACATCCAGATACTCAGACCATGAAGACAGCTCTGCTTCTTCTTCCGCACTAAGTGAAGA
The DNA here is from genome assembly GCA_003646025.1 of Candidatus Fermentibacterota bacterium. GTDB lineage: Bacteria > Fermentibacterota > Fermentibacteria > Fermentibacterales > JCC-6 > Sabulitectum. The sequence continues at coordinate 29,110 of QNDR01000005.1, forward strand.
ATCAAGCGTGAAAAGTTCCAGATGTACACTTTCCGAATGTTTGAGACTGTCGGGTATATGATCCCATATATCCTCCGCGGTAAAAGGAATAACAGGAGCAAGCAGCCTGCTGAGTTCAACGGTAAGCCAGCCCAGCAGTTCAACTGTGGCAGCCCTTTCCGGGCTGTGGGGATCATCACAGTACAGTCTGTCTTTTCTGGCATCGAGGTAGAGACCGGAAAGCTCTATGACCATGAAATTTCTCAACTCGCGATACACCCTGTGAAACTGGAACTTCCTGTATTCATCGATACAAAAAGCCATGAGTTTGCGGAACCTGAGCCAGATGTATCTGTCCAGACCTGTAAGGGTCTCCGGGTCGGGCATTTTTCCAGTGGCATCTTCCAGATTGCCCAGCATAAACCGTATTGTGTTTCTTATCTTCCTGTAGGCTTCTCTGGAATCTGCCAGCTGTCCGAGATCTGCCCTGAAATCGGAAGTGTAATCTATTCCCGCAAACCACAGACGCAGAATATCGGCACCGTTGGCACTGATTACTTTCAGAGGGGAAATTACATTTCCAAGAGATTTGGACATTTTTTTGCCCTTTTTGTCCTGAATCAGACCGTGGGTAATGATGTTGTCCACCGGACGGGAAAGACCAAGAGCATTTGAGGTGACAAGGCTTACTCCGAACCAGCCTCTGTGCTGATCGGTGGCTTCAAGGTAAACCGATGCAGGCCTTGACAGACCGTATTCCTCTGTAAGCACATTGAAGTGACTGAGGGAACTGTCAAACCAGACATCTAGAATATCGTCAACCCTCTTGAGGGAAGTACCTCCACAGTGGGGACACCGGGCTTTTCTTCCGTCAAGGGCAAATATTTCATCAGGAGACATGGTGAACCATACATCTGCACTGTCTTCAAGGACCTTTTCCGCAACCTTCGCTATCAGCTTTGAATCAAGAACCGCCTCTCCGCAGTCCGGACAGGTAAACACCGGGAGAGCAACCCCCCATGATCGTTGTCTTGAAAGACACCAGTCGGGCCTCACAGACATCATGTTCTTCATTCTGTCGTATCCCCAGTCTGGATACCAGTTTACCTCGTCCACCATTTCCAGAACCCTTTTCTTCAGATCCCTGTGGGAAAGACTGAGAAAAAACTGCTCCGTGGCTCTGAAGATCAACGGCTTCTTGCATCGCCAGCAATGAGGGTAGCTGTGCTTTATACTGCTTGAAGCAATCATTCTTCCAGATTCGGTGAGGTCTTCAACTATCACGGAATTTGCTTTGAAAACATGAAGCCCTCTGTACTTGCCGCCTTCTTCAGTAAACTTTCCCTCCGGCCCAACCGGGCAGAAAGTCTCAATTCCGTAATTCTGACAGACCATAAAGTCATCAGAACCGTGACCGGGAGCAGTGTGAACGCAACCGGTTCCATCGTCCATTGTTACATGATCGGCAAGAATTACCAGAGAGGTTTTCTCCGGATTAACCGGGTGTTCCAGAACAAGATTTTCAAGCTCTCTCCCTCTGAAGACCGGATCGGGTCTTACAGAACCGTCTATCTCTGAAGCCTCAATAAATGCCTGTGCCCTTCTCTCTGCCACCAGGAAGTGTCTGTCTGCAGTGTCCACAATCACGTAGTTTTCCCCTGGATTCAGCGCAACAGCCATGTTGGCTGGAAGTGTCCACGGTGTTGTTGTCCAGATGACAACCTCAACATCACCTGGAACACCTGCTGCAAGCCAGCGATCCGGATCAACCTGCCTGAACGCAACATAAACTGAGGGCGAGGAATGATCAGCATATTCAACTTCAGCGTCGGCAAGTGCTGTGGTACATGAAGTACACCAGTGAATAGGACGAAGACCCTGGTAGATATATCCGTCTTCAACCAGTTTTCCAAAAGCTTTTACAATACCGGCCTCATATGTCTTTTTCATTGTGAGATAGGGGTTGTCCCACCGGCCGAACACACCGAGCCGTTTGAACTCTTCACGCTGCACATCAACGAACCCGGCAGCATAATCCCTGCATCTGTTGCGTATTTCCATAAGAGACAGCGAGGCTCTTTCCTCTCCTGCATCTGTCATTACCTTGTGTTCAATAGGCATACCATGGCAGTCCCATCCTGGAACGTAGGGAGAATAGTAACCCATCATTGTATGGCTCTTCACTATAAAATCTTTAAGTATCTTGTTAAGAGCAGTTCCAAGGTGAACATGTCCGTTGGCATAAGGCGGCCCGTCGTGAAGAACAAATGACTCGGAATCCTTTCTGGCGGCAGTTATTCTGCCCTCAATATCCATCTCGCTCCATCTTTCAAGAAGCTCGGGTTCCCTTTTAATCAGCCCGCCCTTCATGGAGAAGCTCGTTCTGGGAAGCTTAATGGTTTCTTTGTAGTTCACTACTCCTCACCTCCTCTGTTTCCTGAATAAGTGTGTTCAGGAAAGAAAAATCAGCTCTGCTCCTGTCTGCCGGTGTTCTGCAGTTCAAAACAAAAACAACACCGGCTCCGCCGTGAGCTGCTGCAACAGCCAGGTCAATACCACTGGAAACAAGGGCATCACAGGAAAATGCCTTCAACTCTGCTCCGGTACTGAATCTGGTATCGGGAACTTTCATAACAATACCGGATCTAACGGAGCGGTCCTGCACCCTCGGTACAATGTACATACCCCTGAGATTGGGAAACCTGGGGCCGGAAGGATGATTCGGACCTGCCAGAGAGCCTGTACCGAACAGTGCCAGATGATCCCTTACTAAAAGCCACCCGCCTGAGTTCGAAAGAGCATCAGCTCCTATCAGAAAAGTCTTTTCTCCGTTTTCAAGCCCTTTCCTGATACTTTCCACTGAATATTCTTCACAAACAAAAATACCGTCCCGGGAAGAGACAACATCTCCCCAGTCACGGGGTATCACTATATACATCGTACACCTCTCAATTACTCACAGGAGGGGTAATTATGCACAAGGGGGATTGCATCTGCAAGACTTGCGGGAAGATGTCTCACAATCTTCTGCAGCATATACAGATAGGAATGGAAGTACAGTCCGTGAGAAAGCCCCTGGGAAAGCAGCTGGCCTGCCGCACACAGACTCTGTCTGCTTGATGTAAAAAGCCAGTGGTAGTACATCTTCTCGCCTCTGAAAATATCTTCCAATTCCATAGCATCGTTCAATGACAGAAGCTCAACCGGACGGGTTTTCCCAAGAAAGCACCTGGCCACGGTGAGTCTCATCTCTGAAAGAAACGCATTCTTTTCCGACCCGGATGACACTGAAACTTCCACAGCCTCGGATAATGCAGATTCCGCTTCTCTGTACCTGCCAGCCTGAAGAAGCATGGAACCCTTCTTGAGAAGCCCAAAGGAAAGCTTTCTCTTTTTACCTCCCTGTCTGGAAAGCTGAAGAGACCGATCTATCATTGCGATGGCAGTATCAACATCATCTCTTAAAAAAGCGATCTGTGCTGCAACGGAAAATACAGGCTCGGAAGCCTCGGCAACTTTTCCCAGGGCGGTAAATTCAACCATGGTCTCAAAACAATCTTCCGCGGCATCTACTTTCCCGAGGTTGACAAATATGCGGGCCATGTTGCCATAAGCTATACAGGCCTGCGGAAGGCTGCCCGAAGACACTGAGATCCTTACCTGCTGCATAAGTGTTCTAAGAGCTTCACTTACCTGGAAAAGCATCTGCTGAACCACTCCAATGTTGTTCAGAATAACGATCTTCATCTGTCTGGATTCCGGAACCATGGCAAGAATTCCCAGAGCTGAAGTGTAAATCTGAAGTGCTTCATTGTGCTTCCGGCTGTTGATAAGAGAATTAGCGTAGAGGTTGTAAATCGAAACGAGTTTGCTTCTGTTTCCTGATACATAAACCAGCTCTGTCAATCTGCTCAATTCTGCTTTCAGTCTGCTGTGTCTGCCAAGACGGTTCCACGCTTTAAGACAGGTGAAGAGCGCTTTTCTTTCAAGCCATTTCTCTCCAAGCGCTCTGGCTTCTCTTACAGCCAGAACCATTACATTCAGTGAGCCTTCAACTATTCCCCGCCTGTGCAGTTGTTCCCCCAGCTCCACAAGACAGGATACTGAGCGCACAGAAGTTCCCGCGGAGCAGCGGAGAAGAACTCTTTCCGCCCTGTGGTAATCCCCGGCATCTCTGAATCTCCTGGACTCAATTATTTCCATGGCAAGCTCAGAAGCTTCACTGTGTGTAAATCCGCCGGACTTATGTAGAGGAAGAACATCCCCCGAGGCTGCGCACAGGCCTCTCAGAACTGAAACTTCAGAATCCCATCCGGAACCTGCAGAATTCAAAACCTCAATAGCTTTGAGGTAAAACTCTCCTCTGTACAGATTCAAGGCGGAGAGAAAAAGAAACCTGTCGGTCTGTTCCTCAGAGAAACAAGATGCCTTCCTGTACATATCTGCCCTGCGGTATTCACCAGTGGCCATTTCAGCAGAAATCCTGTAGTACTCAGATGCCTGGCTGCTGAATCCTGACCTGACCAGAAAATCGGCGGCTGTCTGATAAGAACGGGAGTTCTTCCCTCTTGTCTGAAGAACTACCCCGGCCGCCTTCCGTAGCAACAGGTCTTTCCCTTCAGGAGAAACCTCTTTAAGCAGGTAGTCCCGAACAGCGGTACTGGAAAATCGTGCTGCAATGTGTCCGCTCCACAGATTTATCCTGCGTCCTGTGGCAAAAACCTCTGTGTCTGCCACGCCGGACAGCTGAAAAACCTCTTCCGGGTGAAACTGCATTCCAATCACAGATGCAAAGCCTGCAAAAACAGCGAGTTCGCTGTTCTGTGCCAGAAATGAATCCAGCGCGGAAAACACATGGTCGAATACTGCACCGGTAAGCCTGTACAGCCCTGAGTACAGTTTAACAAGACCCTCGTCTCCATCAGCAGCTGCCAGCACTGTCTCCGCAGACAGATCCAGGTTGTGTTCCTGCAGGTACAGTCGAACCGCCTCGGGAGACAGCATTCCCGATTCGATAACAGCATCTGCCCCGTCAAGATCTCCACTGTCGCCGCTGAAAACAACAATCGGGGGGGTAGAAGTATCTGCGCCAGGTGAGAGCGTGAATACAGGGCAGTCTTCGCGCCCTGTGTAGTTAACAAAACAGATTACAGTTGGAAGAGACCAGGCAAAAGAGGATAATATTCTGCTTACAACAGAAGCCTCCAGAGGAGCCGCAGTTTTGTTCAAAATGAAGTTCTTAACTTTCTGCTTCACAGAGTGAAGACCGGCAACTACCTCAAGACCGGAAGCTTCAGAGCACAGAGAAATCTCGGTGGAGTGAGACCTCCAGCCGGCTTCAAATGCTGTTTCCGCGTCGGAAAAACTGTCTCCTGCAAAGTATGCGGAGAGGCTGTTACGAAGGGAATTATCATCGGTACAGTCCACTGCTAAAACCCGGAGATTCTCAAGAACGGATTCCAGAACACCTACAAACTTCTCTGCTCCATGTATGTTCCTTACCAGAATCCGCCTGCTGTTTTCGTCAAGCGCTCTGCGGATAGACTCGGCAAGCAACTTCTCACTCATGATACCAGGATGGTGTAACCGAAGGAGATACAATTTTTACTGTTTTTCTTCTTGAACTTTTCCCCGATTTTATCTGCACGCCAGCAGCAGAAACACCAAATTGCTTTGACAGCCACCGTACAAGCTCCTTATTCGCCCTTCCGTCTATAGGGGGTGCTTTCAGCCTGATTTTGCAACACCCGTCATCCATAACCGAATGAAATTCGGTTGTGCTGCTGCCAGGTGATACTTTCACCCTGATGTATACTACAGTCTTCAGTTTTCCTGCCCGGAAACCTCAAGTGGCACAGCCTCATCCATGAGCATCACAGGAATGTCATCCCGCACAGGAAATGCAACGGCGCACTTTCGGCAAATCAATCTTTCACTTCCATCTGTTCTGTACTCCAGCTCGCCTTTACACCGTGGACAGACCAGAATTTCAAGAAGTCTGGGGTCAACCATTTTTCCAGTCCTTTCAAATAACGAATTCGCCGTTTGTGATAATTGCAGTTTCAGAACCATCTTCTGCTATACCGATAACATCAACCTCTTCACTTCCGATCATGAAATCCGTGTGAACAAGAGACTGGTTGCATCTGTGCTGACGAAGCTCTTCCTCATCCATGGTGGTTCCATTCTCTATACAGTCTGTATAACCGTTTCCCAGCGCAATGTGGCAGGATGCGTTTTCATCGAACAGTATGTTGTGAAATACTCTGCCCGACCTGTATATAGGCGAATCCACGCCTACCAGCGCAACTTCACCGAGCATTGAAGCTCCGTCGTCTGTTGCAAGATACTGTTTCAGCACCTCTGCATTTGTCTCTGCACCGGATTCAACAACCCTGCCGTTCTCAAATCTGAACCACGCCCCGTCAACCTGGGCACCGTAGACGGTCACAGGTCTTGTACACTTCACTCTGCCTCTGGTTGCCGTCATATCAGGAGTACTGAAAATCTCTTCCGTCGGAATATTCGGAAAGAAAACTGTTCCGTCGGAAGATGTTGAGCTTCCCCCGTTGAACAGCCTGTCGGGCAGCATACCCACAGTCAGATCCGTTCCAGGACCTGTAAACCTGATTCCCGGAAATCTGCGGCTGTTAAGAAACTCTGCCCTGCGCTTCAGAAGAGCATCGTGCTCTGCCCATGCAGCAACAGGATCCTCTCTGTCCAGGCGGAGAACAGGTATCAGAATGTCCCATATTCTCTTTTCCCAGTTATCATCGCTGCCCAGAACTTTTGCGGCCCATGCACGGGTTGGAGCCAGGCACACATTCCATGGAATCCTGTTTGAGGAAATGGCAGAAAGAAAACCCCTTCTGGCCATAGAGGAAGCTTTTGTAGCTCTGGCCAGCCTTGCGGAATCAGCTCCCTCCATGAGATCCGGATCGGCTGGCCCGCGCAGTGCGAGCGAGCGCCATCCCTCCCTCACCACAGAGTCGAACATTGCCGATCTGTTTTCCGGTACATAGTCAAGAAAACTGTCAACCGTAGTGTTATCAATTCTTATCCGGTCAAAAGCAGGATCCTCGTAGGAAACATTCACATACTTTGCTCCAAGTTCGTAGGCCGTTTCTGCCAGAAACCTTGCAAACTCCTGGTGTACCGGCTCGCTGCGCAGCCAGAGAACATCGTCGTTGCCTATCTTGAGAGCGCCGGAGAGAACAATTTCAGAGTACGCCTTCATCAGTTTTCTGTCCATATCATCTCCTCTTAAATCAGTCCAAGAAAATCTATTACCAGTGAACGATAGGGCGCTCCTCCTGTTTCAAGAACATCACTGAAACGAAGCCCTATTCTTACCTGACCGAAACTTTCCCAGTAGGTTTCAATATCAAGAAATCCCCCGGTTTTTTCAACCCGGTAATCTGTATTGCCGTTTGTTGCAAGATCCCAGTCTGCGGCAACTCCGAATCCGCCGGGAAAAGATTTATCTATTCCTGCCCAGCAGCCGATATGATCACCGTATTCTTCTGATATATTAACACCGAAGTGAAAACCCATATCGCCGCCCCAACCCATGTAATTCTTGCTGAAAACCACGTAAAAGTCTCTGGCCGGCCTCAGGTACTCTGCTCCGGATCTGGCATGTTCTTCTTCGTTGTCATACCCAAGTGCTACCGCCGGGAAAGACCGCTTCTCATCAAAAATTCTGAACCTCGCTTTAAGATATACACCATCAAACCAGGCAGGATCGCTCATGCCCATGATGTTCCATCCGCCATACCCCAGCCCGGCCATAAATCTCGGCAGGATTCCCGCAGTAATTGAAAACTTAAGCCCGCTTTCAGGGAAAGTACTCATTGCCACATTGAATGTTCTGGGAGCAATGACACCTGCAGTGGGTTCCCCTGCAACCCGCATAAGCTCTCCTGCTGCAGCAGACAGGCTGATCAGCAGAACAGTCACCGATAAGAATTTCATCTGAACCTCCCGTCATTTCGGCACAGAGACACACTTGATTCTTCTGGCAGAATATTCCTCAGCCCTGCAAGAACACTATCATCAGGTTTTACTTTAATTGACCTGGAAAGGGCATCAACAACTCTTCCCGACGGGAACCGAACCCTCATGAATACTCTGGCCTCTCCAGGGTTCAGCTTCAAGTAGGAAGCAACTTTCTCAAGAGTGTCAATTCCACACTGAAAACCGTCCACATCAATAAATATACCGGCGTGGAGGATTGTCCGGCACTGATGAAGGGGAATAACTCGGTCAACAAGCATTTTATTCTCCCTGCCTCCCTTGCCGCGTTTCAACTCTCCCTCAAGAAGAACAAGAGCCCCGGTAGTGATTAAGTCACCGTACTTTTCAAGTATATCGGAAAAACACAGGACCTCAGCAGAGCCCTTTCTGCCTGTAATCGTAATGAAAGCCATCTGTCCGTTGCGCGAATTCACTTTTTTAACCTGTGTTACAGCGCCTGCTACCGATACGAAACCAGGCGAAGCGGAAGATATCTGATCAGCAAAGTGAGTAGTGAACCCGCTCACTTCCTCTGCATACATATCAAGAGGATGCCCTGAAAAGTAAAAACCGAGCATCTCCTTTTCTTTCTCCAGTTTGTCCTCCAGGGGAAATTCATCAACCGAAGGAAGTGCAGGTGCAACCGGCTGCTCTCCTGCATCTCCGAAAAGAGACATCTGACCTGAATCACGGTGCTTCCTGGATGCCGAGGCATAGTCAAGAGCCTGTTCCATTACGGCAAGCTGCTGAGCACGATTACCCTCAAGACAATCCGTAGCGCCTGCAAGAATCAATGACTCGAGAGCCCGCCTGTTAAGACCCGAGGATTCCTCAACAAGGGCAACACCGGCGCACAGATCAAATATGGTTTTGAATTCACCGCCGGCATTTCTGGCGGCAACAATCTCATCAGCAGGTGTTGTGCCCACATTCTTGACCGCGGCCAGGGAGTAAACAATTTCATCAGGAGAGGAGGCGACAAAGTTGGCAAGCCCCTGATTAACAGATGGCCCTGCAACAGTTACCCCCATGCGCACAGCTTCCTTTACCAGAAACCTCAGTTTTGAAACTGTACCGATTTCGCTTGTCAGACACGCTGCCATATACTCTGCCGGGTAATGCCTTTTCAGATATGCTGTTCTGTACGCTAAAATGGCATAACACACAGCATGCGATTTGTTGAAACCGTACTCCGCGAATTTTTTTATCAGTCCCCAGATCTCTACAGCTTTCTTCTTTCCCAGTCCCTTTTCCGCAGTTCCTTTAAGAAACACCGTCTTCATCTTTGCCATTTTTGAAGCTATTTTCTTCGACATGGCCCGTCTGAGGTTGTCTGCTTCAGCCATGGTCATACCTGCTACAACATTTGCAATACGCATCACCTGCTCCTGGTAGATAGTCACTCCATAGGTGTCGGAAAGGACTTCTTCAAGAAGCGGATGGGGATAGCTTATACTTTCTCCCCTGGATGCTTTTTTCTTGTTGTCTGCGTAGATGTCTATCATGTGCATGGACCCGGGACGGTAGATCGCCACAGCGGCAGTTACATCATCAAAACGGTTTACCCCTATCTTCCTGAGAGCCTCACGCATACCGCTGCCCTCCAGCTGAAATACAGCCGAGGTTCTACCGGAACTTATCATCTCAAGGGCAGGCTGATCATCAAACGGGATTTTCTCTATTGAGAAATCCGGTTCTCTCAGCTTCACAGCCTTTTCTGCATGATCGATAACAGTTACAGTTCTGAGCCCCAGAACATCAAGTTTGAGAAGACCTATCTTCTCAGCGGCTTTCATTTCGTACTGGGTGGTGACACCTTTCTCCTTGTTCCAGTAGAGGGGTACATACCTGTCCAGACGACCGGGGGTTATTACAACACCTGCGGCATGGACACCGGCATGTCTGGCTATACCGGACAGGCGGTCTGCATACTCCATGAGGGTTGATGCCCTGCTGATCTGCTTTACCTGAGCTTTCAGAGCAGAATTCGATTACACCATCTCCAGGAGGCTTTTTCCGCTGCCATCGTCTGCTTCGCCTGCAAGCCGGGAAAGAATATCTCCGTCGTCGTAGCTCATACCGAGAACTCTTGCTACATCACGGATGGCAGCTTTGTTCTTCATTCTGTTGTAGGTAATTATCTGACAGACACTGTCCTCCCCGTACAGCTGCTTGATATGCTCAATGATTTCAGCTCTTCGTTCTACGCACACATCAAGGTCAATGTCCGGCATCTGGGCCCTTGCAGGATTCAGAAATCTTTCAAAACTCAGATCGTGGTCCAGAGGATTAACATCGGTAATCTCCACTGCGAATGAAACAAGACTTCCTGCGGCCGATCCCCTGCCCGGCCCCACAGGTATACCTTCTGCCCTTGCCCAGCGCATCAGTTCAGAAACGATAAGAAAGTACCCGGGAAAGCCCATACCGTTGATAATCTCAAGCTCGTATTCGAGTCTCTCCCTTTCCTTTTGCGTAACCTGCCTTCCCAGTCTCCTGCTCAGCCCTTCACCGGCAAGATCGGCCAGGTAGTCACCCTGACTGGCATAACCGTCAGGCATCGGTGCATCAGGAAGAAGAAATTCACCCTGTTTAACCGAAAAATCACACATATCCGCGATAATGACTGAATTGGAAACAGCTTCTGGAATCCAGTCAAAAAGAACCGCCATTTCCTCTGGAGTTTTTACGTAAAACTCTTCGGTCCCGAATTTCATTCTTCCCGGGTCATCCAGGGTTTTGCCGGTTTGAAGACACAGCAGAATCTCATGGGCCTTCGCATCATCTTTCGACAGGTAGTGTGCATCGTTGGTAGCCACAGGCAGAGCTCCTGTTTCAGCAGCAACCTCAGCCAGCGCTGTGAGAATCTGTTTTTCCTCAGCAAGCCCGTGATCCATCAGTTCAATGAAGAATCTGTCTTTTCCCACCAGGCTCTGGTAGTAACGGACAGCTTCCACTGCCTTGTCTCTTTTCCCCTGAAGAAGATTCTGAGCAACTTCGCCCTGAAGACACGCAGACCCTATTATCAATCCGGCACAGTGCTTCTCAAGCATCTCCCGGTCTATTCTGGGTTTGTAGTAAAAGCCTTCCAGAAAGCCGGCACTTGAAAGCTTTACCAGGTTGTGATATCCCTCTTCGCTGGCAGCAAGCAGTGTGAGATGGTAATACTTCGGTCTGCCGGACTCTCTCTTTTTTTCATGCATGCTTCCAGGGGTAAGGTAAACTTCGCTGCCTATTATCGGTTTTACACCGACAGCTTCCATTTTGTCACAGAACTGTACAGCTCCAAACATGTTTCCATGGTCAGTTACCGCAACGGCATCCATTCCGTTTTTAACAAGGAACTCACCGAGCCTGCTGAACTGAATGGCTCCGTCGAGAAGACTGTACTCTGAATGCAGATGAAGGTGAACGAATTTCCGAGAGCTCATTCCTTTTTCCTGCTCCCGTCGCGGGATGCATTGCTTTGAATTTTCCTGAATTCTCTGTACTCTTCCTCGTCTGCTCGAACCAGGAGATCTTCCCGGTCACGGGTAAATCTGAGCCCCAGGTACATAATGGTCCACTGTGCGGTACAACTGGAAAGCCAGAATGCCAGGAGCACAAGAAATACAGCTACACCTGCAAGGGAAACCAGAAGCTCTGCAGTACCGCTCCACGATGATTCCGTGTGTTCAGTTGAAGAAAGTGGATTGAAAATGGAAGAATAGAAGGGAACCACTTCCGGAGCAACTCTGGAAAAACCGGATTCCATGGTATCTCCCAGGCCCTGAATTCCAGCAGTTCGGTAAACGACTGAAGAAACAACCGAAACAGAACTCCACGCAAACACGGAAAATACCACCAGAGCGACAACTCTTGCGGAAAGCCCTGTAACAAATCCCCGGAACAGCCGCATTGGCTGTGATGTAACAACGCTGAACACTTCAAAAAGACACTCGAAGGTGTCTCCTTTTGTTGAAGCCGTAATCACTGGAACCAGAAACACGGAAAGCACCAGAACTACAGAGGCAAGAACAAGGAACAGACCAAGCACCCACAGAGGTACAACAAGCAGACCTGCAAGCACAGGACCGGCGGCAGGTATTCTGCCAACTGCACCTGCCAGAGCAATCACGGCAAGGCCCAGCACAATCCCCAGCGCAATTACCAGGGGTGTGGCAACAACAGGTTTCCAGTTGGACCGACAGAATCTGCGGGCATCCGTATCTGAAAAGAACTGGTCCCCCCGGATCTGCTCAAATGTCAGCCTTGAAACCTTGAGCGCCGTGAGCATATAGATATAGAAAGCCATAAGTGTCCCCGCAACAAGAAGAATTATTGAAGGAACACTGCTCATAAACAGGCTGTCCGGCAGGGGACACAGCACCGCCGCACGGAACCTTTCAGGAACCGAATCTCCAGCTGCCAGGAAACCGGCGTACACAAAGAATGCCCAAACCAGCCAGGCCAGCAACATTCCCTTCCAGAATACCCAGATGTTTCTTGCGTTAAGCCCATACCTTGCCGCAAGAAGAGTATCTCTAACCTGAAACTTCAACTTGTGCACATAATTGCGAACTGCATTTTCAGACCCCTGCATGGTTAACCTCCTTGCGGGGAATAATACTCTTTTCACCTGTTCTGCGAAAGCATACCACCGCCGGCTGAACCCTGCGGATTCCGGCATCTGACAGAGTAGAAACAATTTCCGTGATAGTAGCTCCGGTGGTCATTACATCGTCTATAAGCCAGACCCTCCCGTAACACCTCGTTCCGGATCTGACCGAAAACTTCCCGCTGACGTTACCGGGTCTTGCAGCTTTCGAAACACCGATCTGCGACTCTCCACCGGATCGGATCAGTGGCTGCACGAACCTGGCTCCTGTTGCCCTGGAAACGGCGGATGCTATGAGGGCAGCCTGATTGTAGCCACGTTCACGAAGTCTGCCCGGAGACGTCGGTACAGGAATAACGGTATCCTCAGTTGAAGGAGTTTCCTTCCACGAACTCAGTGCCAGTTCCGCCAGGGTAACAGCAAGTTTCCTCTCCCCGCCGAATTTCAGCCGGAGAACCATTTCCCGAACAACCCCGGAGTGCAGAAAAGCCGTCAAGACCCTGATCCCTCCAACCATCTGATCTCCATGGGGGTACATTCTTACAAGACACCACCTGCAGAAACTGCCTGTTCCCGGTTCAATCCTGCTTCCGCAGCCCCGGCACCGGTGAACCAGAAGGCTCAGGAGGAACTTTTTTGATTTCGATAGTAAAGCCATACTCCGAGAACGAAGGAAAACAGAACCATAAGAAGACTGATAACCTGGTTATCCGTCATCCCTGGTCTGGCTGCAAAAACACTGTACCCGAGATTTCCTGCCGGTGTGTGGTCAAAGTATCTGAATTCCTCCATACCAAACCTTGTGGCACCGTACAGTCCCAGAAACATAGAGAAAATAAACCCTGGAAAATTGCGTCTTCTGTCTGCAAGAAGAAGTATCAGCAGTATAACAAGCCCTCCCAGCGAACTGTAAAGCTGCGTGGGATGAATAGGTGCATTCCCGAAAATTGCATAGGGGATGGAACCTGCTGGAAAGGTTACGCCCAGGGAACAGGCGGTTTCACGGCCAAAACAGCACCCGTTGTAGAAACAGCCTATTCTGGTAACAAAGATGCCGAGAGCAAACGATGGAATCACAGCATCAGCAAAAGACCACAGGGGCCACTTTTTTTTCAAAATCCACGCGAAACCAACAACCATTGCGAGGATAACACCACCGAGCATGCTCAGGCCGTACAGACCATTCCAGAATGCCACAATGGCCAGTGGGTCATCTGCATACTGCTCCATGTGCGTAACCACGTAGAAAGCCCTGGAACCAATTATCGCCGCAGCCATTATCCAGATACTCAGATTGACCGTTTCGTCTGACGGAATCCCCAGTTTCAGTGCCCTGCGGGAGGCGAGTTTAACACCCAGCAGAAACGAAATGGCCAGCATCAGGCCATAGCTGTTTATGGGCAATGTACCTATTTTGAACAGAATCGGATGCATATTCTCCTTCATTCTATTTGGTTTTTCGAACACCGTATGATAACGAAGATATCCGCTTCTGTCAGTAACTGCGCCAGTTTCTTATGGTGTTGTAGGAAAACCCCAGAAGCAGCATTTCTGTTACAATGTGGCTGCCTCCGTATGTGACCAGCGGCAGAGGCAGTCCTGTGACCGGCATCATACCCAGAGTCATACCAACGTTAACCACCACATGGATAAGAATAAAGGCGGCGGTACCGGCTGCCAGTATCGAGTTGAAAGGATTCATAGAACGCCTGGCACCGGCCAGGATACGCCAGGCAAGAACAGCGTACAGTGCAAGCAGAAAAAGACTTCCTGCAAAGCCCCACTCCTCAGCCCAGACGGAAAACACAAAATCGGTGTGCCTTGCCGGAAGAAACGCCAGCTCATTCTGACTTCCCTTGAGAAATCCCTCACCGGTAAGCCTTCCTGATCCTATGGCCACTTTTGACTGAATAACATTCCAGCCTGCCCCGTAAGGATCAGCCTCAGGGTTAAGAAATGTCGTAAGCCTCGCCTGCTGGTAAGGACGAAGAAGATTCCATGCTGCAGGTGTAAACGCGGCCAGCACTGTTGTCATAACGAGAAAGAACACCCACCTGCGGGGCTTTGCCCCGGACCGGTACAGAACCCAGCTGAGAACGGCTGTAAAAGCAAGCCATGAGACAAATTTTACAGACGAAACAGCGGCAGACAAAGGGCTCAGGAACAGAAATATCCAGTTAAACCCGAAACCCGCCCAGTAAATCATGCTGAACACGATCATCAGTATGGCTGAAGCTGTTCCCAGATCCGGCTGCAGAAGAGTCAACACCGTCAGCAACCCCACCGCGGTGAGGTACAGGGAAACACCACCTGTTACATACTCTCTTCTGAGAGCAGGAAGCCACCTGGCGGTAAGAACAATTACGCACAGTTTGGCGAATTCGGAGGACTGAATGTTAAGTGGTCCTATCTGAAGCCATCTTCCGGCAGGTCCGGAGCCAAAAAATATCGTCAGTACAAGCAGAATAAGAGATGAGAAATAAACAAACGGAACAGCTTCCTCAAGCAGCCTGAGAGGAAAAACAGATGCCCCCCAGAAAATCAGCACCCCTGCAAGCACAAAAAACAGCTGGTGTGTAAAAAGGGTGTTCTGAGAACCGGAAGCAGAGTAAACATTCATCAACCCGAGACCCAGCAAAAGTGTCAGAGCGACAATGAAAAACCAGTCTGTTTTTTCACTCTGTCTCATTGGATATCTCCAGTATTTTTTCAATTATGCCTGCAGCCACCGGACCGGCAACAGCTCCTCCGTGGCCTCCGTGTTCAATAATTACGGCAAACGCAACCGGCACCGGCTCCTGCAGATAACCTGTAACCCAGGCATGATCTTCGTTCTGTCCGCTTTCGGCAGTTCCGGATTTGCCGAAAACCTCGACAGGCAGATAGTTCATCGAACGGTGAAGAGTGCCTCTGCTGGAAGAAACAGACTGTCTCATACCCTCCCGTACGATATTAAAGGTCTCCTCCGATGTGCTGGTATCCCAGAACACTTCAGACTCAGGTTCACCTTTCAAAACAGACAGAGGCGGAAGCTCGCCTCCCGAGGCAACCAGAGCGGCGGTAACCGCAATCTGCAGAGGAGTGGCAAGAACCTCTCCCTGGCCTATGGAAGCAATCATCAGATTGCCCAGTCCCCATCCACCCTGACCGAACAGCTGGTTCAGCAGTTCCCTGGTCGGAATGGTACCGGAAGCCTCACCGGGAAGAAAATCAGTTACCGGAGCGCCCATACCGTAACCACGGGAGAATTCCGCAAGTTCATCGATATCACCGAGCATACTTGTTCGGTAGAAATAGGTATCACACGACTGTGTCAGAGCACCGACAATGTTCAGCCTGCCATGAACTCCCCAGCATTTGAAATCACTGCCGGCAAAGTGAAATGTACCGTAACAGGGATCAGGCATAGTGTTTTCTGTTACTATACCTGACTCCAGTAACCAGGCCGCCGTAACTATCTTGTATGTAGAACCAGGAGGGTATGCTGTGGCCCAGGCTCGGTTCAGCAGAGGTTTGCCGGGATCTGCCAGAATAGTGTTCCAGTTCTCCGACGAAATACCTCCAACAAACAGATTCGTGTCAAAACCGGGCACCGAGGACAGAGCAAGAATTTCACCTGTTTTCCAGTTAAGAACAACAGCTGCTCCCGGATGGCCTGTGGAGGCTATAAGTGAATCGGCAGTGAACTGCAGTCTGCTGTCAATGGTCAGATTGATGCTCTCGCCGGGAGAAGGCTCTGCATCACCACCGTGAAAATTCTCAACCACCCTTCCATGTGCATCAACAACCTCCCGGACAACTCCGTATTCACCTGCAAGCCTCTGGTTAAGAATTCTCTCCAGACCGGTTCTCCCGGCAAGTTCGCCTTCATAGACTCTAGTACTGTCTGCAAGACCTACATATCCTATCAGATGACAGAACGATGTACCGTAGTTGTATCGCCTCTTCGGAAGAACCTCTACAGACACTCCCCCGAGACGGTACATGTTGTCTGCCACTCTTCCTGCTTCCTCAACAGTCAACCCGCTCCTGATCTGCGTGGATCGATAGGGAGTAGCCTCTGCTGCCTCCAGTCTCTCCCGGAGTTCACTGTAATCCATGTTCAGAAGCTCGCCTAAAAGTTCTGTGTCTGTGGTATCAAACTCCACGCTGACCAGAGACACGGTAAAAGCCGGTGTGTTGTCTGCCAGAACGACACCGTTCCTGTCCCTGATTATACCCCGGGGAGCTGGACGCATAACAGAACGGATGTGATTTCTCGAAGAGAGTTCTCTGTAGTACTCACCGTTCAAAACCTGCAGCTCAAAAAGCTTTGCCGCAAGAACGAGAAATGCCAGCACCGCAACTATCAGCATTGAACGGTAGGGCCTCTCGTGCGAAGATGAGTAAACACCCATCAGAACTCCCTGTTTTTTCTTCCAAGCAGTATTGGAATACCGGGGAAAAGCAGCAGAACAAAGACAATCCTCGGAACGACAAGCAGGGTCTGTGCGCCGAATCCACTGCCAACAGGCCGAGCCGCCAGAAAAATGAAAACAATGTCAGTAAACACCGATGCGAGGAGTGCGTTAAACACAAATACCACCTCCAGAACACCGGTGGTTGATTTCAGCAGCTTTCCGGCAACAGCAATTCCCGAAAGCATTGCGATGGAGCTTACGCCAGGCGGCTGATGAAGAAGAAGGTCTATAACAAGACCACTCCACATGGCACCTTCAATAGACCAGTAATCCGAGTAAAGCAGCGAGAGATAAACAAGCACCGGCACAAGAATTGCCGGTGCCACAAAAACCCTTCCCAGGGTAACCTCCATAAGGAACTGCACAACGACAGCTGCCGCAACGATCAGCCACCCGGAAAGATGGTCTCTCATTGCGCATTCTCCTCCGAAAGAAGTATCAGAACTTCATTTACTCTTTCAAAATCAACCGCAGGACTCACTTCAAGTGAAAGATCAAGCCCTCTGGCACCCTCTGACACAGATTCAACTCTGCCGACAACTATTCCCTCAGGGTATACACCGCCAAATCTGCTGGTAAGAACAGTTTCACCTGTTTCCGGCTTCGATGAACTGTCTACATACTCCAGCCGCAGACGCCCTCCCGACTGGGAGCCCAGAATACCCAGAGAACCTGTTGTCGCGGTAATACAGCTTACATGAATAGACGGACTTGTTATTGGTACCACCGTGGAACTTGTTGCATCTACTGATGTTACAATACCCGCAAGGCCTCGGCTTGTTATACATACAGCGCCGGGGTAAACCCCGTGATCAGATCCTCTGTCTACTATAAGATCTCCCCTGACCAGCCCTTCTGATCTGTACATCACCCTTCCCACAAGAGCTGTAACATCCGGCATTCTGGTGTAGTTAAGCATGGACCGGTACAGACGGCTCTTGGCCGCCATCTCGCGAAGCTCGGCATTTTCAAGCATGAGTTTTACAGACAGAGAAAGGTAACCGGATTCTGGAGACGCGTCATCCGAGAAGAAAAGCGAGGCAAACTTCGCCCCCAGAATGGAACCACCGACCCCCAGCAGAGGAGGGCCCACGAACAACAGCACAATGGCTGCAGCAATGTTCCAGATCAGTCTGATATCGCGGTTTCTCATGATCAGGTGATAAGAAGCTTGCGGTACCTGTACATATCGGAAAGAATTATACCGGCACCGAGAACCGTGCAGGAAAGAGGATTGTCCGCTATCCTTATGGGAAGCCCGGTTTCATTGGAGAGAACCGCATCGAGACCTTTAAGAAGTGCGCCTCCTCCGGTAAGAACAATTCCTCTGTTCACAATGTCCCGCCCCAGTTCAGGAGGTGTTCTCTCCAGCCCCTGCTGCACAGCCTCTCTTATTGCCTTCACCGGCGGTTGAAGAGCGGTTTTTATCTGGCTGGCCTTAACCATGATAGACTTTGGAATACCGTAGGTTGCGTCCATGCCGCTAACCTCTTCTTCCCTGGTATCCTCCTCCACCATAGACCCAAGCCTTATTTTGATGGTCTCAGCCATTCGTTCACCTATAAGAAGGTAAGCATTCTGTTTCATGTAGCTTACAATAGCCTCATTCATTTCATCGCCGCCAACTCTTATTGACCCATCTGCAGCAATGGAATTCAGACTAATCACGGCAATCTCGGTGGTGCCGCCGCCTATATCTACGATCATGTTTCCTACTGCGGATTCAACAGGCAACCCCACACCTACAGCTGCTGCAAGCGGCTCCGGCACAAGCTGCACTTCCCTCGCGCCTGCCCTTTCCAGAGATGTACGCACAGCGTTAACTTCAACTTCTGTAATGCCGCTTGGTACGCAGACAAGTACCCTCGGGCGCATGGCAAATCGCTTTGTCTGGGCCTTCTCAAAAAACTTTCTCAGCATGGCCATGGTGGCTGTCGCCTCTTTTATAACTCCGTCTTTCAGAGGCCTTACAACGGAAATATCTCCACCTGTTCTACCCAGCATATCTTTGGCTTCGGTGCCCACTGCAAGGATGTTTCCGCTGTCTCTCTCCAAAGCGATAACACTGGGTTCCTCGAGAATAATACCCCTGCCGGGCTGGTAGATAATGGTGTTGGCAGTGCCGAGATCTATTGCCATTGCAGAAGAGAACATTCCGGAATTGCCGGAATTGTCTGAACCTCTGAACATGGACAAAAGGTTCCTAATACCCATTTCATTCTCCCGTGTGGAATGTTTACTCTGGTAACGCAAGCTATATACTACTTGTAAAACCAGATGAAAAGGTCTGTACCCTTTACGGGTACTGGTAATGGGATTCTGTTAACTGACGCAAGTTAACGAATTGGAAAAACAAATGAATTGTTCCATTGACCACTTGTGGAAATCACGGTATCCACAGCAACAGGAATGTTCATTCTCCAGACTGAACCTGCTGGTTCACTGCTTGTATCAAAGCTTCTTATTCGCATTAAAACATCTGTAGAGGGGGAGTTCAAGCTCCATTCCATGGGCCAGGCATGAAATTCGTCATGCCATGAAGTTGAAGTTACCTCAAGCAGAAAATCCTCAGAATTAAAAGAGGGAAACAGCCGTGACTCTTCAAGGAAGACCTCTGCCGTATCAGATGAAGAGGTAACAAAAATCCATCTTCCCTGTTCGGCGGAAGAAGTATCACATGAAGCAACCATTTTCCACTGAACCGGTATATCAGGAAAACCTGTTCTGATAAGAGAAATTACTGCGTAAACATCAAGAAAGCCGCTTCCGGCAGGCATTCCCCCGGAGAAGTAGTACGCCTCAGCCTGCTCCGGCTGGTAAACAAGACAACCGGCTGAATCCAGCAGAAACGAGACCAGAGGAGAACCGTCAGGACCGGAGAAATCTCCGCGAACTGCCGGAATATCCTTGGACGCCCACAGAATAAACGGACCGGAAAAAACCTGACTCTCCCCGGCAAGTCTGGCCCTTCCCCGAAGCAGGAAATGATCGGTGTTCTCCCACTGCCAGGAGGCTCTGGCTGCGTAGGAAGAAATCTGCGCGGACCGATCTACCAGAACCGGACCACACGATGCTGCCAGAATCACAAAAACAAAGATCAGGCGCTGTATTTTTTCTCCAGTGCTATAATTCTTTTTTCAGTTGCAAGCTCTGTTCTGTACAATTTCCGTCTTTTGAGGAGAGGCTGTGCTTTTGCCTCCGGAACTTTTTTAAGCAGACTTTCAAGCATCTTAAGGGCTCTTTCTCTGTCTCCTTCTTTAGCCGTTTTGTCAATCTGTTTTACAAGGTCACTGAGTTTTGCCATTGGTAATCCCTTCTCTCCTTCTGCATTCGCTGATAAAATCTGAAACTTTATCTGTATCAACACCGAAAGAACCGTCGCACCAGCCAGGCAGCGGGTGCTTGATCCCATGAAAATCACTTCCGCCTGTAAGCAGCAGCCCGCGCTTCTCTGCGGTTTTCTCCAGGAAAGCAATCAATTCTTTCGACTGTTCCGGGTAGTATGTTTCAAGACCGGCAAGACCGGCATCCACCAGAGAAGCCACAAGAGCCCCCAGCTCCTGCAGACCAGCCACCTGAATATACTTCGGGTGAGCGATCACAGGCAGCCCGCCAGCCTGACGGATTAGCTCTATTGCTCTGTAGTCTCCAAGCCTCTCTCTTTCAACATAGGCCGGTTTTCCAGACCCGAGATACCTGCCGAAAACCTCTTCAGAAGAGCCCACAAGCCCTTTTTTCACCAGTACCGATGCAATGTGCGGTCTGCCAACTACTGCGTCACCAGCCTCGGCTTCCACCTCTTCCATGGAAATATCAAAGCCAAGATCCCTGAATTTCTGAACAATGGCAGGGTTTCTTGTGTTTCTTCCATCAACAACAAACTGCAGGGCTTTCTGCATCTCTGAAGCAGGGTTGCAGAGCACAGAAAGATCTGCTCCTGGAAAATAACCGAGCAGGTGGGCAGAACCCCCGATGTGAAGATTCACACTGAGTTCCACTGCCGGGATGTAGTAAAGGCCGAGTTCAGCTGCCCGCGCTGAAGCTTCTTCAACACCTGCAAGCGTGTCGTGATCGCTTATTGCGTAGCCCTGAAGACCGCACCTCGCGGCTTCATCAACCAGTTCCGTTGGTGTAAGCCTTCCGTCTGACGCAGTACTGTGCGTGTGAAAATCACAAATTCCCACGGTTTCTCCTTTCCGGAGGGTTTGAATATTATCATAGGATGGTCGAGTAACAATACAGACATTGTCAACCGCTGAAGAGGGAGGTACGAAGTGAGCCACAAAGTGATGTATATCAGGGAGCCGGTTCTGGGAACAATCCGTCTTTCTCTTCTTCAGGAAGAACTTCTTAAAACCGTAGAGGTTCAGAGGTTAAGCTTTATCCATCAGCTTGGAACCACATTCCAGAGCTATCCCGGGGCACACGGCATGAGGCTGGCACACGCTCTTGGTGTTTCACATCTGGCAGGACGCATAGCAGGCCACCTCAGCGACAAGTGCCCCGCCGAGTACAATGACACCACCGGAGCAGTTAGAAATCTGGTTGAAGCTGCAGGCCTTCTGCACGACATTGGGCACACTCCATGGTCACACACCCTGGAGCCCCTGTACATAGAGCTCACCGGCGGTGACCACATGGATCTTGTTGCGGATATGGTTACAGGCAGAACAATAATGCCGGTGAAAGGCTCAGGGCTGATACCGGGAATACTTGAAAAGCACGGAGTTGACCCCGAGGATGTGGCCGACCTGATTACCGGCAGGTATACAAAAAGAAAGTACGCCCAGCAGATGATCTTCGGTGAGGTAGATGCGGATATGCTTGACTACCTCCAGCGTGATTTTCACTTCACAGGAGTTGCTTTCGGCCACATTGAAGTAGACAGAATAATTTCCATCATGGCAATCAAAAATGGCAGGCTTGTTTTCATGGAGAAAGGCCTTAACGCTGTAAGAGATTTTCTTCTTGCGAGACTGCAGATGTATTCATCGGTCTATCTCCACAGGAAAACAAGGATCGTTGACCAGATGCTTCTGCGCGCAGCCAGAAAGAGCGTTGTTGAACTGCACGAGATCGAGGACTTTATGTTCATGACCGACGACGAGATCCTCAGCTTTCTCGAAAAGAAATCGAAGGATCCGTGGGTAAGGGAAATGGCCTGGCGGGTAAAGTACAGACAGGGGCTGTTCTCTCAGGTTTTCAGAATTGACGCGGTTACCACATCTGAAAATGACACTCACTTCCTAAATAGCCTGAGAAACAGAAACAGTACACCTAAGGAAATCGCCGAACTGCTCACACTGGAAATTTCAAAAAAATCAGGAACCGACCCCGGGTACATTCTTGTGGATCTTCCCATCGAAGCTGTGAAGGTATCAGAGGAAAGATTCCAGAAACTGGACATAAGATTCCTCGATTCCAGAGAAAGGCTGATTCCCCTTGATGAGATTGATCCGCCGTTCTCCGAATACATGATGAAGGCCAGACCAAACAGAAGCCTTCTCACAGTTGCCTGCGCTCCGGAGTACAAGCCTCAGGTAAAACAGGCCTGCATAGAGATCTTTGAAGATGCTGCCGAGCCGCTTTTCAGTCAGGACCTGGAATAAAATTACTCAGTTCCCGCCGAGCATATACAGCTCCAGCTCGGTTTTCAGCTGCTTCCAGTCTGGCAGCTTGCTTTCGAGCAGAGAATAGAAGACAGTATTGTGCTTCTCAACAAACACATGACACAACTCGTGTACAACTACATAGTCTATAAATCTTGTGGCAACTTTAATCAGCTCTCTGTTAAGAGTTACACGGTTGTGCTTCTTTGAGTAACTGCCCCACCTTCTGTTCATCTTCCGTTGAACAACTACAGGTGGTTCATCCAGGCCAAAGAGTGCCGAGCAGACACGCACTCTTTCCGGAAATACACGAGCAGCAGACTCCGTATACCACTTCTCCACAAGACGTCTGGCAGACTCTGATGTTTTTTCTCCTTCAAGAAACACATTCAGCACGCCATGCTGCAGAGAAACCCTTCCTGTGTCACAATTCCCGTGTAGCAGCAGCTTGTATGAACGCCCCCTGTACCGGAAGGTTTCTCCGCTGAGATATTGCTTGTGAGTACTTTGTTTGAAGCCTGAAAAATACCTTTTCTGTTTCAGCACCCAGCCAAACTTCCTGGCTAGAAAAGCCTCTATCCCCTCAACCGTGGCATCCACAGGAGCTTTTACAAGCAGCTCCGAACTGGGGAAAACAGTTGCAGCAATTGTTTTCCGTTCTTCCAGTACCAGATGGTACTCAAGGGATTCACTGCCATACTTGAAAATCAGAACAGATTTCATCTGTTTCTCACGGCGAGGTTCCAGAACGAAGACATGATAGATTCTATTTCTTCAATCGTAAGAGGAATGCTCTTCTGTTCTTTTACAACATCGAACAGATAGTCTTCCATCTCAAGGTTCACTTTTCTCTGCACCTCTATGTTACCGGCCCAGTCAACGATCTTGTTTTTTTCAATAATATCATACAGAGAAGTAACCACAAGACAGATATTTTCAGAAGTTACCGAATAATGGGAAAATATCGAAACAATGCTTCTATAGAAAGGATGGTAAACCTTTCTGCCCTTCAACTCCCCGGGAATATCGCTGTCTTCATAGTTCTGCACCTGCGTCTGGAAGTCGTGCGCTGTATCGAGCAGAGCCTTCAAATCTTCTTGACGGGCAGCCTTCAGCTGAGTTATCAAATCCTCTATCTTCTTACTGAATTTGCCGTAGAACTCCGGGTCTTTGTGGTACTGCTCGCTTATGGTTCGCCTGGTCTGCGCTGCAATAGCCTCTGCTTTTGACTTGATGGAAAGACCATTCTCAGCCTTTTCTATAAACTCATTAAAAGCCTCTGTTTCCGACAGACACAGAGGCTCTGAAAGCTCTATCACATACTCCGATGAAACATACTTATCAAGAATTCGCCTTATCTGATCTTTGTACTTGGAGAAGTCCACTTCTTCTGCATTCTTTATCTTCTGGATCTTTTTCAGCTCCACGAACTTCTTCAGCTCTCTCTGATACCGGGCAAGTTTCTTTTCACCGAATTTCCTGGCAAAATCATGAATCATACCGCAGGCGGAAAACTGCCTTATAAACTTGTTTACAAGCTCGTAGAAGATCTCCCTCTTCACCACATCCTCTTCAAGCAGCCTGATATACTCTTCGTTGTCTTTTCTGTTTCGAACGGTATTGAAAATGCCGTGCAGTTGCTGGTATATCCTCTCAAGCTCCGCAATTTTTTCACCTGTGTTAAGCAGTGCCCTGTCAATGTCTTCAGGGTCATAGTTTGAGAACAGAGCCATTGCATCACGCAGATTCTTTGCATTCTTTGAATAGTCAATTATGAAACCGTTTACCTTTGCCTCGTGCTGCTCATCTCCGTCGAAAAGACGATTCACGCGGGCAATGGCCTGCAGCAGATTGTGATCTCTCAGTTGCTTTGCCAGGTACAGGAATGTATTTCTGGGAGCGTCAAAACCAGTTAACAGCTTGTCTACAACTATCAGTATTCGAACTCCCGACGGGTCTTCCTTGAACTCCCTGATAATCTCTCTCTCCCGCTTTTCCAGGGAGGAACCGTACCTGCGTTTTTCCTCTGTCAGCCAGTCTGCTACTATTTTTTTGTGTTCCGGCAGCTTGTCATCCTCTTCCTTTTCAGCATTATCGGAGATAATAACTGCAACAGGAATATCGTTCTGCAACTCAAATGCCTTCA